>JBIOHX010000211.1:0-6840 GCA_044449465.1 Gemmatimonadales bacterium | reverse complement strand
CTTGATCGGATAGAATTCCATGAACTCTAACGAACGCCATTGAAAGACCTCCTCTATGGCGTTATTATACTTTCGTGATAAAGACGTGCGCGCACTGCGGTCAGCCGATGGCGCTTGTTCGTCGCAACGGCGGGAAGACGCGGCCGCTGAGTCAGCGTCAGGCCGACCGCCGAATGTTTTGTGGCATGGCGTGTCGCGCGGCGGGGCGCGTCTCAAGTCGTCTTGTGCCGTGTGCGCGGTGTGGAGCGCCGACCCGAAAGCATCGATACCTCCTGGGCCCGAATCAGCTGTTTTGCAGCCGTGCGTGCAGCAGTAAGGGGCGGCGGATGGCACCCGCGCGCCATCGTGGGTCCGTGGCCCGGCCATGCCAGAAGTGCGGGGTGCTGTTCGAGCAACCTGAGCGATCGCGCCGCCGCTACTGCTCGCGGGCGTGCCGCTATGCCCATGGATGGGAAATGCCGGCCGAGATCCGAGAACGGTTCTCCCGGGATCGGCGTCGCGGCGGGAATCCGAACTGGCAGGGTGGCCGAACCGCCGGATTGTATCGGCTTCACACGGCGTTCGCGGCGTGGGGACGGCGCAACCTTCCGGCGCGCTGCGAGCTATGCGGTTCGGGAGGTCCGTTGGAGATGCACCATATCGCGAGCAAGCGGCGGTTCGCGTTTCCGGTGATGGCCCATTTCCGACAGAACCTTGCGGTGCTGTGCGTCCCATGCCACCGGAGGACAGACGGTCGGGCTCGTCGGGCTCTGCGCGCCGGCAACGCAGCAGCATTCCCACTTGGAGATCGCCTGCCTGAATCCATCCTGCGGCAGTTAGTACAGGATGGTTCGGTGTCAGCGCTAGATCCGGTGTGCGATTTTGCCCCTCTCGGCAATGTATCCGCACGAATAATCCGCGCGGAATGGTATGCGAAAATAGACGCGTCACCGGGCGATAGTCGCCCGAGTGCGTGAGCACGAAATCTCCGATCTTGACCTCACAGGCCGGCACGTCGCCGACGCTCGTCGCGATGAGCGTATGCCCGGGAACACATTCGTCTGGCTCGTCGTGCTCTGACCCGAGCAACCACTCTTTCCCGGAGACGAGTCCCGAGCCCCGGTAGGCGGCGAGGTTGCCCTGAACGTCTGCCTGTCCGATTTCGTATTGCGCGATCCGATCGGCGCGGTCGCTGCTGAAGGCGTAGGACGCCGCGAGCTGGTCGGAGAGATCGGCGGTGCTCGTGCCATCGGCGATGGCCTGGGCGACGTCGCCGCGCAGCATGTCGCGCGTCGACTCGGTGATCGCCATGCTGGCGTCGGGGTTGGGCACGAGATCGCCCGCGTCGTCATACGACATGCCGACCAGTTCGGCCGCGCGATCGCGCGCCCACGCGGCCGCTTCCTCGTTGACTTGATCGACGATGTCGCTCAGCGCCGCCGATTCCGTCGCGCCGATCTGCTGGAACGCGACCGCCACGCCGTCCTGACTGATCGTGATCATGAGCGGCGCGAGCTGCGCGCGGAGCGTGTCCCAATCCGAGAAGTCGAGCGCGTCGAGAATCTGCTGCACCTCGGCCGGATCCGGATCGGCGGTGTCGCCATCGTCGGCCTTCGTGACGTGGCTCGCCTTGTCCAGCGCGCGCCGGGCCGCCGTGATCTGCGCCGCGAGGGTCGCCGCGGCGTCGGTGAAGAAGCTGGCGGTCGCGTGCGCGAGCTTGGCGCGCGCGACGACGATCGTAGCGCGGTTCCGATCAATACGGGGGACGCTCGAGGTGGCGTGGACTTCGCGCCCTCCGCTTCCCGAGCAGCGCGGTGCCCGCGACTTTCTTCGCGGGGTCACCGGGCTCGGAAGCGCCAGCCGCCGACGAGGGCGTGCTCGACGCAGGGGGAACGGCACCGCCAGCAGTAGCATTGCCGGGCGGCACAAGCGCCGGCGGCGGAGCCGGCGTGTTCGCCTCGACCACATCGGACGGTGCCGGGCCCCAGCCGTGATCGTCGCGGATTTCATCGACCGAGCGCACCTGCTTGCCCTGGCCGGTCGCGCCGCCGAGATAGATCGAATCGATCTGCGCCTGCTCCAGCGGATCGGTCGCCGTCTCGTCGAGCCACGCGAACACGTAGTCGGTCGTGTTCCACGCGCGACGGATGAGCCGGTTGACGAAGTTGACCTTCCACTCCATGAGCGGGGCCAGGCCTTCCTCGAGTGCGGCCTCCTGGGCGCTCTCGGCCGTGGCGCGGTTCTGCTGCTTGACGAACGCCGTCGGGGGCAAGCTGAAGCAGTAGCACACCACTCGCGCGAGCCATTCATCGAACACGTCGAACAGGGACGTCTCGGGGCGGAGCGGCACCGGCTTGAGATCACCGGGCACGAACTTGAGCGTGCGCCGCGCTTGGAGATCGCCCTGCATGAGCTGATCCCAGAGTTTCTGAAACTGCTCGATCTGCCCCGGATTCCACGTCGCCGGCGTGGCCATGAGCATTTCGGGGATGTTGCCCGCCGTGTAGAACGCGAGCTGGTGCACTTGCCGGCGCAATCCGATGTTGACGAGGATGAGGAGCTGCTCGACCGGACTAAAGCCATACACCTTGTGCACGCGCGGATTGCGCGGCTTGTAGATCATCTCATTGGTGTGATAGTTCGTCGCCGGCAGGCCCTTGATGATTTGCTGATAGGCGGTGTGGACGGCCGGATCGAACGTCACGCCCGGCGCCGGCGGCAGCGGCGTGCGACCGCGCTCGTCCAACACGCGGAGGATCGTCGCGCCATCGATCTGCTCGAACGCGAACGGCTGCCCGCCGAGCGTGGGGCGGATGTAGACGGCCGGCGCGTCGATGACGAGCAGATCCTCGAGCAGCATGCGCGACCAATCGAGAAAGTCGTGCTCGCCGTCCGGTTCGCGGAGGAACGCCTCGATGGCCTTGGCGGTGTCGTCTTGATCTGCCCCGTCGGCGCGATTGATCGTCCAGGTGAGCTTGCCCATCTGGTCTTTCCGCGTCTCGATGGCGAGGCGCACCAGGTCGTAGTTGTCGGCGAGATCGCGGAGCGTCCGAAAGTCGATCGCTTCGCCACTGCGCGGCCGCGTCGTGGTGTTGACGTTGGTCGGGTAATCGAACGCGCGACCGTGCGCCTCCTCCTGCGCGACCGGCGCGAGCGATTGGCCGGGCCCGAAGAACTCCTGCGGCGTCTTGCCAGACAGGGCCAAGCGCACGCCCGCCTGAATGCCGCCCGCGAGTCGACGAATCACGCCGCCTTCGATGGGGGCGCCGCCGGCCGGGGTATTCGGACCGTTGCTCGAGTTGCTAGCCATGTTGTGCTGCCTCCCGTCGCGCCGTCATCGCGGCGACTTGTTGTTCGAGATAGCCGATCATGCCGGTGTCGTGGGAGAGCATCAGCTCCGACAGCGCCCACACCAGCGCGTCCATGCGATCGGGCGACTTCGCACTCACCCCGGGCACCCAGGTCGTCATCTGATCTTCCAATTCCGGGAAGATGCCGACGTGATGGACGCGGCCCTGTTCGTAGAGCGCTTCCACGGGCTCGGCCCGGGTGTGCTTGCCTTTCGAGGCGGTGACTTTGGTGAACGACACCGAGCCGTCGACGACGCGGAGTTGCGACTCGACGAGATCGCCTCCGTTGTTCGTCTCGGCGACGATGCGGTCCGCCTTCCGCGCGTGATATTCGTTGACCGCGGCGCGCGCCCACTGGATCGGGGACATGCGGCCGGACTTATCGGAAAGCACGTAGCCGCAGCCATCCTTGCCGCACGGGCAGCGACCCGATCCGACGGCTGCGACCACGACGCCGGCTTCGTCGCTGTCTTCGGTCGACGTCACGCTCGGATCGATCGCGACGACGACGCGAAAGATCGGGAGCGCGGCGAGGGCTTCAACGGGTAAGCGATGCTGCTCGATCAGCGCCTGCGTCCAGAGCGCGCCCTCGACGTCCTCGAGCACCTCGCCATTCAATTCCTGGCGGCCGAGCCGTGTGCCGACGTACTTGCGCACGATCTTCGCGAGGAACGACGGGGCCAGGTTGGCGGCGTTCTCGTAGGTCGAGCCGCGCGTGATGACATACGACGGATCGGCGACGAGCGACTTGATCAACTCCGTCGGCTTCGGCGTCGTCGTGAAGATCGCGCGCGGCCGCGCCCCGAGCCGCAGGCCGAACATCAACTGGTCGTACGCTTCCGGGTAGCGCCATGCCGCGAGCTCGTCGCCCCACGCGAGATCATGCTGCGGTCCGCGGAGCCGCTCGGGCTCGTCGGCGGAGTACAGCGTCGCCATGGCGCCGTTCGCCCAGGTGAGCCGTCGCTTCGACGGCTCGTAGAGCGGCCGGTTCCACGGCGGCGACGTGGCGAGGATGCCCGACTGCCCCTCGACGATGACGTCGCGCGCATCGCCCGCCGTCGCCGCGACCAGCGCAATGCGCCCCGCTCGCCCGGCTTCTTGCTCTTCGCGCACGAATTCGGCGCCGACGCGCGTCTTCCCGAACCCGCGGCCGGCGAGCACGAGCCATCCCGGCCAGTCGCCTGGCGGCGCGATCTGGTTCGGCCGCGCCCACGTCCGCCAATCGTACTCGAGCGCGACGAGTTCGGCTGGTGTGAGATCACCGAGCACGGTGTCGCGTTCCGTCGGCGGGAGTGCCGCCAAGGACGCCGCGAGACTGAGCGCCGCCACGATCACGAGCTCACGGTGGCTGACGGATCGTCAAGGGCGGTGGCCGTGTCCTTGGGCGCCAGCGCGGCGACCCGTTGCGCGAGCCGAGCGCGCAGATCGTCGACGTCGACTTCGAGTGGCCCGCCGTCCGGTCCACTCAATTCGCGCCGATTGGTGAATAAGCCGCCGACTTCCTTCGCCGCCTGCTCGAGGATGGCGCGCGCGCCGGCGATGTTGCCGGCATCCTCCTCGGTGTCGAGCATCCGCTGCAGCTTCATCAGCCGGTACTCGCGGCGCGAGATCGGCTCCTTCCCCATCTTCTTGACGAACGCCGCGCGCGCCGCGGTGAACAGCTCGATCCATTCGGCGCCGAGTCGCTCACCGGTCCCGGAGGATTCGGGATGATAGTACGCGACCGTCGAGCGGTTGAGCTCGAGGCCGAACGCCTCTTTCACCATTCCGGTGATCGCGGTCGGCGATTCAAACCACGCGAGCCGGGTCACGATGAACGTGCGCACCTCGGCCGACAGCGGCGCGCGATCCCGAGGGCGGTCCGTGGGCGTGGACTCGTCGCTCATCTCACGCGCTCGCAACGAGGAAGCCGCGCTCGGCGAGCGACTCGATGCGAGCGACGAGTGCTCGTTCGCGGTCGAGACGCGTCTGCTCGAGCGAGTGGTGCGGCGCGTGGCCGCAGTAGCTTCGCTCGCCGGTCTCGGCGCATTCGAGGTTGTGTCGTGCGACGGCGGCCGTCGTCGCGAGCGCACCACAGGCGGAGCACGAACTGATCATTCGACGTCGCCCTCACCGCTCCACTGCTCCGGCGGCCGGAACGTGGGCGGCGGCGCGTACGGATCCTCGAGCGGCGGTATCTCCCGTGCCTTCCGGATGATCTCGTCGAGCAGCTGGTCGGAGTCAGCGACCAAGGCCGGGGTGTGTGCGTTCAGGCACGTATCGCAGGCGACGACCGCTTCGACGGCGTCGGTCACGTCGACGCCATCGGCCCGGAGCCGGGTTGCGCCGTCGTCGTTCTGCGTTCGATGGCATTCGCACAGGCAGGCCCGGCGTCCCATGGTCACTCTGCTCCCCGGAAACGAAAAAGCGGCGCGGCAGGCCATGAAGGCCCGCGGCGCCGCAGTTGCTGCGACTGGCTGGATTGTCTACTTCAGAATACGGTTTTGCTCAGGCGCGGGCAAGCGTTATTCGACCGTCACGCTTGTGACGCTTACTTCGGTTTCGAGCGTTATGACCTCGGTCCGCGCTTGGTCACCATGTCGATCAGCTCCTGGAGATCGGTGAGGCTCGCGATCTCGCTGACCGTCACATCGGCGATCCAGTCCGCCCGTCGATACCCGGTCACCGTCACTCCCATGATCGCCTTGTCAGCGTCGATCGTGATGACGACGCGGTGCCCCGGCGGCAGGACGATCGGCGGTTGACCCCGTGGCGGCGGCGACATTCACCGGAAGATGGGTCTCGTCGTCCAGGATGCCAAGGTACTCGAACACCTCGCCCGGCGTGGACATGGTCTCGAGCTCGGCCAGCTCGTCGAGGTGCACCTCGGCGATGATCGACCCGCCCCCGCGGATGGCGAGGAGGAACACCCAGCGGCCGCACTCGCGATGTTCGGCGTGCATCCAGTGGCCGCAGCGGAGGAAGCCAGACTCCGGGATGCGCTGCTTGTTCGGAAAGTGGTGGTTCTCCGGGCAACAGACGGCGCCCCGTCGCCGGTAGCGATACCAGCGGGGCGGGGGGTTCGACAGCGTCGGATCAGCCTTCGAATCGGCCTTCGAATCGGCCTTCGGGAGCGGGGCGGTCATCATCGGCGGGGGGAGGAGATGGCGATCGCTGCGGATGGTGCAAGAGGACCGTGTGCGCTACTGGATATGAATCCCGGACGGCGTTCGTCGGCTCGGCACGAGGCCCTCCAGCTTTTCGATCGCGGACTTGATGCGGAACTGTCCCGAGTTCGGCGCGCCCTTGAGCAGGAGGAGCGCCTCTTTCACGGTCTCGTAATAAATCATGTTGTTCTCGACCTGCGTGTGCAGCCGCTTGGCGAGCCGGTCGACGAACAGGTTGGTGCGCTGCGCCAAGGAAAAGATGATCGGCGGCGCGTCTGTGCCTTCGCCGGCCAGGCGGCTCCGCGGCACGCCGAGTCGATCGAGAATCCCGTGCACGCGCTCCTCTTGGGTGAGGCCGGCCGTGT
>JBIOHX010000210.1:0-6854 GCA_044449465.1 Gemmatimonadales bacterium | reverse complement strand
GGGCCGGGGCCGGCTCTACATGGGTGAGACCGTCCAGGAGAAGCGCCAGGCTTGACGCAGCGCTCGGCGAGGTCAATCGTTGGCCTGGCGCGTCGATGTCGATTTTGCGGCCGCTCGTTCGTCGTCTAGGCAGATCATTGCTCGAGACCACGATCCGAAGCGCCACACGACCCCCGCCTCGCAGCCACCAACCCGAGACCACCCATGTCTTTGTCCGACATTCGCTTCGCTGGTCGCAGCCTCCTCCGCGCCCCCGGCTTTGCCATCGCCGTCGTCCTGACGCTCGGCCTCGGCATCGGGGCCAACACGGCGATCTTCAGCGTCGTGCGCGGCGTGCTCTTGAAGCCGCTGCCGAATCGCGACGGCGACCGGCTCATGTACCTTCGCCAGTCCATCAATGGCCCGGGGGGTGAGAACATCGACTTCTCGGTGCCTGAGATCAACGACATACGCAAGGGTGCCAAGGCCTTCTCGGGGATAGCCGAGTACTCGCAGTTGGACCTCACGCTCCAGGGCGACAAGGAGGCCAGCCGCATCACCGTGGGTCTCGTCACCGGCAACTACTTCAAGGTGATGGGGCTGACGACGAGCAAGGGCCGCGAGCTCAATGACAGCGACGACGGCACCGCGGTCGAGCCGGTGATGGAGCTGACGCACGACTTCTGGGTGAACCGCTTCGGCGCCGACACCCACGTCGTCGGCCGCAAGATCATCGTCGAAGGCAAGCCGGTGACGATCGTCGGCGTGATTCAGCCGGCGCCGTTCTTCCCGGGGAAGTTCGACGCGATCATGAACATGGTGATCAGCCCGCACCACACGAGCGCGCTGATGGTGCAGGGCCGCACGCACCGCATGACTGAGATGATCGCGCGCCTCGCTCCGGGCGCGACGGTGGACCAGGCGCGTGCCCAGGTGAAAACGGTTCGCCAACGCGTACAGCACGAGTATCCGGACGCCTATGACCCCGGCTCTGGGTATCGCGTGACGGTGATTCCATACAAGGATGTGCTGGGCGAGAAGGCGCGGCTCACGCTCTGGCTGCTGATGGGCGCGGCGGCGTTCGTGCTCATCATCTCGTGCGCGAACGTCGCCAATCTGACGCTCATGCGCGGCGTGCGTCGAGAGCACGAGCTGGTCGTGCGCGCCGCGCTCGGCGCGGGCACGGGCCGTCTTCGCCGGCTGCTACTTACCGAGAACCTCTTGCTCGCGCTGCTGGGAGCGGTGGTCGGCGTGCTGTTCGCGCTCGTGGGAGTGCGACTTCTCGTGTCGCTCGCGGCGCGCTACTCGCCGCGGGCGAATGAAATCGGCGTCGACGGCGGCGTGCTCACGTTCACGCTCGGGCTCACGGTGGCTGTCGCGCTGATTCTCTCATACCTCGGCGCACTCCCAAAGGAGGGACGGCTCGGCGCGTGGATCTCGTCGGGGGCAAACCGGATGAGCAGCGGCTCGCGCGGCCAGCGGTTGCAGCGCGGACTCGTCGTGGCGCAGGTGGCGGTGTCGGTCATTCTGCTCACCGGCGCCGGACTCCTCACGCGGACGATGCTTCGCTTGTCCGAGGTGGACACCGGGCTCAAGACTGAGAACGTGTTGAGCATGGAAATCCCGATGAGCTATGGCACGCGCACGGACGCCGACGCGCGCGCGTTGTATGACCGCATGCGCCTCGAGGTCGGCGCGATTCCCGGCGTGACCGAAGTCGGCGTCGGCTCGACGATGCCGCTCCGGTCGACGCAGTTCCAGCTCGACGTCAAGGCAGAGGGGCGACAGCTCGCCACCGGCGAAGCGGTCCCGCACGCTGAAGGGCGCACGGCCGACGCGAACTACTTCCAAGCGGCCGGCATCCCGCTCCTGCAAGGGCGCGAATTCGCGTCGACCGATCAGTCGGGCTCGCAGCTGGTGGTCATACTCAATCACACGGCGGCGCAGAAGCTCTTCCCGAACCGCAACCCGATCGGCCAACGCATTGCCTGGACGGGGGACGTGCTGCGCTTCATCGGCGTGGACAGCTCGTGGCGCACGGTGGTCGGCGTCGTCGGCGACACGAAGGACGGCGGTCTCGACGCCGAGGCGCGGAACGTGGTGTTCGTGCCGTTCACACAGGAGCATGTCTTCTTCGGCGGCGGGCTGGTGATCCGCTCGCAGGCGAACCCTGCCTCGCTCATTGGGGCGGCGACCCGGCTCGTGCGCGGCATCGTGCCGCACGATCCGATTCAGAACGTGGCGACGGTGGCCGACATCAAGAGCGAGAGCGTCGCACCGCGCAGGCTCAACGCCGCGCTGGTGTCGTCGTTCGGCGGGCTGGCGGTGATCATCGCGGCGGTCGGGATCGCCGGCGTGCTTGCCTTTTCGGTGAGCTCGCGAACCAATGAGATCGGCATCCGCATGAGCCTCGGCGCGGACTCGGGCCGCGTGCAACGGATGATTCTCTGGGAGGGCGGGGTGCTGCTCATCGCCGGCCTCGTAATCGGTGTCGGAGGCGCGTACTTCGCGACGCGGCTCTTCCGAGGATTGTTGTTCGGCGTCGCTCCCCATGATCCGGTCACGCTCGCGGTGGTCGCGGCGCTGATGGGGCTCGTGGGGATCGTGGCGTGCTGGATGCCGGCACTCAGGGCGGCGCGGATCGATCCGGCGGTGGCGATTCGGAGACAGTAGGACTGGGGCGTAACCTCTTACTTCCTGGAGCTCTCGATCCTAAGTGTTTCCTTGACATCGCTACCGCGCACTGATGCCGTGAGCAGATGCGCGCTCGCCGTTGTCGAGAGCGTCCACGTCACCTTCGCTCGTCCCTTCGAGTCGCTCACGGCGCTCGCCGGCGAGACCGCGCCCGTGTTCGTCGCAAAACGCAGTGCCGCATCGGGAATTGGATTCCCGTAGACATCCTTCACCGTCGCGACGACCGAGCGCTCGAACGCGTGCGTCTTGGTCTTAGTCGAGCTTGCGTCCAGCGTCAGCGTTTCGGCTACGCCGGGTTTCGCCTTTGCGGTCACGATAACCGGCGCCACACGATCTTCGCCGGTCACGCGTGCCGACAGCGTGTACGACCCCATGTCGCGCCCCAGCCGCCAGCGCAGCGTCGCTTTGCCGGTCGAATCGGTGCGCACCGACGAATCGGCCAGTGAGCCTCCGGAGATCGCGAGCGCGACGGCGGCGTCGACGACTGGATTCCCCGTGCTGTCGACAACGCGCAGTACCACCGATTTGGGAAGCTCTGCGTCCACGCGTGCTTCCTGATGGTCGCCGTTCAGCACCATTACGCCGCGCGGCGCTCCAGCCTGCGCTGTCGCACTGATCGTGAGCGGAGGCACGGAACGTCCGCTGCCCACCTGCACGCGAATGTGTTGCGTGCCGGCACGACGCCCGAGCACCCACCGCGCGCGCGCTTCGCCTGCCGAATCGGTGCGAACGGTGAGGCCATCGGCACTGCCCTCGTCGAGGGCCGTCCACGTCACGGGCACACCGGAGAGGAGACGTCCCATCGCGTCGGTGACGCGCACCCCAACGGGATCGTTCACTTCCGCACCGACGGTGCCAGTCACACGCTCCTGGATCGCCGCGAGCTTCGTGTTGCTGGCCACCGGATCGGCCTCGGCGGCGATCACGGTCGAGCTGTCCGTGCCGTCGACGGTGACGACCAGGTGTTGCACGCCCGCCAGGTCGCCCAGTGTCCATCGCGCGCGCGCGCGGCCCTCGTCGTCGCTCGTCGCCATCGCCGGTTCGACGGAGCCCATGCCGTCCACACCGCGGAAGCGCACCGTGGCGCCAGGCACGGGCCGTCCCTTCTTGCTAACCACGCGTACCACGAGCTGCCGGGGAAGCGGCGTGCCGGCGTTCGCGTGCTGCGACTCACCATCGATTGCTTCCACTGACGCAGGCGTCGCGAAGACCATGACGGTCTGCGCGGTCGTCAGACCATCCACGACCGCACGCATGAGCGTGCGCCCGAGATTGCGACCGCTGACAACGCCGGACGAATCGACCACCGCAGTCATGGAATCGTCCGAGGCCCAGGCAACCGCGCGCCCGCGCACGATGTGCCCGCGCGAGTCGAAGGCGAGAACGCTCGCCGTGCGCTGTTCGCCCTCGGGAACGGACAGCGCGCTGTCGTTCGCCGGCCGGATGGCCGCCACACGCTGGCGAACGAAAATGTGTGCGCGCGCTGTGCGGCCGTCCACCGCGGCGATGATCGCCGCCACGCCGGGCGTCTTCACGATCACCGTCCCATCCGCCTCAACCCTTGCGACGCTCGGGCTCTCGCTCGTCCACGTGGGCTGCGCGCCGAGGATGACAGCGCCGTTCTTGTCAGTGATCGTTGCCGCGAGGTGGATCGTGTCGCCGAGCGCGTAGGACGTGTCGACGACGGGATTGAGCGCAATCCAGCTCGCGCGCAGCCCCGTCGACAAGTGACGCCCGATGAATCCGCTCGAGTACAGGAAGGAGCAGACCGTCGCGAGCGCCGCCAACGTCGAAGTGATGGCGGGCACGAAGCGGGTGACCGAGTGGACGAGTCCCGTCGGTTTGGCAGCTGCTGTCGACATCTCGATCAAGACTTGCAGCGGAGCGGCGCAGTCACGCTTGACGGCGCTTTCTCGCCTTCGCGTGACGACAGTCACCCGTGCACGGCGACGTCTGACGCTGCGGCGCGCTGTGGTCGGTCAATTGATCCGCCCGCGCTTTGCCGAACACACTTCGGGTCGCGACGTTAGATGTATTTCAGCACCCCGGTCTTGTCGCGGCGCTTCACGTCGCCATACCACTTGCACGGGTAATACAAGAGCGCGATGACGATCGCGAAGACGACGTAGAGCAGGCCGAGGCTCCAACGGTAGCCCGGTGGCACCGGTGGCGGCGACATAGGGTGATTGCCGAAGAGCCACGGATCGCGGCGGCGCGGAACGTCGTGAGAGTGGCGTCGCCCGTCGTGATGCCCATGCTCGCCTCCGGCCGAGGACGGCACAGTATGTGGGAGTCGGGTCGGGTCGTGGCGCGCAACGCGGCTTGCGCCGGCAGGCGGCCGGGTCGTCACCTGGCCAGAAACCTGCGCAGAGCTCGGCCCATGATTTTCAATACCGCGCTACTCGTGGCCTCGCTGCTCGCGCCGGCGCCCGGCGCCCCCGGATGCGCCCCTTTCTGCCCGCCGACGATCGTCACGCTCGATACGAATCCACGACGACGGCACGCGATCGAGTACAGCGATTGGTACGCGCGCCGCCTCGAGATCCATAGGATCGGGAGCTATACCATGCTCCCATTGTTTGGCGCCGAGTACATCCTCGGCAATCAACTGCTTCACGGCGCGGACCCGCATTCAGTGACGGGCAACGCGCACTTCCTCGTGGCGAGCGGCATCGGCGTGTTATTCACCGTGAACACGGTGACCGGAGTCTGGAACCTCTGGGACTCGCGCGCGGATCCGGCGGGGCGCACGAGGCGGACGATCCACGCCGTGACGATGCTCGCGTCGGACGCCGGCTTTCTCTGGACGGGCGCGATCGCGGGCGACGCCAAGCGGTCGAACGACGCGGCGCGCCGCCATCGCAATGTCGCGCTCGGTTCGATCGCGTTGAGTACCGTCGGTACGGCGATGATGTGGCTCTGGAAGAATTGATGCGGCGCGCGCGAACTCGGTTGCCCAGGCCGGGTATGACCGGTGAGTCATCAAGCGCAGCCGCGCGGGTCGAGCGGTCGTTCGAGCCTGGGGCATTGCGCCAGAGCGCTGGGGAGCAGGGAGATGTCGCAGCAGGAGTTGGACGCCGGGTGTCGCGCGTGCGCACGCTCGGCTGAGCGCGCCGCCGGCGCAAACGAAGCGGCCGATGTCGACGCGGGACGTCGGGAATTTCTCAAGCAGAGCGCGGCGGCGCTGGCGTTGATGGCTCTCGCCGCTTGCGGTCTCAGCGATACGACTGCGCCTTCGTCGTTGGCTTCGACGACGATCGATCTCTCGACGACGCCCGCGCTGACTCCGGTCGGCGGCGTCGCGGTGCTGACGATCGGCGGCTCGCCCGTCGCGGTGGTCCACGCGTCGGCGTCGAGCTATTCGGCGTTCTCCCTCATCTGCCCGCACGCCGGCAATACGGTACAGTCGGTCGGGGCGCAGGGCTTCTACTGCCCGGGGCACGGCGCGCGATTCGACCTCGCGGGCGACTGGATCGGCGGCCAGCGGACGAGCAATCTGCGTTCGTATCCGGCACGGTACGATGCCGCCGCTGGCACGGTCACGATCGGCGGCTGACGGAACATCCTTTGTGCTCGGCGGCGCGCGCCGAGTCTCAGAACGATCATTCACGAAATCAAACAGCCTTTCGCGAACCCCGCGAGGGCGAGAGCGTATAGCGAGGTACGAACATGTCTGACAAGTTGTCGGATCGAGCCGCCGCGACCGAGCGTAGTGAGAACGCGCGCCATGAGGAGTGCGAGAGCGCGAGCTGCTTCGTTCCGAGCTCGCGGCGGCAGTTCTTGCGGGACAGCATGCTGAGCGTGGCGACGGCGATGATCGGGATCGGGATGGCGCGGTCGACGGCGTTCGCGCTGCCGCTGGAGTTCATGGAGGGCCGTCGGAAGGACGACACCGTCGCCTATCCGGTGCCCGCTGCGGACGGCGCGCAGATCGACAAGTCGAACGAGGTGATCCTGGTTCGCTGGCAGGGCGCGGTGTACGCGTTCAACCTGTCGTGCCCGCACCAGAACACGGCGCTCCGGTGGGAGGAGCGGGACCAGCAGTTCCAGTGTCCGAAGCACCACTCGCGGTTCGGGGCGAACGGCGACTATGTGCCGGGGAGCGGGCGCGCGACGCGGAACATGGACCGGTTCGCGATCGTGAGTGATCCGGCTGGTGTGCGGGTGAGTCTGGACAAGAT
>JBIOHX010000209.1:0-6886 GCA_044449465.1 Gemmatimonadales bacterium | reverse complement strand
GTTGTTCATCTTCCAGTTGGCGGCGAACACGGGGCGGCGAATCATCGCGACCAGCGTTTGTCGTCGAGCGCGGCAACACCGGGCAGCTTTTTTCCCTCGAGAAACTCGAGCGACGCCCCGCCGCCAGTCGACACGTGGCTCATCGCGCTCTCCAACCCGAGCTCGGCGACGGCGGCTGCCGAGTCGCCGCCGCCAACGATCGTCGTCGCGCCTTCTTTGGTCGCCTTCGCCAGGGCGCCGGCGACTGCGCGTGGGCCCGCATCGAATGGTTTGGTCTCGAACACACCCATGGGTCCATTCCAGATCACGGTCTTGGCATCGGCGATGATCTTTGCGAACGCCGCCGCCGACATGGGCCCGATGTCGAACATGCCTTGGTCGTGCGGGATGGCATCGCGCGCGACGGCGTGCGCCTTCGCGCCTGCATCGAGTGCCGGCGCCACGGAAGCGTCGCTCGGCAGCACGAGCTTCCTGCCTGGTCGTGCGAGGAGGTCCTTCGCCATCGCCACGCGATCCTCTTCGACGAGCGATTTGCCGGTTTCCAATCCCATCGCGCGAAAGAACGTGCACGCCATGGCGCCGCCGATCACGAGCTGGTCGACGATTGGCATGAGATGCTCGATGACGTCGATCTTGCCGGAGATCTTGGCGCCGCCGAGCACGGCGACGAAGGGATGCTTTGGATTCTCGAGCGCGCCGCCAAGGTAGTCCAGCTCCTTCTGCATGAGGAGACCGGCGACGGCCGGTTTGAGCACGTGCGCCACGCCCTCGGTTGACGCGTGCGCGCGGTGCGCGGCCCCGAACGCGTCGTTGACGTAGACGTCGCCGAGTTGGGCGAGCCCGCGGGCGAGTCGCTCGTCGTTCTTCTCCTCGCCCCCGAGGAAGCGCGTGTTCTCGAGCAGTACCACCTGCGCCGACGGATCGTGCGTCGCCTTGATCGCCTCGTCGGTGTCGGTGGATTCGACGAACACCACTGGAACTCCGCCCAAGAGCTCGTCGAGTCGCCGGGCAACTGGCCCGAGCGAGTATTTGGGCTCGGGCTTGCCCTTAGGACGGCCCAGATGCGACAGCAGGATGACGCGCGCGCCTCGGTCGAGGAGCGCGCGGATGGTCGGCAGGGCGGCGCGAATTCGTGTGTCGTCGGCGACGCGGCCGCCGTCGAGCGGGACATTGAAATCGACGCGCACGAGCGCGCGCCGGCCGCGGAGCTCGGCGTCCGGCAGGTCGTTGATCGTTTTCTTATTCATGTGTGATCGCGGAGCGCTACCGCGTCAGAGCCGCGCCGCCACATATCGCAGCAGGTCGACGCACCGCGACGCGTACCCCCACTCGTTGTCGTACCAACCCGACACCTTGAGCAGCGTGTCGTCAACGACGTTGGTCATCCGCGAGTCGAGGATGCACGAGTGCGGGTTGCCGATGTAGTCGGACGAGACGAGCTCGGCGTCGGTGTACTGGATGATCCCGGTCATGGGGCCCGCCGCGGCAGCCTTGAAGGCGGCGTTGATCTGCTCAGCCGTGACCGGCTTCTCGACGACCACGGCGAGGTCGGTCAACGAGACGTCGGGTGTCGGGACGCGGATCGATACGCCGTCGATCTTCCCTTTGAGCTCGGGCATCACGAGCGACGTGGCGCGCGCGGCGCCGGTCGTCGTCGGGATGATCGACAGCGCCGCAGCGCGCGCGCGCCGCAAGTCCTTGTGCGGTAGGTCGAGAATCTCCTGGTCGTTGGTGTAGCTGTGGATCGTGACCATCGAGCCGCGGACGAAGCCGAAGTTGTCCTTGACCACCTTCACCATCGGCACGAGACAGTTCGTCGTGCACGACGCGTTGGAGATGATCGTGTGCTTACCCGGATCGTACCTCGTCTCATTGACGCCCATGACGATCGTGATGTCCTCGCCTTTGGCCGGCGCGGAGATGATCACTTTCTTGGCGCCGGCGGCGAGGTGCTTTTTGGCTGCGTCGGCGCTGGTGAACTTGCCGGTCGACTCGAGCACCAGGTCGACGCCGAGGGCCTTCCAAGGAAGGCTCGCCGGATCCTTTTCCGCGGTGACATGCACATCGATGCCGTCGACGGTGATCACTCCGTCGCCGGCTTCGACGTCGCCCTCGTACGTCCGATGTACCGAGTCGTACTTGAACAAGTGCGCCAAAGTCTTGGTGTCGGTGAGGTCGTTCACCGCGACGAACTCGATGTCAGCGACGCCCTGCTGACGCGCGGCCCGCAGCACCTGACGTCCGATGCGCCCAAACCCATTGATCCCGACCCGAACGGCCATGCCCATCTCCTTGTGGTTACCACCGATCGCCAAGCGCCGGCGCCCGGGCGAAGGTCACGAAACTGACAATGCGTGTGCCGCCGTCGCAAAGCGCGGCAGCGCACGCGTTCAAGGTAGCGGCGGTCGTCACCACGTCGTCGACGACGACGAGATGCGCGCCACGAAGCAGGTCGCGGGCCGAGGCGGGCGCCGCGAACGCGCCCGAAACGTTGCGGAGACGGTCTCCTGGTGTCAACCGCGTCTGCGTTTCGGTGTGGCGCACGCGCTCGAGCACGTCCGTCCACACGGGGAGCGACCATCGTCGCGACAAGGCGTGGGCGAGCAGCTCGCTCTGGTTGTAGCCGCGTTCTCGACGCCGCTTCCCCGAGAGCGGGACCGGGACGAGTGCGCGCCGCTCGTCGAGGACGTCGTTCGGCCAGCGGAGCCGACCCATGCGTTCGGCCACCTCGTCAGCAACGCCGCGCCAGCCGGCATACTTGAGCGCGTGGACCGCGCCGAGCCCGACGGGGCCCGCTGCCCAGCATGCGCTGCGGGCGGCGCGCACGTATGGCGGAAGCAGCTCGCACCAGCGGCAGTTGAGGCCGTAGGTGGGATGCCCGCAACGTTCGCACTGCGGCGCCGCGAGCAGCGGCAACCGGGCCCAACATCGGCCGCAGATCATGCACGCCGCCGCATGCTCGCGCGCATCGAGCAAGCGATCGCAAACCGCGCAGACGCGCGGTAGGAACAAGTCCACAAGCGGTCGCAGCCACGTATCGGTCAGTCTTCCGCCACGGCCCTCCACATCACCGCCCGGTCGGGCGAGCTGCCGAACCAGCGCTCGAATGCGAGCGCCCCCTGCTCCACGAGCATGGCGCGGCCGTCAACTGAGCGATGCCCCAGAGCGCGAGCGGCGCGAACGAACGCCGTCTCGTTCGGCCGGTACACGAGGTCCACGACAACACTCTCCGGCGCGAGCAGCGAGACCTCGATCGGCAAGCTGTCATCATGCAATCCCACGGGCGTGGCGTTGACGACAAGCTGGCACCCCGCAATCACGCCGACGTCATCGACGGGACGCGCAGCGGACCGGAATCGCTCGCAGAGGAGCCGCGCTCGCTCTGGCGTTCGATTGTACACGTGCGCCAGACACCCCGGCCACGATTCCACGGCGCCAAGCACGCCGGCGGCCGCGCCGCCAGCACCGAGCAGGCCGACGCTCAGGCCCCGCGGCCGCATGCCGAGCAGTTGAGCGACCGCGGCATCGAAGCCGCCGACATCGGTGTTGTCGCCGGTCAATCGCCCTCGCTCGTCGATCCACCAGCAGTTCACCGCGCCCACGCGCTCGGCGAGTGGTGTCAGCACCTCGCACGCGTCGCGCATGCGCGCTTTGTAGGGCACGGTGACGTTGCCCGCGGCGCGCTCGCGAACGAGCGCGGCGACCGTCTGGTCGAATCGATCGGGTTCGACGTCGAGCGCCTCATAGCGTGCGCTGATTCCGGCTGTCGCCAGCGCCGCGTTGTGCATGCGCGGCGAGCGCGAGTGTGCCACCGGATGACCGAGCAGCACGAGACGCCGCGGCGCCTCGCGGAGCGTCACGGCGCGCCCGACCCGCGCTCCGCGGTGATGCGGTCCATCACGCGCCGGATTTCCGTCTCCAGCTCGTCCGCGGTGGCGCGGTACACCTCGAGCTCGGCGCCGATCGGGTCGGTGATGGGTCGCACGGATGCTCCATGCGAGGCGTAATCCGAGACGAGAAACGAGTGGCCGGCGCCGCCGAGGGCCTCGATCCGCTCGAGGTGGTGGGGGCCCATGGCAAGAATCAGATCGGCCTCGCGTACCATGGTGCGCGTGAGCGTTTGTGAACGGTGGCCGCCCAAGTCCATGTTGCGCTCCATACCAATCAGAAGCGCGCCGTCGCTCGCGGGAGAGCCGTCGTTGGCGCTCGTGCCGGCGCTGACCGCCTCGACGTCGTGCAGCCCGCGCTCGATCGCGATCTTGCGCGCGATCGCTTCGGCGAGCGGACTCCGACAGGTGTTACCGGTGCAGACGAACAGAATCTTCATACGGGTCAGCGGCTCCGACTTGCGAACGTGCTACACGTCTCCGATGAGCGTGGGAACCGTTTCGCGCAACGTCCGCGCCGGAACGGCACCAGGCCGGATGACCCGCGGCCGGCGGCCGGTGCAGTCGAGGACGGTCGACGGTTGTGACGGCGTGAGCGCGCCGCCGTCGAGCACGCGAATCTGCCCCCGCGCCACGGCGTCGCCCCACTGGGAAAGAATCTCGGCGGCCGACGTGGCCGGCGGAACCCCTGGTCGATTGGCGCTCGTCGACGTGATCGCGTCACCATGCGCCCGAATGAGTCGCGCCACCGAGGCGTGGCTCGTCCAGCGTACGGCCACGCCGCCCTCGGGTCCGCGGAGGCGCTCGGGGACGCGATGCTCGCCGCCCGAGAGCACGAGGGTCAGTGGGCCCGGCCAATGACGTGCGACGAGGTTCGCGGCGTAGCTCGGCAGGCGGAGGTCGAGCCGGTCGATCATATCCGGGCCGGCGATCAGGAGGAGAAACGGCTTTCCGGGCGGCCGCCGTTTGAGCGCGACGAGCGCATCGACCGAGTCGCGGTCGATGCCGCCGCCAAAGCCATAGACCGTTTCCGTCGGATAGGCGAGCACTTTGCGCGCCGCGATCTGCTCGAGCGCCGGACGAAACGCCGCTTGCACTTCTTCATGCGACCAGAACGGAATCGAAAGCGCGTCCGTTCTCATTCAGGAAGTAAAAAGAGCGCTTCCGCGCGGGCGAAATCCGAGTCGTCGGTGATCTTGATGGCGCGTTCGCTTCCCCGGACCACTTCAACGGGAATGCCGAGGCGCTCGCAGAGCGATGCGTCATCAGTCGCCGAGATTCGCTGCGCGCGCGCCTCACGGTGCGCGCGCTCGATCAGCGCGCGGGGAAAGCCCTGGGGCGTCTGCGCCCGCCAGAGTCGCTCGCGGTCGATCGTCCGCACGATCGTGCGGCCATCGTCGCCGACTTCCTACAGGGTGTCGACGACAGGAATGGCCGCGACGGCGCAGCGGCCCTCGCGGGCCGCGTCGACGACTCGCGCGATGGTCTCGTCGCCGACCAGCGGCCGCGCCGCGTCGTGCACGAGGACGATGTGGGCTTCGTCGTGGAGGTCTTCGAGGCCGTTGCGAACCGATTCGGTGCGCGTGCGGCCGCCGGTAGAGACGACGAGGCGGTCGACGTCGCACTGGAAGATCCAGGGCGGCGGATCGGCGGCGTACTCGCGCGGCAGCACGACGACGACGCTGCCGACGTCGCGGCGGGCCATGAAGGTCTGCAGGCTGTGCAGGAGCGCCGGTTTGCCGGCGACCCAGCGGAACTGCTTGAGCTCGCGGCCGCCGGTGCGCGTGCTCGCGCCGCCGGCGACGATGACGACGCCGACGTCAGCGGACGTTGGCGGACCGCCAGGCTCACCGGCCATCGACCGCCGCTCGATCGGGCCCAAGCATGCGCATGAGCAAATCCTGAATCGTGCGCACGCCGACCAGGTCGACGCCCTTGGGCGGACGTTTGGGCAGCCCGCGCTCGGCCAGGTACACACGCCGCATTCCCATGTTCGCCGCCTCGGCGACCCGGCGGTCGGCCTGCGAGACGGTACGCACCTCGCCCCCGAGCCCGACTTCGCCGATGAAGATCGCGTCCGCCGGCAACGGCCGGTCGTAGACACTGGACGCGAGGGCGACGGCGACGGCGAGATCGCCGGCCGGCTCGGCGAGCCGGATGCCGCCGACGACGTTGAGGAAGACGTCGAGCTGCGCAAAGGAGAGCCCGGCGCGCTTGTCGAGCACCGCGAGCAGGAGCGCAAGCCGGCGGGTGTCGAAGCCGGTCGCAACGCGCTGGGGCGTGCCGAAGCCTGCCTTCGCGGCGAGGGCCTGGATCTCGACGAGGAGCGGCCGCGTGCCCTCGAGTAGACAGGTCACGGCGCTGCCCGATGCGTGCGTCGCGCGGTCGCCCATGAACAACTCGGACGGATTCGGAACGGGCTCGAGGCCTTGCTCCGTCATGCGAAAAACGCCGATCTCGTCGACCGAGCCGAAGCGGTTCTTCGTCGCGCGCAGGATGCGATGGTCGAGCGTGCTCTCGCCTTCGAAGTAGAGCACCGTGTCGACGATGTGCTCGAGGGTCTTTGGTCCGGCGATGCCGCCGCCTTTGGTCACGTGCCCGACGACGAACACCGTGGTGCCGCTTTCTTTGGCGTAGCGCATGAGGCGCGCGGCGCACTCGCGGACCTGGCCGACGTTCCCCGGCGCGCCCTCGAGATCGGCGGTGAACAGCGTTTGGATCGAATCGACGACGAGCACCGACGGCCCGCTCGCGGCGGTGGTGGCGAGCACGGTCTCGAGGTTCGTTTCGGCGACCAGCGACACGTCGCCCGCGCCGCCGCCCAGCCGATCGGCGCGCAGCTTGACTTGCAGCGCCGACTCCTCCCCCGACGCGTACAACGTCCGATGCCCTTCAGCCTCGAGACGCGCGGCGACTTGCAATAGCAGCGTCGACTTGCCGATGCCTGACTCACCGCCGACGAGGATCATCGAGCCCGGCACGATCCCCCCACCCAGGAC
>JBIOHX010000208.1:0-6893 GCA_044449465.1 Gemmatimonadales bacterium | reverse complement strand
CTCCCCGCCCGCCCGCGCCCTCGGCCAGTCGGAATTGAATGTTGCCGCGCCGGCCGGCCGAATCGGTGAGGACGATCGGCGCCTTCACGCCCATCGGGACGCGGTCCCAGACGTCGAAATGATCGTACAGCAACACAGACTTGTCGCCCTTGGTCCACCCGGCGAGTCCCCAGGCCGGCGGCGGCGCCGGATGATCGTCCGTCTCCTCATCGAAGTGGACGTTCTTCAGGCTTCCGGTGAGGTCGACCAGCTTGCTCGTCGCGACGTTGTACGAGTACCAATGACCGTGGTCATAGAAGGTGGCAAACTTCGCGTCCGGCGAAAGTTGCGCGTTGCCGTTGATCTTTTCCTTGATCAGCTTGCGGGCGTTCGTCGACGGATCGATCAGCCACACGTCCGTGCCGCCGTCGCCCCACATCGACTCGATCATGTACCGCTCGCGCGAATTCGCTACCGCCACGCGGCCGTCGTCAGAGACATTGACCTGCGGCAGTGAGTCGTCGGCCAGCTGCACTACCTTCTTCGTCCCCGTCAGATAGATGGCTTCGTACGACTTGTTGCGGTCGCGAACCGCGTTGATTCGCTGCGTGGGCTGAAGCACCGGGTCTTTATAATGCCAGAGGTCGAACACCGCCTTCCCGACCAGCGAATCGGCCGGCACAGAATCGATTGATGGCGGTGCGACGCTGAAGGTGATCGCCGTGCCGGTTCGCGTGAACGCGATCGGTGCGTTGTCGGCGAGGTGCATGCCCGGAGTCACCTGCGTCGGCGTCACGATCGCCTGCGCGCCACCGCCCCTGACCGACGCTTCGTACAGCGTGTAGCGTGGCCGCGGCGCCCGGCCGAACTCATCGCGATCGGCAAGAAAGACGATCTGCGATCCCGCATGGTCGAGCTCGAGCGACTTGTAGTCGCCCGCTCCGGCAAGCAGCGTCGCCGTCGCCCCAGAACGCAGGTCGCGAAGGAATGCTCCATCCTTGCTCGAGTCGCGCGCGACGACGGTGTACGCGAACACCTTCGCGCTATCGTCGAACGAGAATGCCAGCACGTCGGACAACCGCTCCTCGGCGCCCGTCGCAAGGTTTCGGAGCACCAGCGGCGCGCCGAACTGACGCCGGCCTCCGGCCGGTCCCCCCCGTCCGCGACCGCCGCGCCCCGCGGGCGCAGCGCCCGCGCCGCCGCGCGTCGACGAGTCGCCCGCCGTCGTGTCGGCGCCCGGCACGTACGCGACCCATGCACCGTTGGCGCGCGGCAATCGGAACGAGCGCACGTTCGGAATGGTCGTCACCTTCCCGTCGGGCAAGCTCACGATGGCGAGCGATGTGCGCGCGATCAGTGCGTTCGCTCGAGCGCGCGGCACTCGCTCGACTTCGGCTTGGCTGGGCTCGACCGATGCAAGCACAAACCGGCTGTCGGCCGTGATTTGCGCCGGTGAGGTCGTCGGGCCGGTCGGGTCAGCTTCACCCGTTCCGCCGGCTGGTCCGCGGAGTCCGCCCGGGGTGTTGTTCGGGCGCCCGAGGAAACCGCGAGCCACATGAAACTCGGTTCCTCCCGAGGTGGCACGGACCACCAGCTCGCCGTCGCCCACCTGAGGCACGAGCGTATAGACGGCCCACTTGCCGTCGTTGGAGAGCGCGGGGGCGTTGATCGACTTCCAGATGTCCCAATCGGCCTGGGTGAGCGCCTTTTTTTGCGCCTGAGCCAGCGCGGGAAATCCGACCGCCATCGTCAATACGACAACGAGCCGTTGCTTTGTCATGTGTACATCGGGGTTGAGGCCTCGAGAACGGTATCTATTGTTACGACCGGCCGCGAGGGGGCGTTGGGCGCCATAACGTGACCCGCACCGCGTTGCGCGCAGTGCGCTCACGCGCGATTGTCCTGGATGTTTCTCGAACGCCTCTACGACGACATGCTCGCGCAAGCGAGCTACCTGATCGGCTGCGAACGTTCCGGCCACGCCATCGTCATCGACCCCAATCGCGACGCGGACGCGTACATGAGCCTCGCGGGGCGCATGCATCTGCGAATCGTCTACGTCGCTGAGACGCACATTCACGCCGACTTCGTCTCCGGCGCCCGCGAGCTCGCTGATCGGTCCGGGGCCGCGCTACTTCTGTCAGGGCACGGCGAGGGCGATTGGGCGTACCGTATGACCGGCCGCTCGGTGTGCGACGGCGACGAGGTCGCCGTCGGCGACGTCTCGCTCGTCGTGCGCCATACGCCGGGGCATACGCCCGAGCACATCGCGTTCGTCGTGACCGACCATGCGTCGAGCGACCGGCCGGTCGGCATGCTCTCCGGCGATTTCATCTTCGTCGGCGACGTAGGCCGGCCCGATCTTCTGGAGCGCGCCGCGAATGCCGCGGGAAGCGCCGACGTCCTCGCCCGGCGGCTGTTCCGCTCGATTCGCGCCACCACGTCCCTTCCCGACTTTCTGCAGATTTGGCCTGGCCACGGCGCCGGTTCGGCATGTGGCAAATCACTCGGCGCGCTTCCCTCCACAACGCTCGGGTACGAGCGCGTGGCGAACTGGGCATTTCAGATCGGCGATGAGGAGGCATTCGTGCGCGGGGCCCTCGCAGGTCAATCGACGCCACCGCCCTACTTCGCGCGAATGAAGGTCATCAATCGCGACGGCGCTCCGCTGCGCGAGCCGGGCCCGCTACCCGCGCTGGGCCCCAGCGAGCTACAGGCGGTGATGGATCGCGGTGCGGTCGCCGTCGACGCTCGCGGCAGCGCACAATACGCTGCCGAGCATATTCCAAGAACGCTAAATCTCCCGTTCGGGAGTTCTTTCTTGACCTGGGCGGGGTGGCTCGTTCCGTACGATCGCGACATCGTCCTGCTCGCCGACGACCAGGAACGCGTCGGCCGCGCACGGCAGGCGCTGTCGCTGATTGGTCTCGATCGAGTCGTCGGGTTTGGCCGGGCGGAGCTGCGCGCCGCGTGGCGGACGGATATCGGGCCGCTCGGACGGATCGCCCAGCTTGACATCACGTCGCTCGCGGCGGATCGCGATCGCGTCATCGTCGACGTTCGAAACGACGCCGAGTGGGCGGCGGGTCATCTGCCCGATGCGCGCCACCTCTTTCTCGGCGACCTCGCTGCGCGCGCCGGCGAGCTCCCGCGCGACACGCCGATTGCGCTCCACTGTGGCGGCGGTACGCGGTCGGCCATCGCCGCGAGTATGCTGCACGCGCGCGGATTCACCAACGTCGCGAATGCAACCGGCGGCTTCCGCGCCTGGGAAGCTGCCGGTCTGCCGATCGTTCGCGAGCACGACCGCCACGCCTGACGCGTTGCGCCACAAGCGCGGGCTGCGCATTCTCCTTCGTTGCTCTCCGCATCGGACGACGCCGCTCATCGCCGCTCATCGCCGCTCCGCCGATCACCCGATCCCATTTCGATCGATGCGTGCCACTTCTCTCATCATCATCGCCGGCGTGATCATTCCGGGCACGGTCGGGGCACAAGGTCGCGGGCGCGGTGCCGTGCCCGCTGGCCCTCCGACCCTGCTCGTCCCCGACCGCGTGTGGGACGGCGTCAACGACGCGCCGCACGAAGGCTGGGCCGTGCTCGTGCGGGGCGACCGCATCGAATCTGTCGGCCCGCGCCGCCAACTCGACGCCTCCGGCGCGACGACGATCCCGCTCCCAGGGACGACGCTGATGCCCGGCCTGATCGAGGCGCACTCGCACATGCTTCTGCATCCGTACAATGAAACGACCTGGAACGACCAGGTCCTCCACGAATCCCTGGCGCTGCGCACGGCCCGCGCGGTGAATCACCTGAAGGCGACGCTGATGGCTGGGTTCACCACCGTTCGCGATCTCGGCACCGAGGGCGCCGGCTACGCTGATGTTGGGCTGAAGCAGGCCGTCAACCAGGGAATCATCCCCGGACCCCGGATGTTTGTCGCCACGCGTGCCATCGTCGCGACTGGCGCCTACGGCCCCGCCGGTTTCGCCGCCGAGTACGTCGACGCGATTCCCCAGGGCGGACAGGAGGCGAGCGGTCTCGAGGATGTCGCGCGCGTCGTCCGCGACCAGATCAAGCACGGCGCGGATTGGGTCAAAATCTACGCCGACTACCGCTGGGGACCGGACGGCGAGAACATGCCGACTTTCACCGAAGATGAGCTCAAGGAAGCAGTCGACATTGCCAAGAGCTCAGGCCGGCCGGTCACCGTGCACTCGACCACTGCCGAGGGGATGCGGCGCGCGATCCTCGCCGGCGTCGAGACGATCGAGCATGGCGACAACGGCACGCCTGAAGTGTTCAAGATGATGGCCGAGCGCGGCATCTGCCTCATTCCCACATTGGCCGCCGGCGACGCCATCCTGCAGTACCGCGGCTACAGACACGGTGATCCCGATCCGCCGAGCATCGTAGCGAAGAAGAAATCATTCAAGGCGGCGCTCGACGCCGGGGTCACGATCTGCAGCGGCAGCGACGTCGGCGTCTACACGCACGGAGACAACGCGCGCGAGCTGGAGCTCATGGTGGCGTACGGAATGTCGCCGGTTGCCGCACTCAAATCGGCCACGTCGATCGACGCCAAGATGCTTCACTCGGCCGATCGCTTCGGCAGCGTGAAACCTGGACTCTTCGCGGATCTCATCGCCGTGACCGGCGACCCCACGAAGGACATCGCGGCGACTCGCCAAGTGCAGCTCGTGATGAAAGACGGAACCATCTACAAGCGGCCGTAGGGTGCGTCACGACGCTCCCGGTGACTTGGCGGGCCGCGTCGTCCACGCGTTCGCGCCTGGTGGTGTCGGGAACCTGGGCCCGGGGCTCGACATTCTTGGCTGCGCGGTGACCGGGCCCGGCGACGGCGTCCGCGCGCGGCGCATTGATCAACCAGGTGTTCGTATCGACGCACCGGGGCACCCCGAGCTGACCCGCGATCCGACGAAGCACGCCGCCGGTATCGCCGCACTCGCGGTGCTGCGCCGGGCTGGCGCGAGTGATGTCGGGTTCGCGTTCGAGATCGAGAAAGGCCTGCCGCTTGCCGGAGGCCAAGGTGGGAGCGCCGCCTCAGCCGTCGCCGGCGCCATGGCCGCCAACGCCCTGCTCGACGAACCATTCGATCGCGCGGAGCTGCTCGTCGCCGCGCTCGAAGCCGAAGAGCAGCTCGCCGGCCGGCACATCGACAACGTCGCTCCTGCGCTGTTCGGCGGCATCCTTCTCATTCGCTCGATCGATCCGCTCGACGTGATACAGCTGCCGGTGCCGAGCGCACTACGATTCGCGATCGTGCACCCGCGCATGCAGCTTCGGACCGCCGATGCACGCGCCGTGCTTCCCGACGTCGTCGACAGGGCGACGGCGCTCGCTCAGGCCGCGGCGGTCGCGGCGCTCGTCGCGGCCCTCTATACCCGAGACCTGTCTCGACTGCGCGGCGCGATCGACGACCGGATTGCTGAGCCGGTACGCGCGCCGATGCTGACCGGCTTCGTCAAAGCGAAGCAGGCTGCGCTCGACGCCGGGGCACTCGGGTGCTCGATCTCCGGCGCAGGTCCATCGTCGTTCGCTATTGCCGAAGGCGACGGAGCGGCCGAGCGGGTAATGCACGCGATGGTCCGGGCGTACATAGAGGCCGGAGTTCCGGCGGCGGGACGCGTAGCGCGGGTCGACGAGCAGGGCGCGCGCGTCGACGAGATCAGACCGTGACGACTGCTAAGGGCCCGGATACCGCGTCGGTTCAGCGGTGCGAGGACTGCGGCGTGGAGATTGACGAGCTCGGGACGGCCGCCGCGTGCCCCTCGTGCGGCGGGCTTCTCGAGATCGTGCATCGATTCAGCGATGAAGCGCCTGCGCTCGTCGATCGGTTTCGCCTCCGGCGCGGGGCGCTGACCGGACCCATGCGATCCGGCGTGTGGCGGTACCGCGAGCTCGTCATGCCATCGGTTGGAGACGGTGAGATCGTCAGCCATCCGGAGGGGAACACGCCGCTCCTGGCGCGATCCAGCATCGCGCGTTGGGCGGGCGTCGACGATCTGCTCCTGAAGCACGAAGGCATGAACCCGACAGGCTCGTTCAAGGATCGAGGCATGACCGTCGCGATGACGCAGGCGGTACGGACGAACGCGCGCGCAGTCGCGTGCGCGTCGACCGGCAACACCTCCGCCTCGCTGGCGTCGTATGCGGCGCAAGCGGGTCTTCCTGCACTCGTGTTCGTGCCAGCGGGGAACGTCGCGCTGGGCAAGATCGCCCAGACCATGGCGTACGGGGCGCGCACGCTGCTCGTGCGCGGCAATTTCGACGACTGCCTGACGCTCGCGCGCGAGGCCTGCGCCGCCCTCGGCGTGCAGCTCCTCAACTCGGTGAATCCCTTTCGTCTCGAAGGGCAGAAGACGATCGTGCTCGAGCTTCTCGAACAGCTCGATTGGGCCGCGCCGGACTGGATCGCGCTGCCCGCCGGGAACCTCGGCAACACCTCGGCCTTCGGCAAAGCCTTGCGCGAGGCGCGCGCGATCGGGTTGATCGATCGAGTGCCGCGGCTGGCGGCTATACAGGCGAGCGGCGCCGCGCCGTTCGCAACCAGCTTTCGCGGTGGGTTCGCCGAGCGCGTGACGGTGGCGCCGGAGACGGTCGCCACCGCGATCAAGATCGGTGCGCCCGCGTCTTGGAATCGCGCCGTCCGCGCCATTCGCGAGACAAATGGCGTCGTCACCGCGGTCAGCGACGCCGAGATCCTCGAGGCGAAGGCCGTGATCGACGCGGCTGGCGTGGGCTGCGAGCCGGCGAGCGCGGCCAGCGTGGCCGGCGTCAAGGCACTGCGCGACGCCGGGGTCATCGCGCGCGACGCACGTGTCGTCGCCCTCCTCACCGGGCATCTCCTCAAAGATCCGGGTGCCGTCCTCGCGTACGACCAGGAGGCGGCG
>JBIOHX010000207.1:0-6948 GCA_044449465.1 Gemmatimonadales bacterium | reverse complement strand
CGGCGCGGCGCCGATGTTCTGCGCCGCGAGCCCGACCGCGAGGCCGAAGAAGTCGCGCTCCAGACCGAGGTCGATTGCGCCGCGACCCGACCGAGCGCCGCCGACGTCCTCGGCGACATACTTTGCCGCCAGTCCGACGCGCGTCTTGAAGTACACCTGGCCGATGCCAGCTACCAGTTCCGCATCCATGTCGGTTGACGTGCCACCCTCGTTGAACGCAGGGCGGTCTACCGGATAGACCCCGGGCGCGCTCGAGAACTCCGCGTACGACGCCCCGATCCCGATGCCGCCGCCGTTGAACCGCCCCACCGAGGACAACGCGCCGTCATGCGCGGTCGCGGAAAAGCGTTCGGCGGAGAGGCTCGTACCCCGCGCGTTCACCAGCTGCGCCGGATTGTAGAACAGCACGTCGTCGTCGCGGCCGACGACGTTCATGTCTCCCAACGCCAGCGCGCGTGTGCTCGCCGGCATGCGGAGGAGCGGCAGGGGGTACGACCGATCGGCTTGCGCGGCGAGCCGGCCGGGAAGCGTTGGCAGCAGGGCGGCGAGCACCATCGCGCGCAGTCCGGAGCGGGCCGGGCGAATTGTCATGGTTGGAATAGTATTTCTTGAATGGCGCGTCGGCGGGGCTCGCGTCGGCGAGCTGGCGTCAGCGCTCGGGAAGCTGCTGGAGGAAGTCGGCGAGATAGTGGCCCCACACGGCGGGAAGGGAATGCGTCCCATGACCGCGCGTCTGGTCGGTGATTGGCAGCAGCACGAACCGCCCATGCGCCACTCGCGGCATGAGCCGTTGCATGAGGTCGAGCTCCGGCGGATTCACGAAGTCGTCGGCCGAGTTGATCGCCAGCACCGGCGCGGTGATCGACTCCAACTTCGTTGATGGATCGTAGTCGCGCGACGCGTCGAACGCATAGACCACGTCGTTCGCGTCGTGCGTGCGCACGGCGTTGTCCAGATAGGCGCGGATCGCCGAGTCGGCCTGGGGCCGTGTCGGCGCCTGCCGCTGCTGCACCTTCGGCGCCGAGGTGAGGACGAACAACATGCCCATCGCCGGACGGAGGCCCGCGGGCTGCGCGATGTAGTCGCCGCTCTTGTAGCCCGGATCGTCGCGGATGAAGTCCATGATCATCGTCCGCATCATACGATTTCGGCCGGCGATCTGTGTCGGCGCGCAGGCGAGCGGCACGAGGCCGTCCATGAACGCCGGGTACCGCTCGCCCCACACCCACGAATGCATGCAGCCCATCGACGTGCCCATGATGAGCCGCATGTGGTCGACCCCGAGCCCCTTGGTGAGCAGCTCGTGCTGCGCGTCGACCATGTCGTCGTACGTGTACTTCGGAAAATGCGCGTGCATACCGTCGCTCGGCTTGCTCGAGCCGCCATGCCCGATCCCGTCGGGGAGGACGACGAAGAACTTGCTCGTGTCGAGCAGCTCGCCCGGCCCAAATAGCTCGCCCGCGAACGTGCGGCTGAGAAAGCTCGCTCCCGACCCCGTCGTTCCATGAAGCACCATGACCGCGTTGCGTACGACGCCCTTGGCGTCGCGCCGCCGTTGGCCCAATGCCACGTAGTGGATCCGGAGCTCGGGAAGCGTCTCGCCATCCGCGAAGTTGAAGTTGTGAATGACGTAGTCCGCGCCCGCCGGGCGTCGCTGGGCGCTCGCGCGTGAAGGAACAAGGAGCGAACAGCCCATCGCGACGAACAGACAGACGAGGGGAGGAACGGAGGGCCGGGCCATGATCGCGCTCACGCCATGAAGAGGTGTCAGCCGACATTAGCCGCCCGCCCGACCGTTCGACAGTCTACCGGCCGGAATCGTTGGCCAGGGTCACACAAGAATCGTGACCTCAGCGCCGTCTCTCCTGTCTACAGCCTGCGGGCCGGCGCCACAGACTGGAGTCCTTGGAGCACCCTTGAACAGCGCGAAGATTTGCACACACTGCGGGGCTGAATTCGGGCCTGAGCAGCGATTTTGCCCCAACGACGGCACGCCGCTCCGACCGGCGGGCAGCAACGATCCGCTCATCGGCCAAGTGGTCGCCGACCGGTATCAGGTCCTTCAGCTCCTCGGCGAAGGGGGCATGGGACGTGTCTACCTGGCCGAGCACGTGCGCATGGGCCGAAAGAGCGCCGTCAAGGTGATGAGCCCCAACCTCGCCCTCTCCGCCGACGCGATCAGCCGGTTCAACCGCGAGGCATCGAACGCCAGTCGCATCAACCACCCGAACGTCGCCCAGATCTACGACTTCGGAGAAACGAGCGACGGCATGCTCTACCTCGCCATGGAGTTCGTCGAGGGTGAAACGCTGCGGCAGCTGATCGAGCGCGACGGGCCCATGCCTGCTCCGCGCGCCGCGGACATCACCAAGCAGGTGGGTGACGCCTTGGCCGCGGCGCACCATCTGGGTATCGTCCACCGCGATCTCAAGCCCGACAACGTCATGATCGCCCGCCACCACGACGGCACCGACTGGGTGAAGGTCGTGGACTTCGGCATCGCGAAGACGGTGCAGGGGAGCGGCGAGTCGGGCGGCGGATCGCAGACCGTCACCACCGCGGGCGTCTCGCTCGGTACGCCGGAGTACATGAGCCCCGAGCAACTCGCCGGCGAGCGGCTCGATAGCCGGACGGACCTCTACTCGCTCGGCCTGGTGCTGTTCAACATGCTCACGGCCGACATGCCCTACCCGCGCGTGACGTCCAAGGAGACGCTGGTGCGCCGGCTGACGTCGCGTCCACGTTCGCTCCGCGACGTGGCGCCTGACGTCAACTGGCCAAGTCGCCTTCAGGCGGCGCTCGACCGCGCGCTCGCTCAGGACCCGGCCGACCGGTATTCCGCGGTCGCCGATTTTGGCCGCGACGTCGTCGCCGCGGCGGCGGAGCTTCGCGACACCGACCGCACTGTGCGGCTGGCATCCGTGCGGCCGATGCGGCTTTCAGAGCCGACCCAGCGCGTCGTTCCGCCGACACCGGCGAGCCTTCGAACGCTTGAGCCGCGCTCGAAGCCGAATCGTGCCGCGCTCGCGGCTGCCGGCGTTGTGCTCGTCGCCCTTGCGGCGGCCGGTGGCGCATTCGTGGCGACGCGCCTGCGCGCCGGATACCAGCTCGGCACAACGCGGTCGAGCTCCGGCGTCGATACCGCGACGAAGGGTATGAGCAAGCCCGACTCCATGCGGATCGATTCGGTAAAGCCCGCGCCGGCCGCGCCGTCCGCAGTCGCCACAGCGGCGACGTCAGACTCAGCGAAGCTCGCAGTCGTGTCACCGCCCAAGGCGGCGGCGCCCCCGCCAAAACCGGCGCCCGCCGAGGTGAGGCAGGCCGCGACTCCCGATTCGACGCCGGCTGCCGCGATCGACCCAACGCGCATGCGGCGCGCGTTGAGCGCTGGACCGCACGCCTGGCTTCGGGCCAACGGAGACTCTGGCGCGCCTGCGGTGCTCCCCGCCAACGCAACCGACGCGGATCGCATCAAGCTGGTCGTCGACGAGATCACTGGTCACATGGCGCGCGCCGGCCAGTATCTTTCCCAAGCCGACGTGCCGCACGTTCGGGGCGAGCTGCGCGACGTGCAGACCGAGGTCGGAGTCATGCGTCAGATCTATCCGCAGGTTGCGGACAGCATGGGCCTCGATCGACGGGTTCGTCAGGCGGCGATGCGGTTGTTCAATTCCTGTCCAGCACTGATCGCCGACTCTACCAAACACTTTCCGCCGAACTTCAAGTGCGAGCAGCTTCTCGGCGGCACAGGCCGCGGACGGCAAGGCGCTTTCGTTCGGCGGCCACAGTTCCCCCCCGCCGACTGACCCGCGCCCGGGATCAGCAGAACGCCATCCACAGCACCAGCGCCATCTCGATTGTCGCGGCGACGAACCCGAAGATGAGCGCAGCGCGCCAGCCGAGGCGCCCGCGGCGCGCGGCGCGCGCGTTCGCATCTTCGCTGCTGTCGTCGCTGTCCGTGCTCGTCACGTTGGGCTCACTGGTGTCGTGCACGGAAGCTACGCAGCCGGCGCTCCGTTTTCCGGCGCTGGCCGATGTCGGACAGAGCACCTGGCAAACCGTGAGCGTCGGCGGGGCGCACACCTGCGCGCTCAAAGCCGGCGGCGACGCCTACTGCTGGGGCGACAACATCTTCGGCGAGACGGGCGTCGCGCAGGGCGACACGACCTGCGGCAGCGCCGCGTCGTCGTTTCGCTGCGTGCTGGTGCCGCGACACGTCGCGCCGGGTCTTCAGTTCCGCTCCATCAGCGCGGGGCAGCAGCACACCTGCGGCATCACTCTCTCGTACGACGCATACTGCTGGGGATCGAACGGATCCGGTCAGCTCGGCGGCGCGGCGGTGACCGGCCCCGCGCTGGTGAAGGTGCCGTCATCGTTGCCGTGGGCACAGATCAGCGCCGGGGCCACGCACACCTGTGCCATTCGCTCCGATGGCGTCGCGTTCTGCTGGGGCGCGGGCGACCGCGGCGAGCTCGGGAACGGCAACTTCGCGAGCAGCACCGTGCCGATTCGCGTCCAGATGCCCGGTCCCGTGGCGAGCGTGAGTGCCGGGTCGGAGCGGAGCTGCGCCCGGACTTCGGCGGGCGCCGTCTACTGCTGGGGCGCGATCTGGCTCACCCGTGAGGGCGGCCTTGAGATCACCCGCGCCGAAGGCATGCCGGAAAAGGTGCCGGCGGCGCCGGCGATGGCGTGGCTGAGCGTTGGCACGTTCACGACCTGTGGTGCCTCGGTCGAGGGCCAGCTCTTTTGCTGGGAGGCCAACCCGCGCGGCGAAATGGGCGTCGGCTCGGAGGAGGGCAGCACCGTCCCAGAAACGGTGCTCAGCAAGCAGGAGTTCGTGCAGGTGGCGGTCGGCATCGTCCAGAGCTGCGGTATCGCCGCCGATGGCGCCGGCTACTGCTGGGGCGACGACAGCTTTGGTCAGCTCGGCGTCCCGCCGGCGCTAGTTTTGGAACGGTGCGGCGGACAGATTCTCCCCTGTACGACGACCCCGGAACCTGTGATCGGGGTCCAGCGATTCGTCGACATCAGTACCGGTTTCGGCAGCCACACCTGCGGCGTGACGACGCGGGGCAACCTCTACTGCTGGGGCCTTGGTTCCTCCGGCCAGCGCGGAGACGGAACGGCAGCGGGCGCTATCTCCACGCCTCTCCGCGTCGTCGAACCGCGAGCGTCACCGTAGCGTCACGCTGGCTGCCCATCGATCGTCTGTACCGCAAGGCCCTTCCGCACTTCGGCGCGCGCTCATTCCTCCCGCCTGATCCTCCTCCCGTGCATTTCGACAAGAAGTTCTTGCAGCGCGCCTTTCTGGCGTTCACCACCGGGTTGTTCCTGGCCTGTGCCGCCCACATGTCCGCCTCGGCACAAACCCCGCCGCACGCCGCGGCATTACGCCTCCCGTAGCGCGGCCATCGGCGTTTCGGCGAACACGTCGCGACCGGTGAGCAGTCCGATCGCCACCGCCAGCGCGATCATCGCCCCCGCCACGATCGCCGCCGGCACCACCGCCGGCGCGAACGCCTGGCGGAAGATCCAGTGGACGACTGCCCACCCGGCGAGCGCCGACAGGATCACCCCGGTCAGCGCGCCGAGTCCGCCGAGCAGCGCGTACTCGGCGAGCATGATCCGCACGATCTGTCGGCGAGTGGCGCCGAGCGTTTTGAGCAGCACGCCTTCGCGGAGCCGCTCGCGGCGCGTCGCCGCCACGGCGCTGAACAGCACCGGAATGGCGAGCGCGAGGCTGATCAGCGCCAGAAAGCGCACGGCCATGGTGACCTTGCCAAGAACGCTCTTTACGGTCTGCTGAATGAGCGACAGGTCGAGGCTCGACACGCTCGGGTAGCGGGCGACGACGTCACGCTGCACGTGAGCGGTCGCCGTCACGTTCGGCGTCCGGGCGAGGATCGCGTACTGCTTTGGCGCCGCGGCGAGGGAACGCGGGTCGAAGACGGCGAAGAAGTTGGGCGAGAAGCTCTGCCACTTCACCTCGCGCAGGCTCGTGACGAGCGTCGGAACCTGCACTCCCTGAACGTTCCACACCATCGTATCGCCGAGCTGCACGCCCAGCTCGTCGGCAACGTCTGTATCGAGCGAGACCTCGCCCAGGCTGTCGCGGCGCGGCGGCCCGAACCACCGGCCGGCCACGAGGTGCTCCGATGCGGTGAGCGTGTCGCGGAAGGTCGAACGGAATTCCCGCCGCAGCGCCCACGGACTGCCGCGGCGACGGCCGGCAGCGGCGCGTCGGGTGCGCCCTCCCCGGCCCGCCGCAGCGCGCGCGATGCTATCCACCCGGTGCAGGGAGTCGCGCTCGGCGAGGATCGTCGCGACGGTGCGTCCGTTGATCGATGTGACGCGCATCGGCACGATCGGCGTCTCGTCGATCACCTCGTTCGCGCCGGCTCGAATGATGGAATCGATGCCGTGAAGCTGCGCGTCCTGCACGTCGAAGAACACCACGTTCGCCCGCGCCTCGCCCAGGCGCAGATCGAGTGAGCGGAGGATGTTGTGCTGCACCTGATACAAAGTGCTCATGAGGAAAACGCCAAACCCGAGCGCCAGCACCACGGCGCGCGTCTGGTTTCCCGGGCGGTAGAGGCTCGCGATCCCTTGCCGGAGCGGAAAGGGCCAGGACGGGCGCAGCAGGCGCCGCGCCAGCCAGGAGAGACCGGCGGCGTTGACCCAGAGCACGCCGATCGCGAGCGCGATGGCGATCGTGTAACCGAGGCCGCGGCCGATGGTATCGGCGCGACTCATCCCGAGATAGAGCACGCTGGCGACGATCGCCAGCGACACCAGGATGCGGAGCGGATCCCAGCGCGCACGGCGCAACGCATCGCCGTCGGGCTCGCGCCGGAGCGCCTGCAGCGGCGAGACGCGCCGCAGCGCGACGAGCGGCCGCATCGCGAACAGCAACGCCACCCACACCCCCACCGCCAGCCCGAGCAGAAT
>JBIOHX010000206.1:0-6956 GCA_044449465.1 Gemmatimonadales bacterium | reverse complement strand
CGGGCGAGCACCTCGTCCGCCGCTCGAACGATCGCGTCCGCGAGGCGCGGCTCGAGACGACCCGTCGCCTTGTGGGTGAGAGCCGCCGCCTTCTTGATCCACACCTGCGCGATCACGAATGGCTCGAGCGGGCGCAGGCCGCTGATCGGGAAGTTCTGCTTCGCGCGCAGCGTCTGGACGCCGTACAATGCGTCGGCCGGGACGTCGAGCGGTCCCAGCGGGTCCTTCTCACGGCGAGTTTCTGTCATTGCTGATGAATAGCCAGTAAAAAAGAAAGGCTTACTTCGTGACCGGAATGTCGAGCGCGTTAGCGAATCGATTGAAGTAATTGAATAGCCCGATGACAGCGACGATCTCGACGAGCTGAGCCGGGCTCCAGCCGGCGGCGAGCCGGTCGAACGTGTCGTCGCCCAGCCGCCCACCGCCGGACGTCGCTTCGCCGGCCGCTTCGAGCGCCGCGCGCCAAGCCGGCTCGAACGCCGTCGTGTCGCCGCGCGATAGCGCGGCGATTTGCGCGTCGCTGGCGCCGTACCGCTTGGCGAGCATGCCGTGCGACGCCAGGCAGTAGTCGCATCGGTTGAGCTGCGACACGCGCACCGCGAGCAGCTCCTTGAGCTGCTGCTCGACCTCACCGGGGCCCATCACGGCATCCAGATGCATGGCCAGCGTGCGACCGATCTGCGGCCGGCGGGCGCTGATGCGAAACAGATTCGGGACCTTGCCGCGCACGCGGACAAAGTTGTCGAACGATTCGCGAACGGCCGGGTCGGCATCGCTAGGGTCGATCCGCGCCACGCGGGGCTCGTGCTCGGTGTTCACGCTCATGGTCAGCTCCTCGGTTGAAGCGTTCGCGACGACAGTACCATCGCGACGATGGCGGCCAGCATGGCGAGGCCGAGCCAGGCCACGCTCCATCCATGTAAGCGGCCGAACTGAATTCGCCGCGGATCATCCGACGCCAAGCTCTCGAGTGGCCCCGCGATCGCCAGGCGGAGGCGCTCGATGCGTGGCATGACGCCGAACTGTGCGACGGCACACGCGCCCGCGATCACCACGCCGCACGCGAAGCGCGCGCGGCTCCAACCGGCGCCCGAGGCGAGCAGCTCGAGCGCCGCGACGAGCGCACCCATCGTCAACCCGGCGAACAGAAGCGACGGAAGCAAACGGCCGACGACCAATCCGGCGAGCGTTCGTGACGGTAGTACGGCGAACAGCGCCGGCGCCACCGCGGCGGCAAAGAACAACGCCGCGCCCAGCCACAGCGCGAGCACCGCGATCTCGATCACCACGATGTTGATTCGCCGGCCCATCGCCGCTAGCGCCGCATGATGCGCGCGCCGCCCGTGAGAAACGCGTTCGTCGCGCGCTCCTGGCCGATCGTCGTCGGCGGCCCGTGGCCAGGATAGACGATGGTCGCATCGTCGAGCTCGCAGATCCGCACCAACGATTCCTCCATCTGCGCCGGGTCGGCGAACGGCAGATCGGTTCGGCCAATTGAGCCGGCGAAAAGCAGATCACCGCCGAGCACGATACCGCCAATCTCGAACGAGACGTGGCCCGGCGCGTGGCCCGGCGTGTGGGTGACGTTGAACACGAGCGTCCCGCAGGCGAGTGTGTCGCCGTCCGCCAGCTCCACGTCCGGTGCGTCGGGCTGCTCGAATTCCAATCCGTACGTCGCGGCTTGCATCGACGCTTGGTCGTAGAGCGGACGGTCCGCGGGATGGAGATGGACGGGCACGGGCCACTGGCGACGGACGCCGGCGATCCCGCCGATGTGGTCGACGTGCGCGTGGGTCAGCCAGATGGCGTCGAGCGTCGCGCCGGAGTCGCGCACCATCTCGAGCAACCGTTCCGGCTCGTCGCCCGGATCGATGAGGGCGGCGCGGCGCGTGGCCTCGTCGACGACGAGATACGAGTTCTCTTGAAACGCCCCGACGGTGCGAACGAACAGCTTCATACCGCGTAGCCGCCGGCGCCGACGATCGGCTCGGTGCTGTCCCCGTCGGCGATCGCCTTCAGGTACTTCTCGGCGGCAATCGCCGCGGTGGTCGCGTCGCCCACAGCCGTCGTCACTTGACGGGTGAGCTGGGAACGAACGTCGCCGGCCGCGAACAGCCCGCGAATGCTCGTCTCCATGTTGGCGTCGGTGCGCAGATATCCCATCTCGTCATGGTCGACGTGGCCGTCGATGATGCCGGTGTTCGGCCGAAAGCCGATGAACACGAATAACCCGGTCGCCGCCAGCTCGCTCGTCTCTTCCGTGTCGACGTTGCGCAGATGAAGCCGCTCGACGAGGCCTCGCGCATCGCCTTCCACGCTATCGACGACGGTATTCCAAATGACCTCGATCTTCGGATTCGTGAACAGCCGCTGCTGCAGAATCTTCGACGCACGGAGCTCGTCGCGACGATGGATCAGATAGACCTTCTCGGCGTACCGCGTGAGAAAGTCTGCCTCTTCGGTGGCGGCATCGCCGCCGCCGACCACGGCGATCCTCTGATTCCGGAAGAAGGCCCCGTCACAGATCGCGCAGTACGAGACACCCTTCCCTGCGTACTCCAGCTCGCCCGGCACGCCGAGCTTTATCGGCGTTCCACCCGCCGTGACGATGACCGCCGGCGACCGATAGATATCGCCCGACTCAGTGCGCGTCTCGAACGTGCCGTCCGCGAGCTTCCGTACCGCCTCGACCACGACGCCGTTCTTGAACTCGGCGCCGAACTTGGCGGCGTGGCTGGCGAATTTTTCCGCAAGTTCGTGGCCCAGGATGGTTTCGAATCCCGGATAGTCCTCGACGACCTCGGTATTGAGGAGCTCGCCGCCGGGAAAGCCGCGCTCGAGCACGACAGCCCTGAGCATGGCGCGGCCGGCGTACATCCCAGCGCACATCCCCGCCGGGCCCGCTCCGACAATGACGACGTCGTAGGTGGAAGTCGCTGCCACGTCCATTCCTCGAGTGCCGGCGGAGCCACTCGCCCGCCGTTGAATAGAGGTAATCTAGTGCTCCGGGGAACCCATTTCCGCCGGTCGCGGGCCGATCACGAGCCGCGTGAGCGCGCCATGGCAGTGTGAAACGGTGCCTATGACGAGCTCGGTGCTGCCCGGCGAGGCCGCCGCCGCGACGACGAGCCGGTCGGCCGAAAGCACTTCATCCGTGTCGAACATGCCGACGCCATACGACCGGTGCCGGCAATGGAGCACCGCCACGTCGACCTGGTGCCCGAGCATCGCCTCGCTCGCGGCATAGTCGCGGAGCGCCACCGGCAGACTCCACGCGCGAGGGCCTCGGGTATGCGGACAGGTGCGCGGTTCGACGCAATTGATCGGGCAGGTCCAGGTCGCGAACGACACATAGTGGGTCGCGTCGTGCCCCGCTCGTTCCCACGGCACAGCCGGAAGTCGATCGAACGGTTCGACCGCCACCCGCCGATCGGGGGCCAGCGCTCGCGCCCGCTCGACGAGCCATTCAGCCATGAGGTGTGGCATCAGCGGCGACGGCACGACGGCGTCCGCGGAATGCTCCTCCGGCCGGTCGACGGCGTCGCGCAAATACTGATTGAAGAATTCTGACCACTCGGCGATTCGGAGCTCGACGCGCGCATCGCGCGGCCCATCGGGCGACGCAAGCACCTGCGCCACCGCGCACCCCGGATCGCGGTCGACGACGAGGACGCGCTCGACTTCGATGGCTTCGGCGCCGACCGCGCGATCGAGCTGGCGAACGTAATACCCGCCGTAGCATCCGCCTCCGACGACGATCACGGTGGCGTATCGCCCCCGGCCGTCGGCGCCGTCCACCACCGTCACTTGCGGACGTGCCGGCCGCCGTCGACGATGATCGTCTCGCCGGTCAGATAGTCAGAGTCGAGAATGAACAGCACGGTCGACGTCACGTCGCTCGGGTCGCCATTCCGCTCGAGCGGCGTCGTCTGCCGAAGATGCTCGGCGTCTTCCAGTCGCCAATTGTCGGGAACCAGTACCGTGCCAGGCGCCACGGCGGCGACGCGGACTTCGGGCGCGAGCACTCGCGCCAGCGCCCGCGTCATCGTCACGACGCCGGCTTTCGAGATGCTGTGAGGCAGGTACGCCGGCCACGTCTCGAACGCCGCGAGGTCCGCGATGTTGACGAGCACTCCCCGGGCGGCGCGGAGGTGCGGGGCCGCCGCCTGGGCGAGCAAAAACGGGGCACGCAGGTTGATCGCCAGGATGTCGTCCCACTGTGCTGCGTCGATCGTACCGAAGGGCGTTCGGACCATGACCGCGGCAGAGTTGACGAGGACGTCGAGGCCGCCGAAGCGCGACACGACGTCTGCCACAAGAGCCGGCGCGCTGTCGCCGCTGCGCAAATCGGCCGCGAACGTCGCCGCCGTGCCGCCCGAGCTTTCGATCGTCCGCGCCGTCTCGTTCGCGCCGGTAGCGGCTGCGTTGTAGTGCACGGCCAGCCGCATGCCGCGACCGGCGAGCGCGAGCGCTATCGCGCGTCCGATGCGATGTCCGGCGCCCGTGACGAGAGCGGTGCGTCCGCGCAGATCCATGCGTTCATCCTCCTCTCACGCGCCCGTGGGCGCGCCGCACCTCGGTTCGCCGCCTACGCGACGCGCGCGCCTACTCGACTGTCTTGGCGCGCCAGCCATTCGGCTGGCACCCGCATCATGCCGAGTGTTCGCGGGCCATCGGTCGCGCCATGCCAGTCGGAGCCGCCGCTCGGCACGAGCGAATAGTGGTCGACGAGTGCGGCAAGTCGCGAGATGTCATCGGCGCTATGGCTCGGGTGGCGGACCTCGACGCCGTCGATCCCTTCGCGCGCCAATGCTTCGATCCGTTCGCGCGTTCCCCCGGCCGCGGGGTGCGCCAGCACCGCGAGGCCCCCGGCCCTGTGGATAAGGGTGATCGCGTCAACGACCGCCAAACGGTCCTTGGCAACATAGGCGGGACGACCGTTCCCGAGGTACCGATCGAACGCATCTCGAAAATCCACCGCCCAACCTTCGGCAATGAGCGCGCGGGCGACGTGCGGACGCCCGATCGCCCCGCCGGCGGCTTGTTCGATGACCGATTTGAAGTTGATCCGCACGCCAAGCTCGTTCAACCGCACCACCATCCGCTCGGCGCGCGCGTGACGCATGTCGCGAAGGCCGACGAGGGTCGACTCGAGCTCGTGTGTGTCAGAGAGATGCAGCCCGAGGATGTGCGTTTCGGCGTCGCCCTCGACGGCGCTCAGCTCGATGCCCGGGACGAGGCGTACACCCAGCACCGCTGCCTCCGCCGCTGCTTCGGCGATTCCGGCGACGGTATCGTGGTCGGTGAGCGCGATCGCCGACAATCCGGCCCGTTGAGCGGCGCGCACGACCTCGGTCGGCGGGCGCGAGCCGTCGGACGCGGTCGAATGCGCGTGCAAGTCTACGAACGACCCGTCGGCGGCGCCTCCCGGGCCCGCGCCGGTCACGCGGTGTAGTCGACTTCGGGCGACGTGTCACCGGGCTGCGAGAAATCGAATAGCCGCTTCAGGTCGCCATCGCTGAGCTCGAGCAGCGACCGCTCGCGGGAGCGCGCTCCGACGGGCGAGTAGCGCGTCACGCGCACCCGACGGCCCACGCCGGTGCCGCTCACGAACACGAGCGCGAACTCGTCGCGGTCGTTTTGCGTGACGCGACCAGAGGGGTAGACGAGCCAGCGCCTGCCGTCGGCGTCGATTGAACGGGAAGGCATGACTATTTGAGCTCCACTTCAGAATAGACCCGGTTCGGATCGAGCACCGGGTCCGGCGCCGACGCATGGGCCCGCGCGAGAGTCGCGGCGTCACCGGCTTCGAAGAACTCCAAGAACGCACCCGGCAAGCCCGTCTCTTCGAACGCCCAGAAGCGGCAATTCGCCTTGGCGTAGTGGTCGCGCTTGCGGCGTAGCTTCTGATAGAACCGGTCGCGCTCGTTCGGAGTGACGAGCGTCCGCTGGATGGTCATGGCGCGAGGCATCGTCAGAGCACGGCGTCGGGGAAGGTCTCGAGCGCCTTCTTGACGAACGCCATGAATCGATCGGCGTCGGAGCCGTCGACGATCCGGTGGTCGAACGACAACGATAGGTAGGCGCAGGTGCGGATGGCGATCACGTCCTCACCCTCGAGCCCGGCGATCACTTTGGGTCGCTTTTCGATCGCGCCGACGCAGAGGATACCCACCTGCGGCTGGTTGATGATCGGCGTGCCGATCATCGAGCCGAACACGCCGGGGTTGGTGATGGTGAAGGTACCGTCTTGCACTTCGCGCGGGTCGAGGCGCTTGCTGCGCGCCCGGTTCGCGAGATCGTTCAGCGTGCGCGTGAGCCCGGTGAGCGAAAGATTGTCGGCGTTCTTGATCACCGGAACGATCAATCCCCAATCGAGCGCCACGGCGATGCCAACGTTCACCTGCTTGCGGTAGATGATCTCGGTTCCCCGCACGGCCGCGTTGAGTACCGGGTGTGCACGCAGCCCGTCGACCGCCGCTTTGATGATGAACGGCAGGTACGTGAGCTTTTCGCCCGTCGCCGCCTCGAACTCGGCGCGGTGCTTCATGCGAATCCGCGAGATGCGCGTGAAGTCGACCTCGAAGAACGAGCTCACGTGCGCCGAGGTATGGCGCGACGCGACCATGTGCTCGCTGATGAGCTGCCGCATCTTCGACATCGGCTCGACGCGATCGCCGGCCCACGGCTCGGGCAGCGGACCTGCGTGGACCGTTGGCGCGGAACCGCCGGCGCGCGCGGGCACCTTCGGGCCGGACTCGAGATACTCGAGCAGATCGCGTTTGGTGACCCGCCCGGAGACGCCACTCCCGTGGAGCGCGCTCAGCTCGACGCCATGATCGGCCGCCATGCGGCGAACGAGCGGCGATGACTTGGTGCGGAGCCGGTCTTCGAGTGAGGACGTTCCGTTGCCGTGCGATGGCGGGATTGCGGGGGCGGCGGATCGGTGGGAGGGG
>JBIOHX010000205.1:0-6991 GCA_044449465.1 Gemmatimonadales bacterium | reverse complement strand
CGCTGACGATTCCTTGCTCTGTGATGGTGGGCTCGCGACCGAGAATCGCGACGAGTCGATCGTACTCGCGGGTGGTGAGGCAATGCTCGGCGATCTGGGCGGGCGTGATGCGCGGGTCGCCGGGCCTGATCGCCGAGCATGGCCTCACCACCGGCGAGTACGATCGACTCGTCGAGATGCTCGGTCGCGAGCCGACCTTCACTGAGCTAGGAATCGTCAGCGCGCTCTGGAGCGAGCACTGCTCGTACAAGCACTCGCGCCCGCTCCTCAAGACGCTTCCAACGCGCGCGCCGTACGTGCTTCAGGGACCGGGCGAGAATGCCGGCGTCATCTCGATCGGCGACGGACTCGCCGTGGCGTTCAAGATCGAGTCGCACAACCATCCGTCGGCGGTCGAGCCGTATCAGGGCGCCGCGACCGGTGTCGGCGGCATATTGCGCGACGTGTTCACGATGGGCGCGCGCCCAATCGCCATGCTCAACTCGCTGCGCTTCGGATCGCTCGAGTCGGCGCGGGTGCGCTACCTGTTCGCCGGGGTCGTGAAGGGCATCGGCGACTACGGCAATTGCGTCGGCATTCCCACCGTCGCCGGCGAGGTTGCGTTCGATTCGTCTTACGAAGGCAACCCGCTGGTCAACGCGATGTGCGTCGGCCTGATGCGCGAAGACGAGCTGATTCGCGCCGTGGCCCAGGGCGTCGGCAACCCGATCATCGCCGTGGGCGCGCGCACCGGCCGCGACGGAATCCACGGCGCGTCGTTCGCTTCCGAAGATCTCTCCGCCGAAAGCGACGCGAAGCGTCCACGCGTGCAGGTCGGCGATCCGTTCACCGAGAAGCTGCTCCTCGAAGCGAGCCTCGAGCTCATTCGCAGCGGTGCCATCGTGGCGATTCAGGACATGGGGGCCGCGGGCCTCACGTCGTCGTCTGCGGAGATGGCGGCGCGCGGCGACGTGGGCGTCACGATCGACACGACGCGCGTGCCGGCGCGTGAAACGGGAATGACCCCCTACGAGCTTCTCCTCAGCGAGTCGCAGGAGCGCATGCTCGTCGTAGCCAAGCGCGGACGCGAGAGCGAGGTCGAGGCGATACTCGGAAAGTGGGACCTGACTACGGCCGTGATCGGTGAAGTGATCGCCGAACCGGTGTACCGCGTGACCGAAGGCGATCGGGTGGTCGCCGAGTTTCCCGGCACGCGGTTGGTCACCGACTGTCCTACGTACACGCCTGAAGCGCTGGAAAGTTCAAAGATCGCGGATCTCCGCGCGCGCGACGTCTCGCTCATCGCCGAGCGCCCCGAGGAGCGCGATCCGCTGTGGACGCTCGAGCAACTGCTTTCATCGCCGACGATCGCCTCCAAGGCGTGGGTGTATCGCCAGTACGACACGTCCGTCCGCACGAACACCGTCATCGGCCCCGGCGGCGACGCCGCGGTCGTTCGCGTCCGCGGTACCGAGCGCGCGCTCGCGCTCAAGACCGACTGCAACAGCCGCTACGTATATCTCGATCCGCGCGTGGGAACGCGCATCGCAGTCTGTGAAGCGGCGCGCAACGTCGCCTGCACCGGCGCGCGACCGCTGGCGATCACCAACAATCTCAACTTCGGCAATCCGCGCCGACCGGACGTCTACTTCCAGCTTCGCGAAGCAGTGCGCGGCATGGGTGAGGCCTGCACCGCGCTCGGCACGCCCGTTACCGGCGGCAACGTGTCGCTCTACAACGAGAGTCCCGGCGGCGCCGTGTATCCCACGCCCGTGATCGGCATGGTCGGGCTGATCGAGTCGCTCGCGCATGTCACCCGCTCGACCTTCGCCAACGAGCACGCGGCCATCGTGCTGTTTGGCGATCCGACCCTCGAGATCGGCGCGAGCGAGTATCTGGCGCGGGTTCACGGTATCGTGGCGGGGTCGCCGCCGGCGTGCGGGCTGGAGGCCGAGCGGTCGCTCATCGAGGCGGTGCTCGAGAGCATCCAAGGCGGGGTCGTCGACTCGGCGCATGATTGCAGCGACGGCGGACTCGCGGTCGCGCTCGCCGAGTGCTCGATCATGGACCGGTCGGCGCAGCGTGGCGCAACAGTCGACCTGAGCCACTGGCGCGACATTCCGGTGCGCGCGTTGCTCTTCGGGGAAGCGCAGGGGCGCGTGGTGCTGTCGACGACGATGCCCGACACCGTGCTCGGCATCGCGCGGCGCCACGGCGTACCGGCGCGAATCATCGGCCAGGTGGGCGCGGAGGGCGCACCGTTGCAGATTTCAATGACGGGGGCGCGGCTGGACGCCCCCCTCGCCCGGCTCGACGAAGCGTACCACGAGGCGATTCCGCGCATCATGGCGCGCGCGGCCGCACAGGTCGCGTAACGGCGGATGCGTCACATCTTTTGAGATTGCTGATACAACATGTGCGGAATCTTCGGGGTCCACGGGCACGCTGACGCAACGCACCTCGCGCAGCTTGGCCTGTACTCGCTCCAGCATCGCGGTCAGGAGTCCGTCGGCGTTGTATCAATCGACGAGACCGGCTCGGCGCGCGCAGTGCGCAGCATGGGCACCCTGTCCGACGCCGTCGCTCGCGAGCTGGCGCACATGCCCGGCGTGTCCGCGGTCGGGCACACGCGCTACAGCACCTCCGGCTCGTCGACGATCGAGAACGCGCAGCCCGTCGTCGCCCGGTCGCGCGGCGGATACATCACGCTCGCGCACAACGGCAATCTGATCAATGCGGCCGAGATGCGCGCCGATCTCGAAGACCAGGGCTCGATCTTCTCGTCGACGAGTGACTCGGAAGTCCTCGTCCACCGGCTCGCGCGCTCGAACGCTCCCTCCCCCGCCCAGCGTCTCTGCGATGCGCTCGCCGGCGTCGAAGGCGCGTACAGCCTCATCGTCTCGATCGGCGACACCATGCTTGCGGCGCGCGATCCGCGTGGTTGGCGTCCGCTCGCCATGGGGCGCCTCGGCGATTCGGTCGTGTTCGCTTCCGAGACCTGCGCCCTCGACATCGTCGGCGCCACGTTCGAGCGCGACGTCGAGCCGGGTGAGATCGTGCACGTCAACGGCGCCGGCCTCCAGTCGATGCGCGCCGGACCGGCGCTCGAGTCGCGGCGCTGCGTGTTCGAATACGTGTACTTCGCGCGCCCTGACAGCCGCGTGTTCGGCGGCTCGGTCGATCGCGCACGGCGCGCACTCGGACGGCGCCTCGCTCGCGAGCACCCCGCGCCCGGTGCCGATCTCGTGTTCAGCGTTCCCGACTCTTCCAACTCAGCCGCGCTCGGCTTTGCCGAGGAGAGCGGGATTCCGTTCGAGCTCGCGCTCATCCGCAACCACTACGTCGGGCGTACCTTCATCCAGCCGACGCAAGCGGGCCGCGACGCCAAAGTGAAGGTGAAGTACAACCCAGTGCGCGAAGTCCTGGAGGGCAAGCGCGTCGTGATGGTCGACGACTCGATCGTGCGCGGCACGACGACCCGCGGACTGGTCGCGCTCGTGCGCGGCGTGGGCGCGCGCGAAGTCCACCTGCGCGTGAGCTCGGCGCCAGTCACGGGACCCTGTTACTATGGCATCGACACGCCGTCGCGCGAGGAATTGATCGCGGCCAACTACAACGTCGACGAGATCGCCGGACGCCTTGGCGTCGACAGCCTTGGCTACCTTTCGCTCGACGGGATGCTCGAGTCGGTTCCCGCCGGTCCAGGCGGATTCTGCCACGCCTGCTTTTCCGGAGATTATCCTACCGCGCCACCGACGGATCCCGATAAACTTCGATTCGGGTGCGGCTGCTGATCCACCTCCGCGTTCTCGCCGACGCCGCGCCGAGCATTTCACGAGAGGGCAATGGCCACTCCCGCCAAGCTCGAGCCACGCACAGTAACTGACCCGCCCGCCGCGCCTGCCGATCGGGGTGCCCCCACCGCGTCGCGGTCGGTGTTCTTCTTCGGCGACGGGCGTGCCGAGGGCACCAGGGACATGCGTGCCGTCCTCGGGGGCAAGGGCGCGAACCTCGCCGAAATGACCAATCTCGGCGTGCCGGTGCCGGCAGGGTTTACCATCGCCTGTCCACTTTGCATCGCCTATCTTCGCGACCGCCGGGTGCCCGACGCGCTTCGCGCCGAGGTCGCTACCGCGCTGCAGCGCGTCGAGAAATCCACGGGGAAGAAGTTCGGCGACGGTGAGAATCCGCTGCTCGTGTCGGTGCGCTCGGGCGCGCCGGTTTCGATGCCTGGTATGATGGAGACGATCCTCAATCTCGGGCTCAACGACCGCGCCGTGAGCGGGTTGGCGCGCGCCAGCGGCAACGCCCGCTTCGCGTACGATTCGTACCGTCGCTTCATCCAGATGTACGCCGACGTCGTGCTCGACGTACCGCTCTCCCGGTTCGAGCAGGTTCTCGGCGCCAAGCGACTCACGACCGGTGCAAACTCCGACGCCGATCTCGATGAGAAAGCGTTGCGCGCACTCGTCGACGAATACAAGGCGCTCGTGCGCACGGCCACCGGCGGCGAGTTTCCGATGGATCCGACGGTTCAACTTTGGGGAGCGATCGAAGCGGTGTGGCGCTCGTGGACGCTGCGCAAGGCGGTCGACTATAGAAGGGTCAACGGGATCAACGAAGCGCTCGGTACGGGCGTGAACGTCGTCGCCATGGTGTTCGGAAATCTCGGCGATGACTCAGGCACCGGCGTGGCGTTCACGCGCAATCCGTCGACTGGCGAAAAGAAATTCTACGGCGAGTTCCTCGTCAACGCGCAGGGAGAGGATGTTGTCGCCGGCATCCGGACGCCGCACGACATCGAACAAATGGCGATCCGTCTGCCGGAAGCGTACAAGGAGTTGCTTGCCACGCAGCACCGGCTCGAGCAGCACTTTTGCGACATGCAGGACATCGAGTTCACCGTCGAGCGCGGCCGGCTGTATCTCCTGCAAACGCGCACGGGCAAGCGCACTGCCGCGGCCGCGATCCGCATCGCGGCGGACATGGTCGACGAGTCGCTGATCACGCCCAACGCCGCCGTCCTCCGTGTCGCGCCCGAACAGTTGGATCAACTGCTTCACCCGGTGATCGACTCCGATGTTCGCGCGCAACCGCTGTGCACCGGCCTGCCCGCGAGCCCGGGCGCGGCGAGCGGCCTGGCCGTGTTCGACCCCGACGTCGCCGAGCGGCGCGCGGCGAGTGGCGAGCAGGTGATTCTCGTGCGCGACGAAACCACCCCCGAGGATTTCCACGGCATCGTGGCCGCGCGCGCCGTCGTCACGGCTCGCGGGGGCATGACGAGCCACGCCGCCGTCGTGGCGCGCGGCATGGGCAAGTGTGCCGTCGTCGGCTGCAAGGACATCGAAGTCGACCTCGAGCATCGTCGCTTTTTAGCCCGCGGCGAGACCGTCGCCGAGGGCGACTGGATCACCGTCGACGGGGTGACCGGCAATGTCTACCGCGGCGATCTCCCGACGATCCCGAGCGAAGTCGTGCAGGTCGTGCGTGGCACGCGCAAGGAGGCGACCGCACCCGGCTATCGCGCGTTTGCGCGTGTTCTGGCGTGGGCCGACGACGTCCGGCGGCTCAAAGTGCGCGCGAACGCCGACACGCCGCACGACGCACGCGTCGCGCGCGGCTTCGGCGCTGAGGGCATCGGGCTTTGTCGGACCGAGCACATGTTTTTCGAGGGCGACCGCATCACCGCCATGCGCGAGATGATCGTCGCGCGCGACGAAGGCGGCCGTCGCCGGGCGCTTGCCAAGCTGCTCCCGATGCAGCGCATGGACTTCGAGGGAATCTTCGAGGCGATGGACGGGCTGCCGGTGACAATCCGGCTGCTCGATCCGCCCCTCCACGAGTTCCTTCCGCACGGCGGCGAGGAGAGCAAGCTGCTGGCACGTACGCTGGGCATCCCGCGCGAAGAGCTCGGAAAAATTGTGGAATCTTTGCGTGAAACAAACCCCATGCTCGGGCACCGGGGCTGCCGATTGGGTATCACTTATCCCGAGATCACTGAAATGCAGGGCCGGGCCATCTTCGAGGCCGCTGTTCGGGCGAAACGAAGGGGCATCGATGTACGTCCTGAGATCATGGTGCCGCTCGTTGCCGCGCACCGTGAGTTCGACAACCAGCGCGCCATTCTCGAAGAGGCCGCTCGGCAAGTACTCGGAGTCATGGGGTATGAGGTGGCATACTCGATCGGGACGATGATCGAATTGCCACGGGCCGCGCTCACGGCCGACGAGATCGCCCGGACAGCTGAGTTTTTTTCGTTCGGGACCAATGATTTAACGCAAACGACGTTCGGCCTCAGTCGGGACGATGCCGGCCGGTTCCTACCCAACTATGTAGATCGTGGTATACTTTCCGACGATCCGTTCCAAGTCTTGGATCGGGATGGCGTTGGAAAATTGATTGGATTCGCCGTGACCGCCGGTCGCAAGGTTCGCCCTGAGCTAAAGGTCGGTATCTGTGGGGAGCACGGTGGCGAGCCGCGCTCCGTGAAATTCTGCCATTCGATCGGCCTCGACTACGTCTCCTGCTCTCCCTACCGCGTTCCAATCGCCCGCCTCGCAGCAGCCCATGCCGCTCTCGAATCCACCCAGCCCTCTCCTCAGACGCTCGCGACGTAGTCACCCCGCCCTGCCCCAACTGCCCGCGCTCCCGTTCGAGCGCGACGGGCGGCCGCTCCGTATCGCGCTGGTTACGGAGTACTACTATCCGCACCTGGGCGGCGTCTGTGAGCACGTGCACTTCTTCGCGCGCGAGGCTCGCCGCCGCGGGCATCACGTCGACGTCATCACCTCGCACATTCCCGGCGCCGAGGCTCAGCCGCACGTCATTCGACTGGGGCGGAGCCAGCCGGTGTACTGCAACGGTTCGCAGGCCCGGATCACGATGGGCTGGCATCTGCGTCGCGACTTCCGCCGCGTGCTACGCCAGGGGCACTACGACATCGTGCACGTCCACTCACCGCTCACGCCGGTTCTGCCCATCCTCGCCATCGAGGAAGCGGACTGTCCGGTGG
>JBIOHX010000204.1:0-7045 GCA_044449465.1 Gemmatimonadales bacterium | reverse complement strand
GCGGCGACCGCGGTGGACGCGGCGGCGAGGGCGGCGAGCTCGTCGAGAACGTCATCGCCATCAACCGTGTCGCCAAGGTCGTGAAGGGCGGACGCCGGTTCTCCTTCAACGCGCTCGTCGCCGTCGGCGACGCGCACGGAAAGGTCGGCTTCGCGTCCGGCAAAGCCAACGAAGTGTCGGAGGCTGTGCGCAAGGCGGTCGACGCCGCGCGCCGCAGCATGGTCGACATCCCGCTCACCGGTGGAACGATTCCGCACGAGATCGTCGGCCAGCACGGCGCCGGACGCGTGCTCATGAAGCCCGCCGCCCCCGGCGCCGGCGTCATCGCCGGCGGCGCGGTCCGCGCCATCATGGAATGCGCCGGCATCTCGGACATTCTCACCAAGAGCCTCGGCTCGACCAACCCGCACAACATGGTCCGGGCGGCGATGAACGGCCTCAAGCTCCTCACCACCGTCGAGCAGATCGCCCGCGAGCGTGGCATCGAGGTCTCGAGCCTCCAATACCGCTCCCGCGCCCAATCCCGCGACACGTCGCGCAGTCGTGCGGCCCACGCCCCGCGCCCAGCGCCCCACGCCGAGGTATAAATGGCACGCACCTTCGTATGGCACCCCAGTAAGGGGCCGGCCAAGACGGCTAAGCAAAACCTGCCCGCCAAAGGCAGCGTACGGATCAAGCAGGTCCGGAGCGGCATCGGCCATTCCTGGCGCATGCGCGCCACTCTCGAGGCCATCGGCCTCAAGCACCATCAGCACGAAGTCGTCAAAGAGATTACGCCTGGCCTCACGGGACAGCTGAAGCAGGTGCGCCACCTCGTCGAGGTGACGCCTGTCAAAGAATCGAAGGCGAAGGAGGGTAAGTAAGTGGCTACTGCAAAGCGGGGCGCGGGCAGCCGAGCGCGGGGCGCGAAGACCGCGTCGAAAAAGCGCGCTGTGCGACCCGCCGTCGAGAAGATCGGCCTCCACAACCTCAAGGCGGCGCCAGGCTCCACGCGTGATCGCAAGCGCCTGGGTCGCGGTCCGGGCTCCGGCACCGGCAAGACGTCGGGCAAGGGTCACAAGGGCATCAAGGCCCGCGCCGGCCACCACGGCCCGGGCGGCGGCAAGCCTCACTTCGAGGGCGGCCAGATGCCGATGACCCGCCGCTTGCCGAAGCGCGGCTTCACCAATCCATTTCGTGAGGAGTCTCAGGTTGTTCGGCTCGACGACCTCGAGGCGCTGTCCGGCGTGCTCTCCGGCGCCGACATCACGCGCGACTCGCTCGTCGAATCGGGGCTCGTCAAGGCGAACAAAGGACCGGTCAAGGTGCTCGCGAACGGCAGCGTGTCGGCGGCCGTCACGGTGCGCGGGCTGAAAGTCAGCGCCGGTGCACGCGAGAAGATTGTCGCGGCCGGGGGCCGCGTCGAGGAGTAGGAAACTATCATGGCCCAATCGAACGCGGCGGCGGCGGCGGTCCAGAACCTGTTCCGGACCCCCGAGCTCAAGGACAAGATCCTCTTCACGCTGCTGTGCCTGTTCATCTATCGAATCGGTGCGGCGGTCACGGCGCCCGGCATCAACCCGATCGCGATTCAGGATTTCATGAATCAGCAGTCGAACGGTGGCGGGCTGCTCGGGCTCTACAACCTGTTCACCGGAAACCAGCTCGCGCACGCCACGGTGTTCGCGTTGGGGATCATGCCCTACATCTCGGCGTCGATCTTCCAGCAGATCGCGCAGGCGGTGGTGCCCACCGTCGACAAGATGTCCAAGGACGAAGAAGGGCGGAAAAAGATCAACCAGTGGTCGCGCTACGCCACGGTCGCTCTTGCCGCCGTGCAGGCCTGGGGCTTCGCCATCTTCGCCGAGTCGCTCACTGGCGCCGTTAGCAACCCTGGCTTCGGCTTCCGGCTCTCGATGACCTTCTTCCTCACCACGGGCGCCATCTTCGTCATGTGGCTGGGCGAGCAGATCACCGAACGCGGCATCGGCAACGGCGCCAGCTTGATGATCTTCTTCGCCATCGTCGAGCGCATCTGGCCGGGCATCGCCTCGGCGTTCACCTACATCAGCACCGGCGTCATCGGGACCTTCTCGCTGCTCGTGCTCATCGTGATGATGGTCGCCGTCGTCGCCGCCATCGTCGCCGTCACGTTGGCCGCGCGCCGCGTGCTCATCCAGATCCCGCAGCGCACCATGGCCCGCGGGCGGATGCGCGAGGCGAGCCGCAGCTTCATCCCCCTGCGCATCGTCGCGGCGGGCGTCATGCCGATCGTCTTCGCGCAGTCGGTCATCGTCGTGCCGGGCGCGCTGGCGCAGTTCATGGGCACCTCGCGGCTCCGCGACTACGCCGACATGCTCGTGCCCGGTGGCACGCTGTACTACGTCCTGATGGCCATTCTCATTCTCTTCTTCACCTACTTCTACACGTCGATCATCTTCAACCCGGTCGATCTGGCGGAGAACCTCAAGAAGCAGGGCGGCTTCATCCCCGGCGTGAAGCCGGGCGCGCGGACCGCCGAGTACATCGACGACGTGGTCTCCAAGATCACGCTGCCCGGCGCGATCTTCCTCACGCTCGTCGCGCTACTCCCGGTCTGGATCTCGAAGGCGATCAACGTGCCGTTCAACTTCGGCGGCACCTCGCTGCTGATCGTCGTCGGCGTCGCGCTGGACACGATCCAGCAGATGAACCAGCACCTCTTGCTCCGTAAGTACGACGGCTTTATGAAGAAGGGACGCATCCGCCTGCGCGGCCGTCAGGGCGCGCCGGGCGGCTTCTAGCTCGGAGCTCCCCCCCCTCTCCCCACCAGGCCCGCGGCCGCCTTCGACGACACTGTGATCATCGTCCTCTTCGGCAAACCAGGCGCGGGCAAGGGGACGCAAGCGCCCCTGCTGGCGAACGAGCTCGACGTCCCGACGCTCGCCACCGGCGATGTCCTCCGCGCTGCCGTGCGCGGCGGGACTTCGCTCGGAGTCCAGGCCAAGGGCTGCATGGACCGCGGCGAGCTCGTGCCCGACGCCGTCATCCTCGGCATCGTCGCCGAAGAGCTCCGCCAGCCGCAATACGCGCGCGGCGTGATCCTCGACGGCGTCGTGCGTACCATTCCGCAAGCCGAGGGGCTCGACGTCATGCTCCAGCGGCTCGGCCGGCGCGTCGACGCGGTCCTCGCCTTCGACATCGAGAACGACGAGATCGTCCGCCGCCTCAGCGGCCGCACGGTATGTGAGAACTGTCAGACGCCGTACACCGGCCGCGCCGTGGGCAGCGTCTGCGACAAGTGCGGCGGGGCGGTCATGCGCCGCAAGGACGACGAGCCCGACGCGATTCGGACCCGGCTCCGCGTCTACGACGAGCAGACCGCGCCCGTGCTCGACTGGTATCGCTCGCACGGCGGCAAGGTTGCCGTCGTCGACGCCGTCGGCGACGTCTGCGACGTCACCATCCGCGCCCTCGCGGGGCTCGGCGTGGTGCGCCGGCGCACCGACGGTTGAGCGCGGAGCGCGAGGTGATCCAGCTCAAATCGGCCCGCGAGATCGACATCATGGCGGAGGGCGGAAAAATTCTCGCCGCCACGATCGAGCTCCTGCGCGCCTCGGTCCGCCCTGGGCTCTCGACCGGTGAGCTCGACACCATCGCCGAAGACTTCATCCGCTCCCACGAGGGCGCGACGCCGGCCTTCAAAGGTCTTTACGGCTTTCCGGGCAGCATCTGCTCGTCGGTCAATCACGAGATCGTGCACGGCATCCCCTCGAAGAAGCGTGTGCTCGAGGAAGGCGACATTGTCTCGCTCGACGTCGGAGTCGGCTACCGCGGATACTTCACCGACAGCGCGACGACGGTTGCGGTCGGCGCCATCCAGTCCGAGACTCAGCGGCTGCTCGACGTGACCCAGCGCTCGCTCGCGGCGGCCATCGCCGTGGCCCGGCCGGGCAATCACATCGGCGACATCGGCGCGGCGGTGCAGGGCGTCGTCGAAGCCGCGGGGTTCAGCGTCGTCCGCGACCTCGTCGGCCACGGCATCGGCGTCGAGTTCCACGAGGAGCCGCAGGTGCCCAACTACGGCAAGCCCAAGCGGCGCGAGAAGCTCGTACCAGGGCTGACCCTCGCGATCGAACCGATGGTGAACGTCGGCGGTCCACTCACCCGCACCCTGGGCGATCGCTGGACGATCGTGACATTGGACGGCTCGCTCTCCGCTCATTTCGAGCACACGGTAGCGATCACTGAGCACGATCCGCAGGTGCTGACCAGGGCGTAGACCGCTCGCCCCGCGCTTGGATGGTTCGAAGAGTTTGAACTACGAAAACGGCACGGAATTTACTGAAAACTGCACGGAGCTTGCCTCGGGACGGCGCCTTTCCGCGCTCGAGCATCGTACTGGCGAAAAGTTGTGAGGCTTTTTTTGGGCTGCCTCGGGAAGCTTCGGCAATCGACCTCGCCCGGTGTGCCGTTCCAAAGAATCACGCCGCCCCGTCTCGGCGCATGGAGCTTTCCCCCGCCGCGCGAGAGCCCATGTCGCTAATCCGTAAAATCCGTTTTCATCCGTAGAATCCGTATCCCCCTTCGTCCTTGGAGCCTGCCCGAGCGGCTCTCCAATAATTGACACGCCCGCCCGCCAGCGTTTGCTTGAGTATCCCATGTCCCGGCGTCGCATCTCCGCCCTCGGCCTCGCCGCCCGCGTCTTCGCGTGCGTCGCCATATGCTGCGCGACGATGTGCGCCTACGCACCGAGGCAATCATGAAGCGGTATTTATGTATCATCGCGACGTTGGCCGTCATGGCCCCGGCGAGTGCCTGGTCGCAGGCGAGCCTCTTCGCGGCGGCCGCTCAAAACCCCCGTCAAGCCGCGGAGATCGATCAGACCACATTTCTCGGCCTATTCACGGGAATCACCTTGTCGCCACAGCAAGATTCAGTGGCGCGAGACGTCATCCACCAGACCACGCTCGCCCGCGCCCGTGTCGATGAGCGGTCACCGAGCTTCGCCGGCTCCGTAACTGCATTGCTCGCCGACCGTGACGCTCGGCTCAGAACCCTGCTCGCTGACCCTGCCGACCAAGCCCGGCTCGACGCGAACGCCAAACACCATCTGTTCGTGTTGGACGTGAGAGGCCCGCGGCCATAGGGCGCGGTGATTATTTCCTCTAAATTCCGGCGCTTCCGTTCAATTGGTTTTCCCTTTGTAACTGTGCGGCTCGCCCGAGCGGCTTTGTCGCGCCAGTTGACTTCCGGGCCCGTCCTCTCTTTGTTTGACATACCAATGTCCTTCACAACGCTCTGCACGCCTACCCGGACCGCCAACCTCGCCGCTCGCCATGTCGCGTGCGGCGCCTGCGCATGTGCATGCATGTGCGCCTGTACGTGTATGTGCGCCAACTCGCGCACCCGTTCGCGGCCGGAGGCGAAGCTCGAATCGTGACGACCTGATTCCGACGCTTCGACACCTGAACGATTCGTTCACCGGCCGCTCGCTCCCGAGCGGCCGTTTTGTTTTCCTGGCCGATCGGGTTTGCCGCCACTCCACGTTCAAAACACAGAGGACCGACCATGGCCACCTCCACACATCCGACCGCCGACGACGGCATCCGCGCCAAGGGCTACGCGCGCCCGGAGTCCCTCGTCTCGACCGCCTGGCTCGCCGCGCATCTCGACGATCCGTCGCTCCGCACCCTGGAGAGCGACGAGGACGTATTGCTGTTCGACTCCGGGCACATCGCCGGCGCCCAGAAGATCGACTGGCATCTGGATCTCAACGATCCGGTCACGCGCGACTACGTCGAGCGCGCCCGCTTCCAGGCGCTACTGCGCAGGCTCGGCGTCGACGAGGCGACGACCGTCATCTTTTACGGCGACAAGAACAACTGGTGGGCGACCTACTCCTACTGGGTCTTTCAACTGTTCGGATTCAGAAACGCGAAGATCCTCGACGGCGGTCGAGTGAAGTGGGAGCAGGAGGGCCGAGCATTGGAAACCACCGTGCCGACGTTCCCGGCGAGCAGCTATGTCGCGCCGGAGCGCGACGACCGCGGCATCCGCGCCTTTCGCGATGAAGTCGTGCGGCATGCCGCGGAAAAGCGGGCGCTGGTCGACGTTCGCTCGCCCGACGAATTCTCTGGAAAGAAGACGCATATGGCCGAGTATCCTCAGGAGGGGGTCCTGAGGGGCGGGCACATCCCAGGCGCGAAGAACATTCCATGGGCGCGCGCCGCCAACCCCGACGGCACGTTCAAGCCGGCAGCCGAGCTCCGCGCGATCTACGAGCAGGAGCATGGGCTGTCGCCGGCAGACGACGTCGTCTCGTACTGCCGGATCGGCGAACGGTCGAGCCATACCTGGTTCGTGCTCTCCCATCTCCTCGGCTACGAGAAAGTGCGGAACTATGACGGCAGCTGGACCGAATGGGGGAACAGCGTCCGCCTGCCGATCGAGCGATGAGCGCCACCGTCGAGCGGGAGACCGCGGCGCAGCGCATTGAGCGGATCAAGAGCGAGCGCGCGTCCTGGTCGATCATGGACGACATCCGCCGCTACGCGCGCGAAGGCTTCGCGTCGATCCCGGAGGACGATCTCACCGTGCGCTTCCGTGCCTGGGGCCTCTACACGCAGGGCGACGGGCGCGGGACGCGCGGCGAGGAACAGCCGTTCTTCATGATGCGCCTGCGCACGCCGAACGGCTTGCTGACGTCGGACATGGTGCGCACGATCGCCGAGCTCGCCGACCGTTACGCGCGCGGCACGATCGACATCACGAACCGGCAGAACTTTCAGCTCCACTGGCTCCGCATCGAGGACGTGCCGGCGGTGTGGGACGAGTTGGCGCGCGTAGGCTGGACGAGCCAGGGCGCGTGCGGCGACAACACGCGCACCGTCACTGGCTGCCCGCTCGCCGGCGTCGAGCGCGACGAGATCATCGATGCGTCACCGATCGTGCTCGACGTCGACCGCTTTCTCAACGGCAATCCGGACTTCGCCAATCTGCCGCGCAAAGTCAAGATCACGATCACCGGTTGCGCCCTCTGGTGCACCTACCCCGAATTCAACGACATCGGGGCGACCGCGGTGCG
>JBIOHX010000203.1:0-7053 GCA_044449465.1 Gemmatimonadales bacterium | reverse complement strand
GAGCAACAACGAGCCCACGAGATCCACCGCGGCGCTGCTCGAGCCGGCCATGAGTAACCCGAGCGGCAGCGGCTGCGGCGACAGCGGGCCATCCCCGTGCCCCGCCATCACCGCGTCGACCACGTTCACGACTTCGCGTTGCGGCGCCGCCGCCAACGTGCCGTCGAGACGTCCGTACAGCAGAATGCGGTTGAGATCGAGGCAGGTCCGCCAGATCGTGTCGTTGCCCTGCCATGAGCCTTCGACTCCGAGTTGGTCCCCACTCGCCCGCGCCAACCGGTTCAACACACGCTCGGAGAGGTGCCACGCGCGTTGCCGCGGCCGTTGTGCCGTCCGATTCAGCTGGTCCAGCGTGAACTCGAGGGCGCGCTTGATGCGACTGCGCCCGGGATAGCAGTCACCCCCCACCTCCGAACCGCCGACGCGGTGATGAGGCAGGAACTCCTTGTTGCCGTTGATGCCGATCAGGTTCTTTAGCGCCGCGGTGATGCCGGCTTTCTTGTGCGTCTTGAGTTTGGGCAGGTTCACGATCACATCCGCCGCGATCACCTCGCGCGACACCAAATACTGGTGGCGCCCGCGACCGTGCGTGCGTCCCAGCTTGTCTGGATCGTACTGCGTCACTCGGAAGCTGGCGCGGGAGTCAGTCACCGGCTCGAGAAGGCTATCCGTTCCCAGATCGAATAGCACGAACTGGTCGAGCGGTATCTCGTCCTCCGTAGCCGTCCGGATGCCGTTCTCGTAGATGCACCGCGTCCGCCGAAAATCCGCGACGCCCGCGAAGCGCGCGTCGGTCCGCGCTAGATCCGCGCCCCACTCGCCCAGCCCAGTCTCGCGCATCAGGCGATCGAAGTCGCAGCTCTGAAGTGGTGCGTCGCCGACAAGCACTCGGCTCGGCTCGGCACGGAGCAGCGCATCCACGACGCCGCGAATCAACGCGGGATGTGTGTAGAGCGGCTCGACACCCCACGGGCCATGGTTGGCGTGCGTCACCCAGTTCGGTTTCACGAGCACGCGCGCACCGGCGCGAATCACCCGCCCAAACGGTCCGCGCTCGTCGGACCACCCTGCGCAATCGCCCAAGCGCTGCAGCGCTGTCATGATCGAGCCGTGAGCGTAGCTCGCGTGCTCGAGACACACCGTCCGGTCGCGTAGGCTTCGATCCACGTCCATAGACTCTTGACCCATCATCAAACTCCTGTCGACTGACGACCCGCGAACGGGTCCACCTCGCTCACCACCGGACGCCGCTTGTTCGCGGCTGTCCGCGCGATGCGCTCCACCAACGCGAGCTCGATCTCGAGTCCGGGCAGATTCGCGCCTACCGTCTCGCAAATCATACGCTGCTGTTCGCCGGTCAACGCGCCGCGGGGCACTACATAGATCGTGACGCCGTAGTTCCGGCGCTGCAACACCTGAAAGTCCGCGATCGGAAAATCCTTCATCAGATGCGGAAAGCCGATTCCATGGATCGACCGGCCATCTGGCAACCAAAGACGGTCGGTTTCGCGGCCGGCGACCTCGGCCAGACGGGTGACGGGTTCGCCCGGCCGCGATCCAGCGGGGAACCGTGCGATGTCGCCCACGCGATATCGAATCATCGGCATGCCGTCCGCGTGAAGCTTGGTGACCAGGACCGACGCGAAGTCCGTATCAGTCTCGCATTCGATGAGCACGTTGGCCCAGTCGATCTCGAAGTCGAGCGACTGCGCGGGGTCGATCTGAAAGCCGATCAGGCCGACGTCGCGGCTGCCATACCGTTCGTGCACCGGGCGCCTGTACGTCAGCTCGATGAGTGCTCGCTCGTGCGCGTGAAGCTTTTCGGCGCCGGTGACGAAGCACCCCGTCGGGTATCGGGCGCGCGCTCCAAGGGCTGCTCGCTCGGCGAGCAAGCCTGCAACGCCGGCATAAGCGACGATGCAGTGCGGCGGCCGCTCGTTCATTCGAGCGTGATAGGCGTCGAGAAGCTTTGGCGATAGCCGCAAGCAATCGAACCATTCCGCGTTCTCGATCCAATCCAGAGCTCGCTCGCGCAGTCCGTCGCGCGCCAACGGGTCGAGATGGTGCACCCAAAGCAACCCCGTTCCCGAGCCGCGAGCGATTCCAATCCGGCGCATGAAGTGCTCGATACCGCTCTCGCGCCACCCGCGCTCCTCCGGGCCGAGCCAGATCTCAGTCGGCGTGCCGCTCGAGCCGCCGGTCGCGTCGCGGCGCAGCTCGCGGGAGGGAACGACTCGTGAAAGGATCTCACCGCCTGCCTGGCGCACGACATCACGATCCAGAACTGTAAGCGACGCGAAGTCGGAAAAGTCGAACGGCGCCTTCGGGTCGAAGGCGATACGGTCGAACATCGCCCGATAGTGCGTTGTCTCCTGCGCGGCGCGACGAATGACTTCTCGGAGTCGCATCAACATCCATTCGCGCCGGCGATCGTCGCTCCACGCGCTGGCGCCGGCTCGGAACCGGAGACCGTCACGATACGCGCGTGTCGCGGCGCGTGTCGCCGGCCGCACGAGACGATATCCGTCGTACAACGGAACGAGAACGCGCTCCGACAGGACTCGATGAGCCGTCCTGCTCAGCTCACGAATGAGCGTCACGCCGACTCGGTGGCTTCGCCAGTGGCGGCGCGCGCGCCGGCTGTGTGCGAGCGATAATCTAGCATCGCCATTCGCTCCAGTGCGTCGAACAGCACATCAGCTTGTCTGCGACGGCTGAAGCGCGGATCACGCGCAAGCGCGCCGGGCCGCTCACCGCGTCTGAATGCCGCGAGCCGTTTCGCGAGAATGGCCGCGAGGCCTTCGACATCCTCCGGGGCGACACTGTCCGCGGCCGTACCGCGCAGCAACTCCGCGGTCGCGCTCCTCGGCTCGCTCAACGCGGCAACCCATGAGTTGAATTGCATGTACTCGAAAATCTTGGCCGGAACGGTGAGGCGGCTGTTCTGGGGCAGGCTAATCAGTAGTGCTGCGGACGCTAGAAAGGCCTGAGCCTCGCGCCGCGGCCGAGGTTCGTGGAGCGTCACGAACTCCCCGACTCCGGCCTCGTGCGCGAGCTCCATGACTGGCCGGCCTCCGAAGTGCGACACGTGCCCCATGAACTCGACGCCTATGTCGCGAGGCGTAAGCCGCTCGCGAGCGACGAGAAGGCCGAGCGCACGAAACAGCGTCACTGGATTGCGATCTAGATAGATGCTGCCGGCAAATGCAATGACGAAGCGCTCCGTCCATGGTGCAGCGGCGGGCGGTGGGTCATCGTCGTCAAAACCGTTCATCACCGTCACCGTTCTATGCGTGACATCGGGATACACACGTACCATGGCGTCGCGCGCTCCATCCGTATTGGCCACGATCAGCGACGCGGCCGCGACGGCGCGTCGCTCGTAGTAGCGGGCCATCGTATACCAGGCTGCCCCGGCGGTCTCGAAGTCGAGTCCCTCGTCGATGGACCATGGGTCGCGCATGTCGAGCACGAGCGGCATGCGGCTTCGCTTGGCGACCAACCGCCCAGCCTCGTGCGCCATGTGGGGTGGACCGGAGCTGACGACGGCGAAGTGCGCCGGCGAGTCAGCGATCCGATTGATCGCGATCTTCGCCGCGTCATGCGCCCATCGTCGGGATGAGCTGTACTCGAGCAACGCGAGATAGGCGCGCCAGGCCTCTTGTGACTTGGATAGCTCCCGGCGCCGGGGGCCGTTGCCGGTCGCGGCGCCTGCGCGCTCCGGTCGCGCACGTGTGTGCGCCGCCGAAATTGAACGCTCTGGCAACATCGACCGGCGAAGTGCCGTGAGTCCCCGATGCAGTCGGCTGAGCGCCACGTCGCGCTGTCGCACGCCGACAATCGACACATCGGGAGGAAGGTCCGTCAGTCCCGTCGCGTCGCGGCGCGGCAACTGGCTCGGCTCGAGCGTGATGACGTCCAGTCCCCAGCCACGCTCCGCGACGTAACGTGAGAACTTCTGCCAACGGAGCGCGCCGACCGCGGTGTCCGGTGGAAAGCTGTACGTGATGAGCAGCAACCTGCGCCGGTGCCCCGCGTCACACGCGTCACGGTACGTGAATGCCAGCGGCCCCCCCGAACTGCTCAGACTACGCGGCATAGAAGCTTTGAGCACTGAAATCTTCGATGTGACTTGTGTGATCTATCTCGCAGCCTGACGATCGGCAGCCGCTTAGGATCGCGTTGCGAAATGCAAGATCAAAATGACCGCATGGGTCGGACAGCAGTTGATTCGTCCAGATCCGTACGGCCGTCAACCTATGCAGCAGACCTGAGTGACTCGTCGTACACAACAGTCGTCGATGGCTCGAGTCGCCGCGGCTATTCCCGACGGCGGCCGACATTTGGATCGATCAGCGGGAGCCTCCGGCGCGAGCTCCCAGCAAAAGATACGGCAAGAACCGCGAGCGTGCCACGCAGACGACGCCTCGCGATCATCGGATCTCACAACAACTGCTCGGCATGATCGGACGTCCCCTCACACGGGGATCGAGCGACAAAGGCAAACTCGGCGAAAGCCGGGGACGCAAAGCCACGGGGCTACCGCGCACTCACAGGCGCTACGCCAGCCGGGCCGCCGAACGAATCCCACGCTGCTGGAGGGACGTTTCATGCGCGCGTCAGTCTTTCAAACTGCCATCGTTGTTCTGGCCACCGGCATCGCCCTCGCCTGCGACGGCGGCTCGTCAACTAACCCGCGCGACCTTCCGATAATCGGCGGCTCCTCGGCCATTCAGATCGCGCCCAAATCCGCGACTCTCGTGGTCGGCGGCCAGCAGCAATTGTCAGTCGTCTCCGGCCCCACTTCCGGCGTCACCTGGCAATCCATCGACCCAGCCACCGTGAGCGTCACGGCCAGCGGAATGGTCATCGCGCGCTCGGCAGGCGCGGGTCGCGTCGTCGCCAGCTACGGCCGTGCCCACGACACATCATACGTCTCGGTGCGGAATGCCGCGGCGTCGCTCCAAATTTCACCCGACTCCGTGACGCTCACGATCGGAGACAGCACTTCCCTCCAGTTGGCGGTGCGCGACGCGTCCGGCGCGTCGCTCGGTGACATGACGAGCACGCCCATCGACTGGACCTCAGAAGATCCGTCCATCGCGACCGTCTCGAGCACCGGAGTAGTCACGGCGTCAGGCCTCGGCCGTACGACGATCATCGTGTCGCTCGACGGCCAGCTCGCCTCCGCCGGCGTCCAAGTAGTTTCGCGCTCGGTGACGTCTATTGTGATCAATTCCGCCGCGTCGATGAGTCTGACCTCAGGCTCTTCGTTTCCACTTCAAGTGACGCTCAAGGATACGACGGGCGCCGTCGTAACGAGCCGCGCGGTGTCGTGGACATCTAGCAATCCGAGCGTTGCGACGGTGAGCGGCGCGGGCATCGTTACCGCCGTCCAAGCCGGGACGGCCACGATCACCGCACAGGTTGATGGCCGAACTGCTTCGATTCAAATCACCGTCAGCCCCGCATCAGTAGCATCCGTGGGGGTGGTGTTTGCGGCGGCGACCATCGGCGTCGGCCAGACGACGCAGGCCACCGCGACCGCGCGCGATGCATCAGGTAACGTCATCACCGGCCTCCCGGTCACTTGGAGCTCGGCGAACTCGAGCCTTTCCAGTGTCTCACAGAGTGGCGTGGTGACCGGCGTCGCTGGCGGCTCGGTGCTCATCATCGCAACCGTCAACGGTCTCGCCGGCGCCGCACCGATCACCGTCACCCCAGGGAGCGGCACTGGCGGCACGCCGGTCGCGAGCATGGCTGTCGTTCTGTCACCGGCGACGGTCGCGCTCGGCCAGAGCGGAACGGCGACGGCCGTCGCGAAAGACGCGGCCGGCAACATCGTCACCGGGCGGCCAGTCGCCTGGACGATAAATGATCCCGCGGTCGCGACCATTTCAGGGAGCGGCGCGATTTCCACGTCAACGATTGGTGTCGTGACGGTGACTGGCACGGTAGACGGCATCACGTCTTCGGCCAGGTTCACCGTGACCGGCACTCAGTTGGGATCGGTCGCTAGCGTCCAGATCGTGCTCAACCCCGCATCGGTCTCGGTCGGCCAGACGACCCAGGCGACGGTGATCGCGAAGGACGCCGCCGGCAACGTCATCACGGGCCGCCCGGTCACATGGCGCTTCGGAAATCCCGGCATCGGCACGATTTCAGCCACTGGTCTCATCACGGCCACAGCGCCTGGCGTCGGCGGCCTTACCGCCATTGTCGACGGCTTCCCCGGCGCGATGGACCTGACGATCGGCGCCGCGCAGGTCGGAACGCCGGCATCCGTGGGCGTAGCGCTCAACCCGACCTCGATCAGCGTCGGCCAAACGTCGCAGGCAACGGCCACGGTTCGCGACGGCGCGGGCAACGTAGTCGCGGGAGCTCAAGTGGCGTGGACATCCGCGAATTCCGCCATCGCCTCCGTGAGTCAGTCGGGCGTGGTCACGGGTCTCGCTGCCGGCACGACCAGCATCACGGCCACGGTCGGCGCGAACATCGTCGGCTCCGCGAGCGTCACCGTGACGGCGGGTGCACCGTCCGGACCCGCGAGCGTCGCGGTGAGTGCCCCCACGACGACAATGACCGCCGGCCAAACCGCTCAGTTCTCGGCAACGGTGAAGAACAGCGCCGGCCAGCCGATTTCCAGCGCGGTCGTGACGTGGTCGTCGAGTAACCTGAACGCCGCGACAGTGTCGCCGAGCGGCCTCGTGACCGCGGTCGCCGCTGGCGGCGCGCTCATCGCCGCAAGCAGCGGCTCGGTGTCCGGCACCGTCGCGATCACTGTAACCGGTGTCGCGCCGCCACCGCCGCCTCCGCCGCCGGTCACCATCGTGCAGCCCACGCTGCCGACCTTCTTCACAGCGACGGGCGTCGTGCCGTCGCTGCGTACGGTGCCGGTGCCTGCGGGCTCGGATTTTCAGGCGGCCTTGGACGCGGCGCAGCCGGGGGACGAGTTGGTGTTGGACGCGGGAGCGACGTACACGGGGAACTTCGTGTTGCCGGCCAAGGCGGGGGCCAGTGCCACGGCGTGGGTGACGATTCGCTCGGCGGCGG
>JBIOHX010000202.1:0-7063 GCA_044449465.1 Gemmatimonadales bacterium | reverse complement strand
GTCGGAGGTGCGCGCCACCGACCGGCGCGCCGTCCAGCGCGCCGCGGTGACGCCGCTGTCGCGTCTCGAGAATGACGCCCAGCGCAACGCCGCGCTCCAGCCGGCCGACCTCGACGTGAAGATCGCGCTCATCGACTTCGGCATGACGGCCCGCCTGTCGACGAGTATGCGGGAGCACGTCGTTCGGCTGCTTCTCGACCTGGCGGACAATCGAGGCGACGACGCGGCGATGACGCTGGTCGAGCTGGGCAGCGAGCTCCCGGGGTTCGAGCGCGAAGAGTACGTGCGCGAGATCGCCGCGCTGATGGCGCGGAACTACGACCTCACCATCGGCGAGCTGCACACCGGCAACGTGCTCTATGAGCTGATCAACATCTCCTTCCAGCGCGGCCTCCGCTTGCCGGCGGAGCTGATGCTGCTCGCCAAGGCCCTGTTCAATCTCGATTCGGTGACCCGCTCGCTCGACTCGACGTTCAGCCCCATCCCGACGATCCGCGAATTCGGCAACCAGATCGCCGCCGACCGCGCCAAGCGCGAGCTGAACCCGCGGCGGCTCTTCCAACTGGCGAGCGAGAGCAGCGATTTCGTGATGGCGCTCCCGCACCGCCTCGACCTCATCACGTCGCGCTTGGCGAGCAACGATTTCGAGACGAAGGTCGAGGTGCCGCAACTGACGCTGATGATGCAGGCGCTCCAAAAGGTCGCCAACCGCGTCTTCTCGGGCCTCGTACTAGCCGGCCTCCTCGTGGCGAGCGCGATGCTGCTGCCCTATCGACGAGTCCTCGGCACCGCCGGCTTCGTCCTCGCGGGAGCGATCGGGCTGTGGATGGTGTTGGCCATTATGTGGTCGGATCGGGATCGGACGCGGTGAAGCGCGTGGATCGTGGATCGTGGATCGTGGATCGTGGATCGTGGACGGGGGACGGGGGACGCAACGACCGAGCCGGTCCGCCAGAGCGGAGCAGCAGGCCGTAACGGCGACATGCACTAGATCCGTCCGTGACCGACGTACCGTTCGTGCGATTCGTGTTCTTGAGTGGCTGCGCGCCGATCCCGCCGGCGGCATCGGAGTGCAAGACAGCCTGCTGATGACCTCGGCCCAGCGCATCGCCAAATAATTCAATCGCGCCGGTTGGCGGAATTCGCGTATGCGGATTTGTTCCAGGCGTCCCAGCCGCAGGACGCATCAACTATCGGTCGTACCCCCGCGACAGTCTGACGTCCTCGGTCCAAGCAAAGGGCACGGGTTGCAACGTGCCTCGCCCTGCGCGCCGTCCCACGTCCAACGATCTACGATCTACGATCTACGATCCACGCCCCTACCACAAATCCCCAACCGTCACCGTCCACCGCGGCGTGAAGGCTTCGTTCGCCCCCAGCCCCCGCCATCCCGCAAGCGATGGGCGGTTCACGAACAGGGGGGCGTCGAGGCGCAGCGAGAGCTCGCGGTCGTAGAGTCGGCCTTTCACGACCAGCCCCGCGCCGGCGTCCTCGAGGAAGGAGTTCGATAACGGCACGTACTGCGATGACGCGGTCGCGATGTCGCCGAAGGCGCTGAACGAAAGGGTGGCGCGGCCCCACTCGCCATGCGTCGCGCCGAGGCGCTGCAGCCATTCCCCGTTCACCGCGAGCACCTGGTCGAGCGGCGTGTTGATCGCGAAGCCGCGCAGCCCCGCTCCGCCCAGCGGCAGATAGTTGATGCCGGGCTGCTTGAGCAGCGCGTCGCGCGAACGGAAGAGGTCGTTCGTGAAGGTCTCGAACGGGTCGGCGGCCGACGCGAAGATCGCCCGCTGCCGCGGCGCGTTGCGCGCGATGGCGCCGTACACGCGGAGCCGGAGCTGCGACGCCGTCCCGACGAGCGACCGCACCGCCCCTACCGACGCCTCGGCGCGGAGATAGCCGCGCGACGGCTCGTTCGGCGGCGCCACGGTGTTCGTCGCCACACCCAGCCCCGCCGTCCCGCGCGCAATGTCGTACTCGCTGTCGGCGCTGAGCGTGGTGCGGTACGAGCCCGACCCGCCGAGCTCGGCGACGTTCACGTTCGACCACTGCTCCGGCAGCGTCGCCGAATCGCTGGGCAGCGCCGCCGAAACGTAGGCCCGCGCCGAGATCGCCGGCCCAGGGGTGTAGATAAAGGGACTCAAATCCCAGTTTTTGTACAGGTCCAGCTTGACGAGGCCGTCGAGGTAGTTGAAGGCGCCGCCGTAGCCCATCAAAGGACGGTCGGAGCCGGGGACGTACAGGTTCGAGCCGCGAATCCAGAGCTGCGCCCGAGTCGCGACGCTGCTCCGGTCGCCGTTGGCCCCGCGCGGCGAGCGCGACGCGAAGCCGAGTCCGGCGTCGTACAGGTCGACCTCGTTCAGATAGTTCGTCTTGGCGCGGACACCGGCCACGGCCCCCTGGGGGTTGCCGTACCAGGCCGCCGGCGCAAAGGCGACGATCGTGTGCGACCGGTCGGCCTGGTCGAGCCACGGCCAGTTGTAGGTGACGCGCGGGTCGGGAATGGTGAGCAGTTGCGAGCTCGGCCCGTCGTCGCGGCGGTCCCAATCCCAGGTCGTGTGGTAGGGGTCGAGCTGCGCACGGATCGGCGGTTCGGCGGTGACGACGTGCACCGTCTGTACGTCCTCGAGCGGATTGGCGCGTACGATCGTCCATCCGCTCGCCGTCTCGACGCCGACGGGCATCGGATGTACGAGCTCGCCGCGTCTCGTCACCGGCACCGCCGTGTCCCATCGCCCCGCAAGCGACGTGACGCGAGCGCGGCCGGCGGCGTAGTCGAGCACGCCGGTGTCGTGGATCCACTCGTGGAAAAACCAGCCGTAGTCTTGGCCCGTCACCCGCTCCACCGAGCCGCGCATCGCCCGCTCGTCGACGTGCTTGAGCGCCCAGCGGTCGTAGTAGTCGTGGAAGAAGGCGCGGAAGGCGCTGTCCCCCATCGCGTCGCGCAACTGCCCGTACATCAGCTCCGCACGATCATAGATCATCTGATTGTAGATCCCGAATTCGCTGAACGCCGCCGACGTCGTCCCGATCGGTTGCGCGCGGCCAGCGAGGTCGAGCTTCCACTGGGCGAGATTCGCGCTGTCGGCCGGCGGAATCGTCACCGCGTCGACGCGATAGCCCCTGGGGAGCAGCGGCGGAATGGGCGGCCTGCCGAGCTGTTCTTGCGGCGTGAGTTTCTGCGCCCACGCCGTCTGGTACGACGTGAGTCCTTCGTCCATCCAGCCAGACCGCCACTCGTTGTTGCCGAGTATGCCGTAGGTGAAGATGTGGCCGACCTCGTGGAGGATCAGGCCCTGCGACGCGCCGCCGTTCATCACCATCATCGGGAACTCGGTGCCGCCGGGATCGAGCCGGTGCACGTTCGTCACCTGCGGATAGGCGTACGGTCCCCAGATCGACTCGAGCCACTCGAGGGCGAAGATCGTGCGATCGAGCGCGCGGCCGCCGGCCCAGGTCGTGTCGTCGCCGGGCTTGTAGAGCACGTGCACCGACACCGTGTCCCACGTGGGATAATGGGTCGCCGGCACCTGGCGCACGTACGTGCCACCCTCATACAGATAGTCTGGCGACGCGCTCCACGCGAAATGGTGCACGTCGTGGGCGAGAAAACGGACGGCTCGGTAGCCCGACGGAGGATTGACCTCCGGCCCCGGCTCCGGCGCGTAGGCATCGGCGGCGAGGCGCGGCGGCCCGGTGCGCGACACCCGCGCCCAGCCCGGATCGCCGCTCACCGGCACGCCCGTGGCCGCGAGGATTTGGTCGTCGCGCACGACGAGCGTCACGTCGTAGGTGCCATACTCGCCGTACAGCTCGCCGGCCGGCACGAGAGCGTTCGGTTCCCAGCCGCCGCGGTCGTACACGGCAACCTTCGGGTACCACTGCGCGAAATCCCAGGTGCGACCCTTCCGTCCTTGGCGGCGCGTCACCGTCGAGGGCCGCGCGTCCCACACGAAGTGGATGCGAATTGAATCGTTCGGCGCGAGAGGTCGCGGCAGCCTGAAGTGCGCCACCGTGCTGTCCGGCGAGCCAGGATAGTCGAGGATCACCGGCGTACCGTCGACGACGGGCGCCTGCGTGAATCGCTCGTAGCCGTAGTCCGGGTCGCGGAGGTTCTGAAAACGCTCGCGATTCTCGTGCTCGTCCACGGCGCTCCATTTCGAGGCCGGCCGAAAGGCGTTCAGATATTGGTGCACGTACATCTCGCGCAGGGTGTCCGGCGAGTCATTGGTGTAGATGAGCGTGCCCTGGGCGCGGAGCTTGGTTTGCGATTCGTCGAGCGTGGCGACGATCTGATAGTGGACGCGCTGCTGCCAGTAGCCGGTCGTGTCGCCCGACGGCGGAGTCGTCGCGCCCTGAAAGCCGCCCTGGAGCTGGAGCGCGGCGAGGCCGAGCGTGGAGAGAGGCAGGAACATGAATCAATTGTAATCAGTCCAATCCGCGCACCCACTGGCGCCCGCGCGGGCGTGGCGTGAATGTTTCGGGCATGTACTCGACCTGCCTGTTCTGCAACGGCGCCCTCGGCGCGAACGAACGGGTCGAGCACTTTCCCGTCGGCTCCCGTCTGGCGTTCGATTCGGATAAGGGCCGGTTGTGGGCCGTGTGCCGGCACTGCGCGCGCTGGAACCTCTCGCCGCTGGAGGAGCGCTGGGAAGCGATCGAGGAATGCGAGCGGCTCTTTCGCGGCACCTACGTTCGCGTCTCGACCGACAACATCGGCCTGGCGCGATTGCATGACGGGTTGGAGCTCATTCGCGTCGGCGCACCGTTGCGTCCCGAGTTCGCGGCCTGGCGGTACGGACCCAACTTTGGCCGGCGCCGCCGCCGCACGCACGCGGTGGCTGGCGCGACGATCGCCGCCGCCGCGTTGGCCGGCATCGCCATCGGACCCACGATCGCGCCGGCGCTCACGCTCGGTGCCCTCTCGATCATCGTCGTCCCGGGGCTCACGACCGTCATGGGCGTGGTGCCGATGATCGGCGCGCTCGCGGCGCGCGACTACATCCAGCACGACCGCGTCGTCGCCAAGTTGACGCAGGGGCGGCGGAAATTCACGGTGCGCGCCAAGCACGTGGACGACATCGAGCTCGTCGTGCGCGGCGAGCGGCCGGAGGACGCGACCCTGGCCGTACCGCACGACGGCGGCTGGACGGAGTTCACCGGCGCCGCGGCGATCCACGCCACGAGCGTCGTCGTGTCGGGGGCGAACCGATTCGGCGCCGCGAATGGGCGCGTCGACGACGCGGTGCGACAGATCGAGCGCGCGGGCGACGCGACCGGCTACCTGGTCGAAGCGTCGACGCGCAACCGCTGGCGCGGCGGCCGGCTGGTCTCACTGGTCAACGACTACCGCGGCCTCGGCGCCATGCGGTTGACGTCGACCGAGCGGCTGGCGCTCGAGATGGCCGTGCACGAGGAGAACGAACGCCGCGCCATGGACGGCGAACTGGCCGTGTTGGCGGCGGCATGGCGAGACGCGGAGGAGATCGCCGCCATCTGCGACGACGATCTCACGCCGCCCAAGCTGTACGAGTAGCGGACAGTAGTTAGGTGTCGGCTATGTTTACCGGAGCGAAAACTGCATTACGATTGCCGAGAAGGTTCTACCGGTAGACGATTCAATCCCGCAAAGACCGCGTACCTCCAGACCGAGGATCAGACTGTGGCGACGAAAGGGACCGTGAAGTGGTTCAACAATGACAAGGGCTTCGGCTTCATCACGCCCGAAGACGGCGGTAAGGATCTGTTCGTGCACCACTCCGCGATTCAGGGCGGCGGCTTCAAGAGCCTGGACGAGGGAGAGAGCGTGGAGTTCGACGTCGTTCAGGGCCAGAAAGGGCCGGCTGCCGAGAACGTGACGCGGTTGGGAGGCGGAAAACCGTCGAGCGGCGGAAGCGGCGACCGCGGAGGGAGCGGCGGTGGCGGCGGGCGACGTTATTGAACGAGACGGCGGGCTAGACGGGCGTCTCGACGCGCTGTGCGTTGAGGGATGGGAGATTTGGCAGCGATTCGACGACACGTTCCGACGCCGCCATTTCCATCCGTTCGTCCCCGCCGACTACGATATCGCTCGGAAGCTGCTCTCGTCGCTGCGAACCCCGGGTCGCCGGTTCCTCGAGTGGGGCTCGGCAACGGGTATCATCACCATCATGGCTGACATGATGGGCTTCGATGCTTATGGCATCGAGATCGATGCCGCGCTGGTCGCGACGGCTCGTGACGTGGCGCGTCGCCATCGGTCGGCGGCCCGCTTCGTCGTGGGCAGCTTCCTGCCGGCTGGATACCAATATCGCACCCGCGACAGCGTCGGGCGCACCGGTACCATTGCGGACGGGCCGTCGGGATATCTCGAGCTCGGCCTCGCGCTGGAAGACTTCGACGTGGTGTTCGGCTATCCATGGGATGGCGAGGATGCCGTGATGCTCGACGTGATGCAGCAGTACGGCCGCCCCGATGCCCTGCTGTTGCTTTATGACTCCGATAACAACGTGCGGGAGTATCGCGGCGGGCGCGCGGGGCGATCCTAGGAGTCATCATCGGCGTGCAGGCAGCGCTCGCGGCCGCGAGGCTGATTCGAACGCAGCTCTTTGGCGTCGGATCCATCGATGGGCTATCGCTCACCATCGCCGTCGTCGTGCTGGTGGCGACGGCCGTCGTCGCGAGCTCCCTGCCGGCACCATGAGCGGCGAAGGCGCGCTCTCAGCGCTTACACGACCTGGCCGCTGGAGAAGGCCGCGTCATCAGGGCCCACACGCTGTTCAGTACCGCAACGCGATCGTGATGGCATACGCGCTGTCCGGGAGAACGAACTTCGCGTCATCCCATGACGGCGGTCCGAGCCTCTTACGGGCATCGTTCGATACGCCCGCTCCTTCTTTCGGCCGAGGAATGGGGAAGTACCGCATGTCGAGCTTGCCGTTGACGTTTTCATCGTGAATTGCGGACGCCGCGTATACGCCGGGCTGAAGATCGGCGAACGTCACGGTCACACTCGGCCCTTCGATCTTGACGGTTTCGAGACGCATTGCCTTCTCGCTCTTCAGCCAGCTTTCCGACGAGGCGT
>JBIOHX010000201.1:0-7104 GCA_044449465.1 Gemmatimonadales bacterium | reverse complement strand
GTCCGTGACCTGCGCGCCGCGGGCGCGCATGGCGGTGAACGCATCGTGGCCCGGCGTGGCGAGGAAGGTGATGTTCTTCCCGTTCGGCAGCGAGACGTGATAGGCGCCGATATGCTGCGTGATGCCGCCCGCTTCGCCGGCGACGACGTTCGCCTTGCGGATGTAGTCGAGGAGCGACGTCTTGCCGTGATCGACGTGACCCATGATGGTCACGATCGGCGGTCGGGACACCAGATCTTCCGCCAGATCAGCTTCAGGCTCGGCGCCCGTCTCGTCGGCTTGGTAGGCGTCCTCGCGTACTGCTTGGAAGCCGAACTCGCCGGCGATGAGCTCAATCTGATCGAAGTCGAGCCGCTGATTGATGGTCACCATCAAACCGAGATTCTTGAACGCGAATGCGACGATCTCGGTGGCCGGTACTTTGAGAATTGCCGCGAGCTCGCTGACGGTGATGAATTCGTTGACGCGGACAGTCTTCCGCTCGCGCTCGGCCTCGGCGGCGCGGGCCGCCTCGAGATCCTCGCGCGAACCGCGGCGAAGATCGCTCGCCGTACGGCGCGACGGCGCGCCGCGGATGGCGGCCATCGTCTTCGAGATGTTCGCATCGACTGCTTCCTGGTCGACCGTTCCGCGCTTCCCCTTTTTGCGACGTCCGCCGCGTTCGGCGACGCCGCTCATTCCGGCCGACGGACGCTTGTCGTCGCGACGGGGCGGAGCACCGCCGCCCGCGCCGCCGCCAGGCGCGGCGGAAGCGATGGGGCGAGGCGGAAACCCGCCGCTGCTTGCCACAGGACGTGGGCGCGGCGCACCTGGCGTGACCGGGCGCGGGCGCGGGCGCTCGATGGTCCCGCCGTGGGACGACACGACCGCCCGGCTCATGTCGCCCGCGGTAACCGGTCGCGCGACTTCCGCTTCCGGCGTGTGTCCGTCGCTACGCTCGGCCTCGAGCGCCTGGGCGGCCTCGGCCAACGCACGCGCAGCCTCTTCGGCACGGAGCGCTTCAATTCGTGCGGCCTCGATGCGCGCGGCCTCGGCGGCACTGGCCTCGGCGCGTGCCGCGGCCTCGGCGGCCGCTTGGGCGGCGACCGCCGCCGCAGCGGCCTGTCCTTCAGCGGCGGCCTGTACGTCGGCCGCTTTGCGGCGGCGGCGGACCGGGGTGTCAGCCGATGCGCCCATGGGCTCGGGAACGGGCTCGGGCGCCGCAACGGCGCGACGGCGGCGCGCGCTTGGCGCGGGCGCGGACTGCTTCTCGGCGCGGGCGCGCTTCTCACGTTCCCAGCGCGCGCGGATGCGCGCCACCTGGTCATCGGTGAGCATGCTCATATGGCTGCGGATCGGAATGTCCATCTGGCGGAGGAGAGCGATGACCTCCTCCGCGGACACGCCGAACTCGTTGCCCAACTCACCGACTGAAAGCTTGCTCAGACATCCTCCTCAGTGGTTCGAGGTGAGGCCGCCGACAGTAGCTCGCGCACGCCCGCCGCGAGCTGTGGATCGACGATGCCCACCACCGCCGTTTGATCTCGTCCCACCGCCGCCCCCAGCGCCGCGGCCGATGGTACTTCTACAAACCTAACGCGCCGAGCATTGAGCAGCGGCACGATCTTCTCCATGCTGTTGCGCGATGCGTCGCTCGCGACGATCGCGAGCGAAACCTGATTTTTTCGCGCGGCCACTCGCACCTGCTGCACGCCAACGACGACGCCGCGACCTCGAACACCAAGGCCGAGCAGTCGCCACAACCGCTGCCGCGCGCCGTCATCCATGTTGTGTCATGCGCTCGGGCGCCGCGTCACGCTGCGGTGGTGCCCCCGTCCTCCCGGCGGTCTTCCTCCGAGCCGCCGTCTTCGGTCGTGAGCTCGTCGATCAACGCCATGATGCGGTCGGCTTCCTCGGGTGCAATGCCCGGCAGCTTGAGGAAATCCTCACGCTCCAGGTCGATGATGTCGTTGAGGGTGCGGTAGCCCGCTTCCTCGAGCACGGCCACGGTCGCCGGCGGCATGCCGGCGATATCGGAGAGGCGAACGTCGGCCAACTCCTCGGTCTCCTCCGGAAGCGGCGCGAAGATCTGCGACTCGGCGCCTCCTCGCTCCATCCATTCGCGGCTGGAGTAGAGATCGATCTTCCAGCCCGTGAGCTCCGAGGCCAGGCGAACGTTCTGCCCGTTGCGCCCAATAGCAAGCGACAGCTGATCTTCGTCGACGACGGCCTGAATAGTTTTGGACGCCGGATCGCTGAACACGCGCGCGACTTTGGCCGGTGCGAGCGCGAGCTTGGCGAAACGCTCCGGGTCCGGAGACCACGGCACGATGTCGATGCGCTCACCATTCAGCTCGTTGACGACTGCCTGTACGCGAGAGCCCTTGAGGCCGACGCACGCGCCAACCGGATCGATCGAGTCGTCGCGCGAGAAGACGGCAATTTTCGTTCGGCTACCGACTTCGCGGGCAGCGGCGCGGATCTCGACGATGTTCTGTTGGATCTCGGGGACCTCGAGCTTGAACAGGGCCTGAACGAAAAGCGGATCGCCGCGACTGAGGATGAGGCGCGGCCCTTTGGGCGTCTCTTCGACGCGCTTGAGCACGGCGCGGATCGGCTCGCCTTGATGAAAGTGCTCGCGGTGGTTCTGATCGCGATACGGAATGATCGCTTCCGCCTCGCGGAATTTGTTGAGCATGACGACGAGCTTGCCGCGTTCGATCTGCTGCACCTCACCGGAGAGCAGCTCGCCGACTCGCGTGGCGAACTCGTCGCGGATGCGCGTGCGTTCGCCTTCGCGGACGCGCTGGATGATACGCTGCTTGGCGGCCTGCACGGCGGCACGGCCGAAGGTGGCGAAATCAACCGGTTCCTCGAGCACGTCGCCCGGCTCGAAGCTTTCATCGAATGCGCGCGCGTCCTCGACCGTGATCTCGCGGCTTGGATCCTCGACCGTTTGTACGACGGTCTTCAGGAGCACGATGCGGATGTCGCCCTTGCCGTCGTCGATGTCGACTTCGGCCTGGACGTTCGGGCCGTACTTCTTCGCGAGGGCGGCCATGATGCCGTCCTGAAGCAGGCCGTACAATTCCGAGCGATCGAGTTGCTTGGTGTTCGACACCTCGCGAAACGCGGCGAGAATCTCTGCAGAACTGACCATCCAAGATCCCTCGGGTTGTACGTGGCCGCGCGCGCCGATTCCTCGGCGCCTCGCGATCGATCCGTTCAGTATGTTCGTCACATGCGCTGACGCGCGTTCGCCCGCGTCACATGTGAAATGCCAGCCGGGCTTCCTTGACCGCGGCCAGTGGAACTCGGCGCTCGACGCCCTTGGTCTCGTTGGGCTCCAGCACCGCAACCTCGAATCCGGCCTCACCCTCCACCGCAAGTATTTTTGCCTCGAACCGCCCACCGAACTCCGGGCTTAACACACTCGCCCACTCCCCGACGAACCGGCGCCAATCCGCCGCACCGCGCAGCGGCCGTTCGCCCGGCGACGACACCTGCAACACGTACTGAGGCGACACGAGCGAACTGCCATCGAGTCGCGCCTCCACCGCCCGCGACGCCTTCGCGCAATCGTCGACGGAGACGGCAAGCCCGTCGCGCCGATCGATTCTCGCCTCGATCAGCGGACGGTTCCGCGTGCCCCCCCGCCGAAGCTCAACGAGATCGAATCCGATCTCGTCAAGCGCTAATGCGACAACGTCTTCCAGCGCGTCCTTCACATCCAGTCGAGGAAGTCGTCCAGAACAAAAAAATGTGGGGAACCTCCCCCACATTTCACTCGCGACCCCTGGGGCCGCGCAGCATCAATAAAGTAGATGGTGCGGGAGGGCTGGTCAAGCGCTATCGCGCCGACTCTCGCGAGACGCGGAACCCGCTAGCCGAGCTCGGCGATCGAGACGGCGAGCTGACGTCCTGCATCGCCCGCTCGATGGGAAAAAAAACGATCATTGTCACAGCGAGTGCACGAGGCGCTCGTCGTGATGTGCCGAACGCCGGCGCCGCGCGCCTGGTCCGCAATCAGTCCACGTAGATCGATCGTCGTCGGCCGACCAGGGTCGCGCCCGGTGAGCTTCGCGTACACCTCGGCGCTCACCTCGTAGCATTTGCCGCAGATCGCCGGTCCCGTATGCAAGCGCAGCTCGGCCGCTGGGAAACCGCGGTGCTCCATCGCCGCGATGCCCCGCTCCACCAGCCGTGCCGCCGTGCCGCGCCACCCAGAGTGCAATAGGGCGATCGCGCCGCCTGGATGGGTGAGAAACACCGGCACGCAATCGGCGACCGTGACGACGAGCGCCGTGCCGCGATCGGCGGCGAGATGCCCGTCGGCCTCCGTGCCGCGCAACCACCCCTCCCATGCAGGGTGATGCACTAGAATCTCGGCCCCGTGGACCTGCACGGCGGTCGCGAAGCGGGGTCCACTTGCCCGCAGCTCTGCGCGCAGCCGGTCCCATCGCCCTAGCACTTCGCGCACCGGCTCATCGGTCATGACGCCGAAGCTCCCGCTGGCGCGCGTGGTGGCAAACGCACGCACACCGAACGCGTCGACGTCTGGAACGGCCTCCGAATCCGCGACGATGGTCACGAACCGCGGCGCTCGTCGTTCGTGGTGATGAGCGCGCCCAAATTGCGAAGCCGCTCGTCGATCCGCTCGTAGCCGCGCTCGATCTGCGCGACGTTGTTGATCGTGCTCTGCCCGTCGGCACAGAGTGCGGCGATCAGCATCGCCATGCCGGCGCGAATGTCCGGCGACTCGACCGTCCCGCCGCGCAGCTTCGAGGGACCGGCGACGAGGGCGCGATGTGGATCACAGAGCACGATCCGCGCGCCCATGCCGATCAGCTTATCGACGAAGAACAGACGCGACTCGAACATCTTCTCGTGAATCAAGATCATCCCCGAGCACTGCGTGGCGGTGACGAGCGCGATCGACATCGTGTCGGCCGGGAATGCCGGCCAAGGTTGATCCTCGAGCTTGGACACATGGCCGCCGAGATCGGTCCGAATCTCCTTGCTCTGCTCGGCTAGCACGACGATGTCCGGCCCGTCGATCACGCAGGAGACGCCAAGCCGCGAGAAACCCATCAGCGTAGAGCGCAGATGCTCGACACCGGCGTCGACGATTCGAATCTCCGAGCTGGTCACCGCGGCGAGGCCGATGAACGAGCCGACCTCAATGTGGTCCGGGCCGATACGGTGACTCGCGCCACTGAGCGTGCGTCCCCCGTTCACGGTCAACCGATTGGTGCCGATCCCCTCGATCTCGGCCCCCATGGCGACGAGAAAATGACAGAGGTCCTGCACGTGCGGCTCGCTCGCCGCGTTCCGAAGGATGGTTGTGCCCGTGGCGGCGACGGCGGCCATTACGGCGTTCTCAGTGCCGGTGACGCTTGGCTCGTCGAGGAAGACGTCGGCGCCACGGAGGCCCGGCGTCGACAGATGAAAGCTGTCGTCGAGGTCGAACGACACGCCGAGCCGCTCCAGCGCGAGGAAGTGCGTGTCGACACGCCGACGTCCGATGACATCGCCTCCCGGTGGCGGCAGCTTGATGCTCCCACATCGCGCGAGCAACGGACCGGCAAGCAGGATCGACGCACGGATCTTCCGGCAAAGGTACGGGTCGAGATCGGCCGACCGCAGGGTCTGTGCATGGATGTGGAGCGAATTCGTAGCAGTGCAGCGGAGCTCTGCGCCTTTCGTCTGGACGTGCTCGACGAGCGTCTCGACGTCGCGAATTCTGGGCACGTTCTCGAGCGCTACCGGTTGCTCGGTAAGCAGCGCAGCGCAGATGATCGGCAGCGCGGCGTTCTTGTTCCCCGACGGACGAATATCTCCCTTCAGCCGCTGCCCGCCTTGGACGATGAACTGCAGTGCGCTCATGCGTACCCTTGCTCGAGGTGATGTGCGATGCTGAGCGAAGAATGAACGGTCCGGCAAGTCGAAATCAATGCCATCGCGGATGCAGCGGCACGTACTCAGGCTTGCCGCCGCCGCCGCCGCGCCGTAGGATGGTCGGTTCGCGAGGCGCACTCATCCTGGCCTTGCCCTTGCACTCCCTTCGTCGCCGACGCGGGTGAGGCGAGGCCGCCGCCGCGGCCAACTCTCGCGGTTCGAGGTGCATTCTCGCACATGATTAGCGTGCCCGCGTCGGTTGGAGCGCTTCTGGTACAAGGCGCCGGACTCGCGCGCGACACCGTCTACGTCGCCGCGTCCGGCAACGTACTCGCGAACATCGCGACGATCGCGCAAGCGATCCTCGCGCTTGCCGCGCTGGCGCTGGTCGCCACGGCGCTAGCGGCGATCTGGAGGCTGCGCCGCGTCGATCAGGGCGTGCATCAGCTCCTGGCGGCGGTGCAACGAGAGATTGGGCCGATCATGCGCCGCGCGGGCGCCATCGCTGAAGACGTGCAGGCGGTCGCCGGTTCGGTCCGCGCCGACATGGACCGCGTAAACGAAACCATCGCAACTGCCAACGACCGGGTGGAGCACGCTGTCCAATTGACCGAACAGCGGCTGAACGAATTCAACGCACTGCTCGCCGTCGTGCAGGAGGAAGCGGAGAGCCTGTTCATTTCGGCGGCGTCGACGGTGCGGGCGGTCCGGGGCGGTACGGCGGCGTTCCGGGCCGGGACACATTTCGAGCACTCACGCCGCGGGCAGGACGGTCGGCGACGGAGTGGGATGGACCTTGCGTCTGACGAGCTCGATGCGGCCGACGAGGCCGATCATGTCGAGACTCAGGAGGAAGCAGATGGCCACGACGGCAACCCCGAACCGGCCGCGGAGACGCTCGCAGGAGCCCCGCGTATCCGGCCGCGCACCCGCGGCCCGCGGGGCGCGTGACGCGATCAGTTCACACGAGCAGGAATACGATCTGCTCACGGCGGCGTTGATCGGCGCAACGATCGGCGCCGGTCTCACCTTCATGCTGCGACGAGGGCCGTCGGGCGGACGGCCGATGTCGCCGGTGATGCGCGGACTCGGTCGCGGCGCGACTTGGGCCGGCCGTCACGCGGCGCGGGTCGGGACCGCGGACGCACGATGGACCGGGCAGCGCGGCCACGACGCCTGGAAGGCGATTCATCGAGACGAGATTCGCGAGCACGTCGGCGACTATTT
>JBIOHX010000200.1:0-7179 GCA_044449465.1 Gemmatimonadales bacterium | reverse complement strand
CGATCCACGATCCACGATCCACGATCCACGATCCACGATCCACGATCCACGATCCACGATCCACGATCCACGATCCACGATCCACGATCCACGATCCACGATCCACGATCCACGATCCACGATCCACACAAGCATGCTTCCTGCAACCCTCCACCGCGGAATGTTCCGTTCGCCAACCGTTGTGCATCGATCGAGCGTTCGTTCTGCGCGCCGCGGGGTCGGCGCCGTTGGAGCGGCGGTCGTCGTCGTTGGGGCGATGGCGTGCGGGCACAAGCAGCAGGCGGCTGCGCCGTCGGGGTGTGACGATGCGATCAAGCTGCCGCCTGGGTTTTGCGCGACCGTGTTCGCCGAGAGTGTGGGGCCGGCGCGGCATTTGGTGGTGCGGCGGAATGGGGATGTGTATGTCGGAGTGCTCGATCAGCGGCGGCAGCCGGGGGGTGTCGTCGCGCTCCGCGATACGAATCACGACGGACATGCCGACGTCCGCGAGCAGTTCGGCGACACGGGCGTGCATGGCGTGGTGTTGGCGGGCGACTCGACGCTATACGTGTCGACGGCGAGCGAGGTGCTGCGCTACCGGATCACCGATTCGCTGACGCCGAAGCGCAAGCCAGACACCGTGGTCGCCGGATTGGCGACGCGGCCGCTGCCGTCGCACAGCCTGGCGATCGATCGGCGCGGCCGGCTCGTCGTCAACATCGGCGCGGCGTCGGACGGGTGCGCGGCGGGTACGGCGCCGGAAACGCCGGGGCGCGATCCCTGTCCGGAGCTCGACTCGAGCGGCGGGATCTGGGTCTTCCCGACCGACGCGGGCAAGCAGACGCTCAAAGAAGGCACGCGGGTCGCGACCGGGCTGCACAACGCCGTGGCGCTCGCGGTGAGCCCGTTCGACACGATGATCTACGCCGTGTCGCACGGACGCGACCAGCTGCACGACCGGTGGCCGAAGCAGTACACCGACGAGGCGAACGCCGTCGCGGCGTCGGAGGAGATGATTCGCATCGCGGCGTCGCGCGCCGACTTCGGGTGGCCGTACTGTTATTACGATTATCTGACGCAGACGCGCGTCGTCGCGCCCGAGTATGCGGCGTCAAAGACAGCGAGCACGAGGTGCGACCGGTTGATCCAGCCGCTGATCGCGTTTCCGGCGCACTGGTCGCCGATGTCGATCCTCTTCTATACGGGGACGATGTTCCCGGCCCAGTATCGAGGCGGCGCGTTCATCGCGTTCCACGGATCGGCGTATCGCGCGCCGCTGCCGGAGGACGGCTACGAGATCGTGTTTCTAGAATTCAAACAAGGCCTGGCGGCGGACTATACGGTGTTCGCGAACGGATTCTCGGGGGCGATGATGAATCCGCAGGGCGCCGCGCACCGCGCCGTCGGCCTGGCGCAGGGACCGGACGGAGCGCTTTACATCAGCGACGACAAGGGCGGCCGGATCTGGAGGGTGACGTACAAAGCGGCGCGGTAGATCGATGCGGCTCGGCGCCGGGTGTACTTGCCAAATTCCTCATCGCACGCCAATGTAGAAAGAGTCTGATAGCGACCTCCGAACCCTCCCCCGGCTTCGTCGCGTGCTCTTTCGCTCCGCCTTTACACGGCGCCCGGCCCCAGCCGGGCGTGTGTCGATCGCCGCGGTCATCGTCTCGCTGGCCGCGTTCTCTGCCTGCGGCGGAGGCGACGGCGGCACCGCGGTGCAGGACAACACGCCCGCCGCCGTTACGATCTCGCCGTCGTCGCCGCTGACGCTCCAATCGGGCGGTAGCAGTACGCTCGCGGCAAGCGTCGTCAATGCGGAGGGTCGAGCCGTCAGCGGCGCCACGGTCGGATGGTCGTCGTCTGATCCGAGCGTGGCATCGGCGACCGGCGGAGTCGTCACCGCGATCAAGGTTGGGACGGCGAACATCACCGCGTCGGCCGGCTCCGTCTCGAGCGCGCCGGTCGCGGTCACCGTGACACCGGGGAGCGCGTCGGCGCTGGCCGTGCGCACGGAGCCAGTCGGGGGGGCAGTCGGCTCCGCGCTCGCCACGCAGCCGGTGGTCGAGGTGCACGACGCCGCGGGGAACCTCGTCACCACATCGACGGCGCCGGTCACCGTCGCCATCGGCAGCGGCGGCGGAACACTCGGCGGCAGTGCGACGCTGTCGGCCACTGGCGGCGTGGCGGCCTTCAGCGGCCTCACGATTTCCGGAAGCGCGGGCGATCGCACGCTCGTGTTCACGTCGTCTGGTCTGGCGTCGACGACGTCATCGACGTTCACGATGACGCCGCCTCCGACGCCGGTGATCGTTCTCGATTCGTCGAGCATCACCTTCTCGACCACTACTTCGACGAATCCCGCGCCGGCGTCGATCAGGATCACCGACGGCGGAACTGTCGCCTTCACCACCGTTACGGTGGAGGCACCGGTCTATGACGGCGGCCAACCAACGGGCTGGCTCTCGGCGTCGCTCGCGGGTACGACTGCGCCGTTCACGCTGACCTTTACCGTGACTTCCACGTCGCTCGCGGTCGGCAGCTACCACGGCACGGTCAAGGTCGATGCCGCCGGCGCCACGAACACGCCGCAGACGGTGTCGATCACGCTCAATGTCTTGCCGAGCTCGACGCTCACGTACGGCAGTGCCACGGAGAAGATCCGGATTCTCGACCCGGGTGGCAGTTATGCGCCGACGGTCACCGCGACGGTCGGCGGACAGCCCGCGCCGGGGAGCTCGCTCAGCTTCGTGAGCCGCGCTCCCACGGTCGCCACCGTGGATGCGAGCGGAAAGGTGACGGCGGTGGGCGCCGGCGAGGCGTGGGTGGCCGGGGCTGTTCAGAACGGCGCGCAGGATTCGGTGTTCGTGATCGTCACGCGGTCGGCGACCACGCCGGTGCTCCGCAGCGATCAGACGACCTATAGTATGCGCGCCGGCGACTCCATGACGGTCACCTTCACGCTCGACCCGCGCACCGCGCAAGTAGGTGCCGCGACCGTCATCGTCGGCTACGAGACGGACAACGGAGTGTTCACGCTTACTAACATCGTCGTTCCGACCGAAACTCCGCAGCCCGTGGTGGCGAGCAGCTCGTTCGGCGTCTTCAAGATCACGGTTGCGGCAGCGAACGGGATCGTGTCACAGCTACCGGTGATGCGTCTCAGCTTCGTCACGCCAGTCGCCGGCCGCAGCGGCTATCTCACCTTCGGCGTGCTCGACATGACCGCTCTCGACGGCACCGACATCACCACACAAGTCACAGCCACCCGCTTTCCGGTGATCGTGCGATGACAGATTCGCTACGCCACTCCTTGGCCACGTTGTCCTTTTTCGGAACGATCGTGCTTCTCGCGGCCTGCGCGGAGACGCGTCCATTCGAGCGGCCGGTCGCCAAGGTGCAGACCCTCGAGGCGCGGCTCGAGGTCTCCGACTCGCTCCCTCCCGCCGGCTCCATCGTGGTCGTCGACGTACGGCTCACCGGCGTGGGCAGCGAGCGTGTCGGCAGCGTCACGGACCAGATCGCGTACGACACCACCGGCCTCCGCTTCGTCGACGAGGTGGCGCTCGACGACGGCGGCATGCGCGTGAGCAATCCCGCCGTGCCCGGTCTCGTGCGAGCGGCCGGCGTGCGTACGCAGGGCTTCGGCGCGTCGCCCGTTGGCTCGTATCGGTTCGAGGTGCGCTCGCCCGCTGCGTTGTGGCGGATGAAGCTCACGGTCACCGAGATGCACGAGACGACCACCGCGGACGCTTCCAAGCGCGCCAGCGTCGGCGCCACCCGGGCGGTGCACACGCCGTGACGAAGCAACGACGCAGCACGCGTCCGCGCGCCGGCTTCGCGCGCGCCGCGCTCAGGGCGTGTGGTCTGTTCGCCGCCGCTTCGGTCGCCGCGGCCTGCCAGCGTGCCAAGGCGCTCCATGTGTCGAGCGCCGTGGCGCAGTCGACGGCCAGTGGCGGCCCGGCGATCGACTCCGTTCGGCCAGACTCCGTGCTCGTGCCGCGCGGCGCCGTGGTCGAAGTCGTGATCCACGGTCACGGGTTTGCCCCGGGCATGCCGGGCGCCAACACCATTCACTTCGCCGGAATGGCGATCGCACAGGTGCCGGCGAACGCGGCGGGCACGGTGATCCACTTCGTCATCCCCGATGTCGTGACGTCTCGCAGCGAGGCGCCGCCGTTGCCCCTCGACGCAGGCGCGTACGCGCTCACGATCGAGACCGGCGGCGGCACGAGCAACGCCGTCACCCTTCGCGTCTTTCGGTAGAGGGCCACAATGACAGATCGCTCGCGCTCACCCCTCCGCCGCTCACCCCTCCGCTGCTCACGGCTCGTTTGGCTCGCAGCGCTCGCCCAGCTCTGCGCGCTGTCTCTACCTGGCGTCGTCGCACCGCTCGCCGCGCAGGACCACGATAGCGTGCGGGAAGATCCGGTGGCGCGCTCCGAGTGGTTCTGGGCGCAGCGTACGTTCCCGGGCACACAGCGTCCGTACGACGCCATGCTTCGCGCTCGACTCTCGGTGATGCGTGGCTCGGCCTTCAGTGGCGCGAGCGCGGCGCCGCTGACCGGCGCCTGGCGTCCCATCGGCCCGACGGGACTGTTCGTGGCGGACGGCGGCTTCTTCAGCTCCGCGCCGCAGCTCGACGCCGGACGCATCGCGGCGATCGTGCCGGCGGCGACGGCCGGGGGCCCGATGTACGTCGGGACCGCGACGGGCGGTGTGTGGCGCAGCACGAACAACGGCGCCTCGTGGACACCGATCACCGACAACCAGTGTGCATTGACCACCGGCGCGCTGGCGCAGGATCCGGTGAACCCGTCGTTGCTGTACGTTGGAACGGGCGAGGGGAACCAGGGCACGTTCGGCTGCGGCGCGCTGCGGTCGACCGATGGCGGCAATACGTGGAGCACGAGCGCCACCAACGGCCTCAACGTGTCGGGAGGCGGCGTCGTCGACTTCTACACCATCGTCGTCGATCGCGCATCCGCGGGCTCACCGAGCGGCACGACGCTCCTTGCGGGACTCGGCTTCAATACACCGGGCGGGATCGCACGCTCGGTCAACAGCGGCGCGAACTGGAGCCTCGTCACCGGGGCCAGCGTCGGCGTCGTCACGTCCATCGTTGCACACCCCACGCGCGCCGGCACCTACTACGCGGGCGCCCGGGTCGCGCCTTCGGCCGCAGGGCGCGGGGTCTACCGCTCGACCGACGTTGGCGCCACCTGGTCGCAGCTTCCGCCCCTGCCGGTCGCCGATCCAACGACAATCGGCCGCGTGCAGCTCGCGGTGACGCCGGCGCAGCCGAACTCGCTGTGGGCGCTCGTCGGCACGCAGCAAACCGGTCGGCTCCTCGGTCTCTTCCGCTGGGACGAATCGTCGAACCAGTGGACGCAGCTCGCCGCGGCCGGGGTCGTGACCGCCAACACGCCGCGAGGCGACTTCGGCGGGCAGGCGAGCTACGACCTCGTGCTGCAGATCGATCCGCGCGGGGCGAACCGTATCTTCGTCGCCGGCGTGCGCGCATACCAGTCGAGCGACGGCGGCGCGACGTTCGTGCCGATGGCCAACGAGATCCACAGCGACTGGCACGTGCTCGTGTTCGATCCGCGCAACCCGGACATCATGTGGGCCGGCACCGATGGCGGAGTGTTCGTATCGCTGGACGCCGGCGAGACGTGGACGTCGCGCAACTATGGCCTGGCCATCACGCAGTACTACCCGGGCGTGTCGATGAGCTCCGACGGCACGCTGATCATGGGCGGCTCGCAGGACAACGGCACGCACATCTTCACCGGCGGGCCCTTCTGGGACGGGTTCCTGGGAGGCGACGGCGGATACACCGCGATCAACTATAAGGACAGCCGCGTGATGTGGGCCGAGTCGCAGTGGTCGCCTGGGGTGGGGGCGAACATCCTGCGGAGCGACGCAACGTCGGCCGCCATCCGGACGAACGGTATCGTCGGCACCGACCGCGCATCGTTCATTCCTCCGCTCGTCATGGATCTCACCACGCCGACCAAGCTGTACTTCGCCACGGACCGGTTGTACCGAACGACGGACGAGGGCCTGACGTGGACGCCCATCTCGGCCGATCTCACCAAGGGTAACGGCGTCATCACCACCGTCGCCCTCGCCAAGGCCGACTCGAACACGATCTACGTCGGTACCTTCGACGGCAACGTTCAGGTGTCGCGCGACGGGGGCAACACGTTCACCCTCTCCACCGGGCTCCCGCTCCGCACTGTCACACGCATCGTGGTCGATCCGGCGACGGCGACGCACGCGCTCGTCACTGTCTCGGGCTTCCAGGCGCCGCACATCTGGGAGACGACCGACGGCGCCGTGACCTGGCGGAGCATTGCCGGCAACTTACCGGACGCGCCGGCCAACGCGGCGGTGTTCGTCGGGACGACGGGCAGCATCTTCGTCGGCACCGACGTCGGGGTCTTTCAGACCGCCGACGACGGTGCGACCTGGGGCGCCGGTCCCACCGGCATGCCCAACGTCATCATTCAAGATCTGACATATCAGCCGTCGGCCAACTTGCTGCTCGCCGGCACCTTTGGCCGGGGCATGTTCACTTTCACGCCTGGCGGGCTGGGCGCGGTGTTGCGCGGCGATGTCAATGGCGACGGCAAGATCGACGCGCTCGACGCGTTCCTGATCCAGGAAGCGCTCGTCGGCAGGCCATCGGCGGCGTCGCCGTCGTATCCGCGTGGCGACGCCAATTGCAATGGTGTCCTCGACGCGGGCGACGTGCTCGCGGTGTTGCGCAAGGCGGTCGGACTCTCGACCGGCACGGCGTGCGTGGGGACTACCCGGTAGTGCCAGTCGACGATCGAGGACTGCCTCGGGACGGCCCAAGGACTTGGGGGATGCGGATTCTACGGATTAAGGGCACGGATTGGACGGATAGGTCGTACTTGCGGGTGAGATCGCGATAGCGTGCGGAAATTTTTTGGGTTGCGGGGGAAGTGACGGTGTGGCGTTCGCGAGGCTGATCCACGTCCCACGTCCCACGTCCCACGTCCAACGATCCACGATCCACGATCCACGATCCACGCCGCTCACCGATATCGCTGCTGCAGCTCGATGTAGCTCGCGACCGTCGCCTGAATGCGCTCCCGCTCGTCGGCGCGGGTTTGGCGAACTACGCGGCCGGGTACGCCGAGGACGAGCGAGTTCGGGGGGATGCGCATG
>JBIOHX010000199.1:0-7206 GCA_044449465.1 Gemmatimonadales bacterium | reverse complement strand
TGCGCAGCAATCCGAAGCTGGCGGGCATCGCACCATACGTTGCGGATTCGGGCGAGGGCCGCTGGACGCTTGCCGAGGCGATCGACCTCGACGTGCCGGCGCCGGTGATCACGCTCTCGCTGCAAACGCGCTTCCGCTCTCGCCAGGCCGATTCATTCGGCGCCAAGGTGATCGCGGCGCTGCGCAACGAGTTCGGCGGCCACGCGGTGAAGCGCTCATGACGGCGCCGGCGGCGGGTGCGGTCGTCTCGCTGCGTCCCGCGGCGCCGACTGCGGCCCGCGGCGCGCGCGACCATGCCGATCCGTGCACGATGGTGATCTTCGGCGCGCTCGGCGACTTGAGCCGGCGGAAACTGCTGCCGGCGATCTACCAGCTCATGAAAGAGCATCTCGTCGACGAGCAGTTCTGCGTGCTCGGCGTGGGGCGCGACGAGTCGGTGACCGACGACAGCTTCCGGGCGGCGATGCGCAAGGCGCTCGGCGAGTCGGACGAGGTGGACGGCATCGACGCCGCGCTCTGGGAGGACCTCTGCCGCCGGCTGCACTTCGTCTCGGCCGACCTCACCAACGGCGACGACTACGCGCTCGTCGGGCGGCGGCTCGCCGAGGTCGAGCGCGGGCGGCCGCGCGAGGAGTGCAACCGGCTCTTCTACCTCGCGGTGCCGCCGAGCGTGTTCGAGCCCATCGTGCGGAATCTCTCGCGAAGCGGGCTGGCGCCGCGCACGCGCACGGCGGACGAGCGGCCCTGGACGCGCATCGTCATCGAGAAGCCGTTCGGGCGCAGCCTCGAGAGCGCGCAGCAATTGAACGATCTCGTATTAGGGTTGTTCGCCGAACACCAGACCTACCGCATCGATCACTACCTCGGCAAGGAGACGGTGCAGAACGTGTTGGTGCTGCGGTTCGCCAACTCGATCTTCGAGCCGATCTGGAACCGGCAGTGGATCCACCACGTGCAGATCACGGCGGCGGAGAGCGTCGGCGTCGAAGGGCGCGGCAAGTACTACGAGGAGGCGGGCGTCGTTCGCGACATGTTCCAAAACCATCTGCTGCAGCTCCTGTCGCTGACGGCGATGGAGCCGCCGCCGCAGATGTCCGCGAACTCGGTGCGCGACGAGAAGGTGAAGGTGCTCAAGTCGATCCGCTGGCTCACGCCGGAGACGATCCCGACCAACGCCGTGCGCGCGCAATACACCGGCGGCGCGATCGGCGACAAGGCGGTGCCGGGATACGTCCAAGAGCCGGACGTCTCGCCAGCCTCTACCGTGCCGACCTTCGCCGCGGTGCGGTTGTTCGTCGACAATTGGCGCTGGAACGGCGTGCCCTTCTATCTGAGGTCCGGCAAGCGGCTCGCCGGCCGCGTCTCGGAGATCGCCGTCCAGTTCCGGTCGCCGCCGCACCTCATGTTCGGCCAGACCAGTCAGGCGATGCGGCCGAACACGCTCGTCATGCGCGTGCAGCCCAACGAGGGCGTCGCGCTCAACTTCGAGGTCAAGGTGCCCGGCGCGGCCGTGGCGATGACGTCGAACATCGAGATCGCGCCGGTCGACATGGAGTTCGATTACGCCGAGGCGTTCGGCGAAGTCGCCGCGCCGGCCTACGAAACGCTTCTCCTCGACGTGATGATCGGCGAGGCCACGCTCTTCACTCGCAGCGACGAGGTGGAGGCGGCCTGGCGGGCCATCGACCCGCTTCTACAGTATTGGGAGTCGAATAAGCCGCGGCGCATGCCCACCTACGCCGCCGGCAGCTGGGGTCCGCGCGAGGCGGACGAGCTGATCGAGGAGGACGGCGTGGAGTGGCGCGAGCCGAGCTGACGACCGGTCCGCCGCGCGAGCTTGCCGGCGCCGATTCCCTCCTCGAAGGCCGTGACCGCGCGCACCGCCAGCTCGTCGAATTCCTACATGGTCAGCTCACAATCGGCGGAACGGCACATCGAGCTGTCCGCGCTGGATCAGCAGCGGGCGGCGAAGTCGCTGACCCGAACGTCGTGGCTCATCGTCGGGCTATTCGCGGCGATGGCGCTCACCTTCTGGCTCGCGCCGACGGCGCGCCTCGCCGGCCACCTCAGGATGCTCCGCGTCGCCCGTTTGGCGTTCGTCGTCGAGTTCCTCACGCTCGCCGGCCTGGTGATCGCGCTTCGCCGGCGGCTCGGCGCCGAGACCCGGCGCATGGCTACCAACCTCGAGCTCCTCGTCAAACAAAACGCGCGGCTCGCCGAGCAGAATACCGAGCTCGAGGAGCAGAGCGAGCTCCAGCAGACGCAGGCGCTCGAGCTCGAGAGCCAGACCGCCGAGCTGGAAGCGCGGGCCGAGGCGTTAGAGGCTACGAATATCAGTTTGCAGGAGCACGAGCGGCGCCAGCAGGAGCTCGCCGATCAGCTCCGGCTGCTCACCAGCCGCCTCGGCGAAGCGCAGCACGTCGCGCACCTGGGGTACTGGGAGATCGATTCCGGCTCGGGACAGGTCTTCTGGTCCGACGAGATGTACCGGCTCGCCGGCCTCGAGCCGAACGGCGGCCAGCCGCCGACCGACAGATTCCTCGACACCGTCCATCCCGAGGACCGCGAGCGCATGCACGCCGTCGCGTCGAACGCGCTCGCCGAGCTCCGCGAGTTCACCGAGCAGTACCGCATCGTTCTTCCGGGCCAGCCGACGCGCATCGTCCAGTCGAGGGCCCGCGTCGTCGTCGATGTGCTCGGAAAGAAGAAGTTGATCGGAACCGTGCAGGACATCACCGAGCGATCGCAGCTAGAGACCCAGCTCCGCCAGGCGCAGAAGATGGACGCCATCGGCAAGCTGGCCGGCGGCGTGGCGCACGACTTCAACAACGTGCTCACGGTGATCGAGGGGTACACGTCGCTGCTCCTCACCAACCATCCGGCGACGGACCCAGAGGACGAAGACCGCGGCTACATCGAGCAGATCCGCGACGCCGCGCGACGCGCCGCCGCGCTCACACGACAGCTGCTCGCCTTCAGCCGGCAGCAGGTGCTGCAGCCGCGCGTGGTGAACGTGAACGAGACGCTGTCGGGCGTGGAAGTGATGCTGCGCCGCCTGATCGGTGAGAACATCGAGTTTCACACCGAGCTCGCCAAGGAGCTCGATCTGGTCAAGGCCGATCCCGGCCAACTCGGGCAGGTGCTCGTCAACCTGGTGGTGAACGCGCGCGACGCGATGCCCACCGGCGGCGTGCTCACGATCGAGACGGCCAACGTAATGCTCGACCACTCGTACACGTGGCGGCGCCCGGACCAGCCCGCGGGGCCGCACGTCATGCTGGCGGTGACCGACACCGGCGTCGGGATTCCAGCGGAAGACATCGATCGCATCTTCGACCCGTTCTTCACGACGAAGGAAGCGGGCAAAGGGACGGGACTCGGCCTGTCGACGGTGCACGGCATCGTCGAACAATCGGGCGGCCACATCTGGGTGTACAGCGAGCCCGGGCGCGGCACGAGCTTCAAGGTGTATCTGCCACGCAGCAACGAGACCGGCGGGCCCGAGGTCCGCGCCGATGGCACTGAATCGACCCGACGAGGCGACGAGACGGTACTGCTCGTCGAGGACGACGCCGTCGTGCGGAAGATGACGGCGCGCGTGCTCCGCCGCGCAGGGTACGTCGTGATCGAAGCGAGCGACGGGCTCGAGGCGTTGCGGATGTGCAGCGATCCAGAGACGCAGTTCAGTCTTGTCCTGAGCGACATGGTGATGCCGGCACTCGGCGGACGCGACCTGGCGACGCACGTCGCGCGGCTGCGCCCCGGCGTGCCGACGCTCCTCATGTCGGGATACACGCGGGATGCGATGGTGCACAGCGCCGAGATGTCGGCGACCGAATCGTTCATCGAGAAGCCGTTCACCCCCGACACGCTCGCCGCCAAGGTGCGCGACGTACTCGATCGCGCGGCCGCGGCGCGCGCCTGAGCGCGCCGCGGCTCACCGCTCACGGCATCGGCGTTCCAACCTGGTCCAGCTTGCGCGACGCCCCGCCGACCAGGCTCGCCTCGCGCTTCAACGCATCGGCGACTCGCACGATCTCGCCGTCGACCTCCCCCCACGCGCCCTGCTCGAGCGCTTCGCGAATGCCGGGCATGGTCTTGACGTCGTAGCCGGTGTAGAAGCCGGGAGCGTACAGCAGATGCCGGTACCAGGCCCGCTGCTTGAGACCGGCGGTGTCGAGGAATGCGCGCTCGGATTGGAGGAGCTGCTCGTTGATCGCGCGCAGAGCAGCCTCGCCGTGCGACGCGCTCGCCTGCTCCGGGCCGGCTCCTCGCGACCGATCGCTCCAGTGATCGTAGGCCTTTTCGAAGCGGGACGCGGCAGCGGCGAGTGAGTCCTGTGCGTCGAGCAACGGCGCGAAGTCGAAGTGCGGAGGCGGCGCTTGCTCCGCCGGCGCCTGGATCGGATCGCGCGGGTCCTCGGCGATGGCGTAGATCCCGTCGTCACGCCGCTTCTTCACGTCGGCGATCTGCTCGGCCCGGTGGTCGCGCAGCTTCTGCAGCTCGTCGATGTACCGCTTCGTGGTCGACGCGAGATTCGTGAACACGAACGGCAGGACGTCGGCGTCGGCCAGACGCATCACCGCGGCGCCGACGGTCTGGGCCAGCGCGCGGCCGTAGACGAACGACGTATCGCTGAAGTGGGTGTACCAATAGAAGTCGTCGTAGATCGAATGATAGATGCCGCTGTTGTCCTCGCCGCCGTAACCGAGGTTGAGCGAGGCGACACCGAGATGCTGGAGAAACGGGGTGAAGTCGGAGCCGGAGCCGAGCGCGCCGATGCGGAGATCGTCGTTGCTCCACGCGCCGGCATCGCCGTCGCTGATCCGCTGCGCCTGCACGCGCTTCCATTCGCTGACGTTCGACTCCGGATCGACGACATCGCGCGCCACATCGTTGATGAGACGCTCGAGCGTGTGCGAGCCTTCCATCCCGAGTGGGCCGCGATCGTTCGTGTCGCTGTTCAGATAGGCGACGGCGTGCGCGGAGAGCTCGCCGGCGTGCGTCTCCGCCCATTCGGTCGAGCCGAGCAAGCCGGGCTCCTCGCCGTCCCAGGCCGCGTAGATGATCGTGCGCTTTGGCCGCCAGCCGTCACGCGTGAGCTGGCCGAGCGCGCGCGCCTCCTCCAACTCCGCGACGAGGCCGGAAATCGGATCCTCGGCGCCGTTGACCCACGCGTCGTGATGGTTGCCGCGGATCACCCACTGGTCGGCTTCGGGGCCGGTGCCCGGAAGCTTGGCGATGACGTCATAGAGTGTCTTGAGGCTCCAGTCGAACTTGGCGCGCAGATGGACGCGCGCGGCGCCAGGCCCGATCCGGTAGACGATGGGCAGGCCGCCGCGCCAGCTGCCCGGCGCCAGCGGTCCGCCGAGCGCGGCGAGCAGCGGCTGCGCGTCGCCGTATGAGATCGGCAATACCGGAATCTTGGTGAGCGTCGGCGCCTGGGCGATCGGGAGTCGCTTGGCATCCTTCGTTGCGCCGACGCCAGGGGTGAGCGGATCGCCGGGGTAGGTCGGCATGTCCTCCACGCTCCCCCGCTGCACGCCCTGCGGCGGGCGCATTGGTCCCTTGGGGAAGACGTCGCCGCCGGCGTAGCCGTCGTCGCCGGGATCGGAGTAGATGAGGCAGCCGATCGCGCCATGCTCGGCGGCGACCTTCGGCTTGATGCCGCGCCACGAGCCGCCGTACTTCGCGATCACGATCGCGCCCTTCACCGAGATGCCGCGCCGCTGGAGCTGCTCGTAGTCGGCGGGCACGCCGTAGTTCACGAAGACGAGCGGTCCAGTCACGTCGCCGTCGATCGAGTAGGCGTTGTAGCTGGGCAGCTGCTCGGCGTGTTGGCTCGACGTCGGGTCCTGGGCGACGGTTGGCTCCTGGAGCAGAGCCTTGTAGGTCGTCGGCGCCACGAGCTCGACGGCGCGATCGATAGGAGTTGGGAAGAGCACATCGAAGTTCTCGATGTGCACGTCCCAGCCGAAGCTCGCGAACTGGTCGCGGATCCACTCGGCGTTCTGCTTATCGTAGGGCGACCCGACGTGGTGCGGCCGGGCGGATAGCCGCTGCATCATGTCGCGCATGCGCGCCGGCTGGGGGATGGCGTCGAACTTGGCCTCCCAGTCACGCTCGACCTGCGCGGAGCGAGTCGAGAAGCCGCGGAGCGGCGTCGGCTCGGGAGCGCGGGGGGTGAACGCGGCGAGGGCGAGGGCGGTGATGAGGGTTGGGCGCTTGGGCGTGGGACGTGGGACGGGGGACGTTGGCCGGGGGACGTGGATCGTGGATCGTGGGTCGTGGATGGGGGGTCGTGGATCGTGGGTGGTGGATCGTGTGGCGGGTGGGGGGCGATTGAGCGCGTTTCCCGGCGTAACGTCAACGCGTTCGTTCCGTTTGTGTCCGTTCAGGTTCGTTTTTGTCCGCGTCCAATCGTTACGGCCCGCCGGGGCGGCTCGCCAGAGCGGGTCGCCCGAGCGACTGTGAGTGGCGAGGCAGGCGGCGACGACACAGGGGACGGCGGATTGAACGGACCGGCACGGATGGACGGCGGGGGCGCGCGGCGATGGATCAGGGAGCCTCCGAGGCGGATCGGGGACGCTCGGGGCGGAGTCAGGTCAACGTACCGGCGAGGCACGGCGCGGGCTAGCGAGGGCGAGCGCTGATCGAGCGAGGGCGAGCGCTGATCGAGCGAGGGCGAGCGCTGATCGAGCGAGGGCGAGCGCTGAGCATGCGAGGGCAAGCGCCCATCGAGCGAGGGCAAGCGCCGACTAAGCGCCGGCAACCTCTTGTCAACCGCGCGCGGTCGTTGACCAAACACGGACGGGCGCTGACTGAGCTTGGGCGAGCGCCGACCGAGCACGGGCGAGCGCCGACCGAGCGCGGGCGAGCCGCCGTCGAGCACGGGCGAGCGTCGGTCCACCGCGGGCGAGCGTCGGTCCACCGCGGGCGAGCGTCGATCCACCGCGGGCGAGCGTCGATCCACCGCGGGCGATGGGCGATGCCCGTCGAGACGTGGTCGACCGATCTCGGTGCGACGTCGGCTGACGTCGAGGCGGAGCGATGCCGCGGCGCGGCGGCGTCGGTTGACCACGGGGGAGCGTCGCCTGGTGGCGGGACGCAGCGATGCCACCGAGGGCCGGCGGCGATTCACTAGGGGAGCGCGTCGGTTGATGGCGGGACGGGGCGGCGTCACCTCGGGGCGGCGTCGGCCCACGG
>JBIOHX010000198.1:0-7252 GCA_044449465.1 Gemmatimonadales bacterium | reverse complement strand
GGCTACGAGCGCGTCGAGCTGGACCCCCGCGGCTTCCGGTCGGGATCGCTGAACGAGGCGGTGCACCTCGCTTCGGGCACGCGTGCGGCTCTTTCTGGCGATTAATCTGCCGAGCGAGATACGCCGCGAAGTCTCGGCGGCTACCGCGATGGTGCGCGCGGCGGCGTCGGAGCTTGCGTGGGTCGACGATGAGCGGCTTCACTTCACGCTCAAGTTTCTCGGCGAGGCGTCTGAGGAGCGGGTGCCTGAGCTGCAGGCGTCGCTGGCCGGTGTGGCGGGGCGACACCGCGAGCTCGTGATGTCCCTCGGCGGGGTGGGAGCTTTTCCGAACTTTCGCCGGGCTCGCGTCGTATGGTTGGGGGTATCACAGGAACCGCGGCTCGAGCTGCTGCATCACGACGTGGAGACGAGCTGCGAACGGCTCGGGTTCGAGATCGAGGCGCGACCCTTTCGGCCACACGTGACGCTCGCGCGCGTGAAGCACGCGCCGGGTGAAGAACGCCTGCGCGCACTGGCGCGCGCGGCGAAGCAAACGGACTATCGAACGGATTTCATCGTGCGATCGATCGATCTGATGCAGAGCACACCGGCGGGCGGTGCGTTGGCGTACACGACGCTGGTGTCGGCCCCACTGCGGAGCGACTGACCATGGGATGCATCGCGCGCCTCGGCTGCCTCGCATTGCTCTGCGTCCTCGCGGTCGCCGCGTGGTTCACGCGCGATCGCTGGATGCCGCGTCGCCTCCAGTCGTCGGCGGCCGCGGTGCACGCACCGGTGTGGGAGCCGCTCGGCGAGCAAAGCGCCGCGCGCACACGGGCCGCGCTCGCCAAGTTGAGTCAGCCGCGTGGCCAGGCGTTCCAAACGCTGAGCGCGGCGGACGTCGCGTCGTACGTGTTCATGCAGTCCGTGCATCCGCTGCCGATCTCGCCCGACAGCATCCAGGCCATGGTCGACGACGACCGCCTCGTCGTACGCACCACGGTGAACGCGGCCGACCTCGGAGGATCCGGGGCGCTCGGGCCAATCGCTGCGATGCTCGGCGATCGCGCGCCCCTCGAGCTTTCCGGCACGCTCCGCGTCGTATCGCGCGGCGTGGCCGAGTTCCAGGTGCTCGGCGTGAAGGTGAAAGAGCTCTCGCTGCCGCGCGGCATGATCCCCGGTCTCATCTCGCGGCTCGACCACGCGCCGCGGCCCGCCGGCATCGACGCCGACGCGCTCCCGTTGCCGATCCCGCCCTACGTAGGCGACATTCGGGTGGCGAACGGCAAGATCACCTTGTACAAGACCGCGGGTTGACGGAACCATCATGGCGCGCCGCATCCTGATCATCGACGACGAGCAGGGCATTCGCGCGGCGCTCGGCCAGCTCCTCGAGTTCGAGGGCTACGAGATTCGCGCCGTCGGCAACGCCGTCGACGGCATTGCCGAATACGGCAAGCAGCGTCCCGACCTCGTGTTCCTCGATGTGAAGATGGCGGGGATCGACGGCATCGAGGCGCTCAAGAAGATCAAGGAAGCCGATGCGAGCGCCGTGGTCGTGATGATCAGCGGCCACGCGACCATCCCGACCGCGGTCGAGGCGACGCAGCTCGGCGCCTATGACATTCTCGAGAAGCCGCTCGACACCGACCGCATTCTCGTCACGCTGCGCAATGCGCTGCGGCATCTCGATCTCAACGAAGAGAACGCGCGTCTTCGCGAGACGATTCAATCGCGCTACGAGATCGTCGGCAAGTCGTACGGCATTCGGGCGGTGATCGATAAGATCGAGCGCGTCGGCCCGACGCCGGCGCGTGTGCTCATCACCGGAGAGAACGGCACCGGCAAGGAGCTGGTGGCGCGCGCGATCCACTCCCAGTCGGCGCGCGCCGGCGGGCCGTTCGTCGAGGTGAACTGCGCGGCGATCCCCAGCGAGTTGATCGAGAGTGAGCTCTTCGGCCACATGAAAGGCTCGTTCACCGGCGCGGTGGCCGACCGCGCCGGCAAATTCGAGCAAGCCGACGGCGGCACGCTGTTTCTCGATGAAGTGGGAGACATGAGCCTTGCCGCGCAGGCCAAGGTGCTCCGCGTGCTGCAGGACAACGTCGTGACGCGCATCGGCGGGTCGAAGCCCGTCAAGGTCGACGTCCGGGTGCTCGCCGCGACGAACAAGAATCTCGAGGCCGAGATCGCCGACGCGCGGTTCCGCGAAGATCTCTTCTATCGGCTGAACGTGGTGCCGCTGCACGTGCCGCCGCTGCGCGAGCGCCGCGAGGACATCCCGCTGCTGGTCGCGCACTTCGTGAACGTGCTGACGCGGCGCGAGGGGGTCGCGCCGCGGACGATCGCCCCCGATGCCGTGGAGCGGCTGGCCCAGCTCGAGTGGCCCGGCAACGTCCGGGAGCTGCGCAACACGATCGAGCGTTTGCTCATTCTCGCCTCTGGCCCGCGAGTCACCGCGGACGACGTCGCCCGCCTCGTCGGGACGCGCGATCCGGAGCAGGCGGGGCTCGGGTCGCTGCTCGAGTGCAAGACTTTCGAGGAGTTCAAGCACGCGGCCGAGCGCGCGTTTCTGCTCGCCAAGCTGCGCGAGTTCGATTGGAACGTGTCGGAAACGGCGCGCGCGCTGGACATGCCGCGCTCGAACCTGTACAAGAAGATCGAGCGCTACGGCTTGACCCGGGAGACGGTGAGCTGATGGCTGACCGCGATTGGAGCAAAGAGCTGGCGAAGGTCGACAAGCAGCTCGCGTCGCTCTCCGACGACGCGTTGCTCGGCACCGCCAATCAACCGCCCGCCAAGGCTGGGGCGAGTGCGGGGGCGGCGGCTGCGAGCGCCCCACGCGGCAACGCGCCCGCGCCCGCGCCAGGCGGCGGCGAGCGGAAGACGAGCGCGTTCGGCGTGTACGCACGCGTGACGCTCGCCCTCGCCCTCGGCGTCGCGATGGTCGTCTGGCCATACGAGAACCGGTGCGGCGTCGGCCTCGCAGGCTACATGGCCGCGATGGGTGCCATGGTGGTGAGCGGTCTCTGGAGCGCGGTCTGGACCTGGCGGCATCGCGCGGCGCGCGCGCACACGCTCTCGCTGCTCATCGTGCTCTTCGGTCTCGTGCTCGGCGCGCTCGACGTGCTGCCGCGCATCGGCTACGGCAAGCCGGACCTGCGACATCCGGCGACCTGGACGTGCAGTAATGTCCCACCGGCCGCCCCGGCGCCGAGTCCCACGCCGCTGCCCACGACGCCGACTCCGACTCCCACGACTCCCAAGTGACGCACAGCGATTCATGAAGACTTTTCAGAATTTCATTGCCGGCGCGTGGGTCGCGCCGGCCGGCGGTGACTTTTACGAGAACCGCAATCCGGCTGACCAAACCGATCTGATCGGACGCTTCCCGATGTCTGGTGCGGACGACGTCGAGCGCGCAGTCGAATCGGCCTGGCGGGGTTTCGAAATCTGGCGTACAACGCCGGCACCGGCGCGCGGCGACGTGCTCCGCCGGACGGGCGATCTCATGGTCAAGCGGAAGGACGAGATCGCCGATCTCATGACGCGCGAGATGGGCAAGCCGCTCGCCGAGACGCGCGGCGACGTGCAGGAGGGAATCGACACCGCGTACTACGCCGCGAGCGAAGGACGCCGGCTGTTCGGGCACACGGTGCCGAGCGAGCTGCGCAACAAGTGGGCGATGAGCTTTCGCCGGCCGATCGGGGTGGCGGGTATCATCACGCCGTTCAACTTTCCGATGGCGATCCCAACGTGGAAGATGTTTCCCGCGCTGGTCTGCGGAAACGCCTGCGTCTTCAAGCCGGCCGAGGACGTACCGCACACCGGCCACGTGCTCGTGGAGATTTTGCTCGAGGCCGGCCTGCCGCCCGAGGTCATCCAGCTCGTCCACGGTCTTGGAGAAACGGCCGGTGCAGCGATCGTGAACCATCCGCGCGTTCCAGTCATCTCATTCACGGGATCGACCGAGACCGGCCGGATCGTCGGCGAGGTCTGCGGGCGGATGCACAAGCGATTGTCGCTGGAGATGGGAGGGAAGAACGCCATGCTCGTGTTCGACGACGCCAACCTGGAGCTGGCGCTCGAGGGTGTGCTCTGGGGCGCATTCGGAACGACTGGGCAGCGGTGTACGGCGACGAGTCGACTCGTCGTGCAGGATGGCGTGCACGACGATCTCCTCACGCGCCTCGTCGACAAGACGCGCTCGCTCAAGCTCGGCGATGGCCGCAAGTCGGACACCGATGTCGGGCCGCTGATCAGCGAGAACGCCGTCGCCAAGGTGGAGCGCTACATCGACATCGGTCAGGCCGAGGGCGCCGACGTGCTGTGCGGCGGCCAGCGGGCCGCGGCGAAGGGCCTCGAGAACGGACACTTCTTCGAGCCCACGATCTTGGCCCGCGTGCGCGGCGGCATGCGCGTGGAGCAGGAGGAAATCTTTGGCCCCGTTCTTTCCGTGGTTCGGTTCAAAACGACGGACGAAGCATTTGCGATCAACAACGACGTGGCGTACGGGCTGTCTTCGTCCGTCTATACCAAAGACGTCAACGTGGCGATGCGGGCGATGAACGAGCTCGACACCGGAATCACTTACATCAACGCGCCGACGATCGGCGCCGAGGCACATCTGCCGTTTGGTGGCGTAAAACAGACGGGCAACGGCCACCGCGAAGGTGGTTGGCAGGTGTACGACTTTTACTCCGAGACCAAGGTTGGGTACCTCGACTTCTCCGGTGCGCTCCAGCGGGCGCAGATCGATACCTACCTTGGCACGCCGGACTGACCCGCTACACCGCCCAGCCTGGTGCGTCTGCGTTCGCGGCGTTATCTCACGCAAGCGGCAGTCGTCTCCGTGGGAGTGCCGCGCAGAGAGAACATGAGTCCTAACGAGTCCGCTTCCATCCCGGTCCCCGAGTCGACCGACGCTTCGTCATCTGGCGCGCCGCGCTCGATCACGCCGGCGCAACGCGTCGAAGCGTTGCGGGAGCTGAACCGCGGGCGGACGACGCTGGACTTCTTCGCCGATTGGGCGAAGATCCTCCTCGTTTCGATCCTCATGTTCGCGGTCATCCGCACCTTTTTCGTCGAGGCGTTCAAGATTCCGAGCGGGAGCATGGAGAACACGCTCCAGGTCGGCGACTTTCTCCTCGTGAACAAGCTGATCTATGGCGCGGACATTCCGTTCACGCATACGCGGCTGCCGCGACTGCGCGATCCGAAAGTCGGCGACGTGATCGTGTTCGAGTTTCCGGAAGACTTGACCAAGTATCTGGTGAAGCGCTGCGTCGGTGTGCCGGGAGACACACTCCAGATGCGCGACGGAACACTGATCCGGAATGGCGCCGTCGTGACCGAACGTTACGTCGTCCACACGGAGCCGGACATGGACCCGGCGCCCGAGGATTTTCGATGGCAGCGCGACTATCTCGTGCGCACCGCGGCGGCGGCCTCGGGATACCATCCCTCCCGTAACAACTGGGGCCCTTTGGTCGTCCCAAAGGGGAACTACTTTGCTCTGGGCGACAACCGGGACAACTCGCTGGACAGCCGGTATTGGGGCTTTGTCGCGGACTCCTTGCTCAAAGGCCGTCCGATGGTGGTTTATTACAGCTACTCGCCCGATACTCTAGACGCCTTCTCCTGGCTCACGCACATCCGCTGGTCGCGGCTGGGTGAGCGAATTCGATAGATCGACACTCCGTTTTCGCGCGTCCGCTTCGTCCGCTCCAACTGCCCATCGTCCCCGCCCGTCCTGGTCGTTGTCCCGCCCGCCCGCGCGCGCTCTCAGCCAGCGCACGCCCCGGGGCCCGCCGCACAAGGAGCCGCTGTACGTATGGCCGCAACCGGCAATAAGAAGTCGTCGTACGAAGAAGGCTCATTGGACCAGTATCTCCGCGACATCAGCGCCTACCCGCTGATCAATCGCGAGGAGGAGGTGCGGCTTGCGCAGCACATTCGCCTCGGGGAGCAGGAAGCGCTCGACAAGCTCGTGCGCTCGAACCTCCGGTTCGTCGTCTCGGTGGCGAAAAAGTACCAGAATCAGGGCGTCTCACTCTCCGACCTGATCAACGAGGGCAACCTCGGCCTCATCCGCGCCGCTCACAAATTTGACGAGACCAAGGGGATCAAGTTCATCTCCTACGCCGTCTGGTGGATCCGCCAGGCGATCCTCCAGGCGCTCGCCGAACAGTCGCGCATCGTCCGAGTTCCGCTGAACAGAGCAGGAACCCTGCACCGCATCGGCAAGAGGGCGAACGCCCTCCTTCAGGAGCTGGGCCGCGACGCGACGCACGCCGAGATCGCGCACGGCATGGACATCACGGAGGAGGAGGTCGCCAAGACGATGGCGATCTCCCAGACGCATCTGTCGCTCGACGCGCCGATGACGCCTGGGGAAGACAACAAGCTCCTCGATTACCTCCCCGACACCCTCAACCCTACGCCCGACGAGCAGACTTTCGAGAAGGCGCTCACCGAGTCGATCGAGGAGGCCCTGTCGCACTTGAAAGAGCGCGAGTCGAAAATTCTTCGACTCTACTTCGGTCTCGATGGGTCGGAGCCGATGACGCTCGAGGAGATCGGTGCATTGCTCGGTATCACGCGCGAGCGCGTGCGGCAGATCAAGGAGAAGGCGCTGTCGCGCTTGCGGCATGTGTCGCGAGCGCGGGCGCTGGAGTCGTATCTGGGTTGAGATGACGGGCGACAGCGTGTGATCACGCGCGCCCGTGTGGCGGCCGCCGGCGCCGCCCTTTTCTTTTCCGCCCTCTCCTGCGGCGGCCCCGATCGCGCCGTCGGCTCGCCCGGCGGTGATCGCCCGTCCGCCGTCATCCTTTCGCCTCCCGCCGAAACGCTCAGCGTCGGCGTCGTCGCGCAGTTCACCGCGACTGCGCGCGATCCGCAGGGCTCGCCGCTCCTCAGCGCCGTCCCGAGTTGGAGCAGCTCCAACGCGTCGGTAGCAGCCGTGACGCAGACGGGGCAGGTGACCGCCGCCGCCGTCGGTCAGGCGCTCATCACGGCCACGTATCTCGGCGTCGCCGGAAGCGCCGACGTCACCGTGGTCGCTGGTCCGGTAGGCAACCGCGATTTCGCCATCGCCGCGGCGCAGATCACCCAAGGCGTGCAGGATTCCGCCGGATCGATCCCTATCGTGCTCGGTGGAAATCCGGCGCTCGTGAACGTGTTCCTGCGTGCGGCGCCGGCCGCGGCCGCGTCGATGCGAGTCGTCCTCCGATTGCTCGACGCCGGCGGCGCGGTCGTGTTCAGCGACAACGCG
>JBIOHX010000197.1:0-7270 GCA_044449465.1 Gemmatimonadales bacterium | reverse complement strand
TCGCCGTCACGCCCGCCAGAAGGCTGGCGAGACTGACATCGCCGTGCTGCTCGAAATCCTCTGCAACGCCGGCGCCGAGCAAGCGGCGGGGAGCGGCGCCGGCGTGCTCAAAGCGGTCTCGAACGAAGGCGAGGTCGTCTCGGCGATCGGCGGCCTGGCCAACGCTCGCGGCCGTCGCTTCTCGCTGCGCGGATCGCTCGCCCGCGACGTGCTCCGTACTCGCGACGTCGTCGCCGTCGCCGACTTCAGTGGTTCGGCCCGGCCCTTGATGCGCGTCGCGCCCGAAGTCCAGGTCGGACCGATGCTCCTCGCCCCGCTCATCGCTCACGACGTCATCCTCGGCGTCCTCGCCGTGACCCGCGACATCGGCGCGCCTCTGTTTTCTGAGCGCGAGGCGAAACGCCTGCGTGCCGTCGCCGACCACGCCGCGCTCGCCCTCTGGAAGACCGAGCTGCTCGAGCAGGCACAGGCGGCCGACCGCGCAAAAAGTCGATTCCTCGCCACGGTGTCGCACGAGCTCCGCACGCCGCTCACCGCGCTCGCCGGCTACGAGGAGCTGCTCGTCGACCAGGTGATCGGACCGCTCTCGGAAAATCAGCTCGACGTCCTCGAGCGAATGCGATCGGTCACGCAGCATCTCGCCTCGGTGATCGAGGAGTTGCTCGCCTTCTCCAACCTCGACGAAGGGCGCGAGACCATCCGTCCCACCGATTTCCTCGCCGCCGATCTGCTCCGCGCCACCGCCGCGCTCATCGAGCCCCTCGCTCGCCAAAAGCGACTCGCCTTCGAGTACACTGTGCCCGAAGCGCCGATTCGAATGACGAGCGACACCGACAAGATCCGCCAGATTCTCGTCGCCCTCGCCGGCAACGCCGTGAAGTTCACCGACGCCGGCTCGATCTGTCTGGAGCTCTCGAAGCGCGGCGGCGACGTCTGCTACACGGTCCGCGACACCGGCATCGGCATCAGCCAAGACGACATTGAGCGCCTCTTTCAGCCGTTCGCGCAGCTCGACACTGGTCTCACGCGCCGGCACGGTGGCACCGGACTCGGATTGTACATCTCGCGCGGACTGGCCGAGCTGCTCGGCGGCCACATCGAGGTCGACTCGGCGCCGGGACAGGGATCCGCGTTCACGCTCGTGCTCCCCGCCGACGAGGATCGCCAGTAGCGAATCGGCCGTCCGCGGCGCGCGCTCCGCCCTCTTCGAGCACTTCGATCGGCGTTAGATTTCTCGTCATGTCCTCCCTCCCAATCGCGAGCGCCTTCAACGACGGCTACGTCGCCGAGCGGTACGAGGCGTACCGGCGCGATCCGACGTCGGTGGACGAGTCTTGGCGTCAGTTTTTCCGCTTTGCCGAGCAGCTTGCCGGCACACCGGCGGTGGCGGCGCCGGCGGGTGCGCCGCCGGCGGGTGCCGTCGCCGCACCACTGCTTCGAAAGGCGGCGGCCGCCGCCGACCTCGTTGGCGCGGTTCAGCGCTATGGACACCTGGCCGTGCAGCTCGATCCGCTTGGCACGCCGCCTCCCGGCGCGGCCGAGCTGACGCCGGAGTTCCACGGCGTGACCGCGGCCGATCTCCAGCGGCTCCCCGGCGCAGCCCTTGGCCGCGATGGGGGCGGCACGGCAGCAGACGTCGTGCGACGCATGCGCGAGCTGTACTGCGGCGCGCTCGCCTACGAGTTCGAGCATCTCGGCGAAGAGGCCGAGCGCGAATGGTTCCGGTCGACGATCGAATCCGGAGCCGCCACCACGCCGCTTTCGGTGGCCGAGCGCAAGGCATTGCTCGAGCGGCTCACCGCGGTCGACGGGCTCGAGCGCTTCCTCGGTATCGCGTACGTCGGCGTCAAGCGCTTCTCGATCGAAGGCGTCGACGCGCTCGTCCCGATGCTCGACGACGCCATCGATCGCGCTGCGCGGGCCGGTGCGCGGCACGTCGTCATCGGTATGGCGCACCGCGGGCGGCTCAACGTCCTCACGCACATCATGGGCAAGTCGTACCGCGATCTGCTCGAGGAGTTCGAGGGACACCATGCCGACACGAACGCCGAGAGCGACACCGGCGACGTGAAGTATCACAAGGGTTATCGCGGCGAGCGCGAGCTCGACGGCGTTGGCAGAGTCGCGCTCGAGCTCGTGCCGAACCCGAGCCACCTCGAGGTGGTGAATCCGGTCGTCGCCGGTGTGGCCCGCGCCCGCCAGCGTGTGGCGGGCGCCGCGCCCAATGCGCGCGACGAGGCCGCGGTGCTCCCGCTCGTCGTCCACGGCGACGCGTCGTTCCCGGGGGAAGGCGTAGTGCCGGAGACGCTCAACATGTCGCGCCTCGCGGGCTATCGCGTCGGCGGCACGCTGCACATCATCGCCAACAACCAAATCGGCTTCACCACCGATCCGGTCGACGCGCGGTCCACGCATTATGCGAGCGATCTCGCCAAAGGCTTCGACATTCCGATCGTCCACGTCAACGCCGACGATGCCGAGGCCTGCATCCAGGCCGTGCGCCTGGGCATCGCCTACCGGCAGCGATTCAATAAGGATTTTCTGATCGACGTCGTCGGCTACCGCCGCCACGGCCACAACGAGGCCGACCAGCCGGCGTTCACCCAGCCGACGATGTACAAGGCCATCGCCGACCATCCGTCGCCGCGCGAGGTCTACGCGGCGCGACTGGTGCGCGAGCGCGTCGTCACCGAGGACGAGGCGAAGGCGCTCGAGGCGTCGCTCACGACTCGGCTTAACGCGATCTACCAGGAGATGAAGAAGGACGGCGCGGCCGACGACACGGCCGAGCGCCGCGTACCGCCCGCGGCCCCGGCTCAGCCGCCGGAGACCGCCGTGCGCGCCGAGCGGCTCGTCGCGCTCAACGAGCAGCTCCTTGGCTGGCCGTCGACCTTCAAGCTTCACCCGACGATCCAGCGCACGCTGCCGCGGAGGCGCGATGCGATCAACTCCGCTGCCATCGATTGGGGCCACGCCGAGGCGCTGGCCTTCGCGTCGCTGCTCACCGAGGGCACGAGCGTGCGCCTCACCGGCCAGGACGCCGAGCGCGGCACCTTCTCGCACCGGCAGGCGGTGCTGCACGAGGTGAATACCGGGGAGACCTACACGCCGCTCGCCCGGCTGCCGCAGGCGAGCGGCGCGTTCGAGATCTATAATAGTCCGCTGTCGGAGACGGCGGTCCTCGGCTTCGAGTACGGGTTCAGCGTCGCCGCGCAGAATGAGCTCGTGCTGTGGGAGGCGCAGTACGGCGACTTCGCCAACGTTGCCCAGCCCATCATCGACCAGTTCGTGTCGGCCGGGCGCGCCAAGTGGCGGCAGGAGTCCGGCCTCGTGCTCCTCCTGCCCCACGGTTACGAAGGGCAGGGGCCCGAGCACTCGAGCGCACGGCTCGAGCGCTATTTGCAGCTCGCCGCCGAAGACAACATGGTGGTGGCGTATCCGTCGACGCCCGCGCAGTACTTCCACGCGTTGCGGCGCCAAGCAGCCCGCCGGCCGATGCGCCCGCTCGTGCTGATGCAGCCCAAATCGCTGCTCCGCCTCCCAGCCGCGACCTCCAGGCTCGAAGATCTGGCGTCGGGAACCTTCCAGCCGGTCATCGACGATCCCGTCGCCGCCGCGCGGCGCGAAGTGGTGCAGCGGCTGGTTTTCTGTACCGGCAAGATCTACTATGACCTCCTCGCTGCCGGCGAGCACCCGGCCAACGTCGCGATCATTCGCGTCGAAGAGCTTGCGCCCTGGCCGCGCGCCATCGGCGAGCTGGTCGATCTCTACCCAAACGTGGAAGAGGTGGCGTGGGCGCAGGAAGAGCCGAAGAACATGGGCGCGTGGACCTACATCCATCCCCGGCTGCGTGCGTCGATCGGTACGCTCACGACACTTCGCTACATCGGGCGGCTGGAGCGGTCGAGCCCGGCCGAGGGGTACAAGGCGACGCACGACACGGAACAGGCGCGCATCGTCCACGACGCATTGACGTATGCGCCCGCCGCCAAGCGCAGGGCGGGCGCGACGCGCTGAGCCGCGTCCTCCGCCAAACTCTCAGGGGAAACCGAGTGACGAAGCGAGCGATCGTACTCTGCGGATTAGTCCTCGCTCTCGCACCGCGCCTGAAATCTCAGACCATCGGGACTTCAGGCGCTGCTGCGTTGGGCGAGCTGGTCGAAGGACTGGGGACCACGGCGCGCGTGCTCGTGATCGGCGCGCACCCGGATGATGAGGACACGCGCCTCGTCGCCTGGCTCGCCAAGGGCCGGCACGTCGAGACGGCGTACCTCTCGCTCACGCGCGGTGATGGCGGTCAAAATCTGATCGGCGACGAGCTCGGTCCGGAGCTCGGAATGATTCGCACCGAGGAGCTGCTCGCCGCGCGCCGCATCGACGGCGGCCGGCAATACTTCACCCGCGCCTACGACTTCGGCTTTACCAAAACGCTCGCCGAGACGGAAAAGCTCTGGCCGCGCGATTCCATCCTGAAAGACATGGTCGCGATCGTGCGCGCCTATCGGCCGCACGTCATCATCTCGATTTGGAGCGGCACGCCGAGCGACGGGCACGGGCAGCATCAGTACTCGGGCGTCGTCGCACGCGAAGTCTTCGACGCGTCGGCCGACACCGTACGCTTTCCGCCGGCCAAGCTCGGCGGGTTGCCCGCCTGGCAGGCAGCGAAGTTCTATCGTGCCCGCGGCTTCCGCGGCGGTCCCACGTCGTACGCGTTCAACACCGGCGACTACGATCCGCTGCTCGGCGAAACATACGCCGAGATCGCCTCGGTGAGCCGCTCGCAGCACCGATCGCAAGGTCAGGGGAGCGTGCCGCAGCTTGGGCCGGCAATGGACGGCGTCAAGCTGGAAGTATCGAAGGTGTCCGACCCGGAGGCGCAGGAGCGCACGCTGTTCGACGGCCTCGACACGAGTTGGGCGCGGTTCAGCAATCTCTCGTTGCCGGATTCGTCGCGCCGCGCCCTCGATTCGCTCGTCGCCACCGAACGTGCCGTCCGCGCCGCCCAGAATCTGGCCCATCCCTCGGGAATGGTCGCGCCGTTGGCGCGCCACCTGGTGCTCATCGGGCGTGCCGCGTCGGCCGTGCGATGCACCACGAGTCAGATGCTCACATCGCTCGTGCTGCCGGAGTGCGCTCCCGAGATGGCGGACCTCGCACTCGCGCTCGAGACGGCCCGCGAGCGCACGACGGCCGCGCTCCTCGACGCTGCCGGCGTCCTGATCCAAGCGGCCGCGCCGCGCGAGCTCGTCGCTGAATCGGACTCGCTGCCGGTCACGCTGTCGGTGCACAACGAGGGTACCGAACCGGTGACGCTCCTTCGGGCGGCGGTATTCCAGCCAGCCGGCGTCAAGCCCGCGAACGGCGGCGGCCAGTCGATCGACCCTGGACAGTCGGCGACGGTGACGCAGCAGTACCACGCCGGTTCCACGCCGACGATGTCTTGGTGGCTCCGCCATCCGCTGAATGGAGACATGTTCGACTTCGGCAACACGGGCAATAGCGTGCCGCCGGAGCTTGTCGCGGGCGAGGACCGCGTCGTCACGAGCGGCGCCGCGATCAGCTTGCGCATCGCCGGCGCCGATGCGGCCGTCGAAGTCGAGCCGATCGTGCGGCGCTTCGCCGATCGGGCGCGCGGCGAAGTCGACCGCCCAATCGCCACCGTGCCGGCGATCACTGTTCTCTTACAGCACGAAATCGAATACGCGCTCGCGAATCACCCGCTCGACCGCACCGTGGTCGTCCACGTCGCATCGGCCGCCACCGCGCCGCGACAGGTTGACGTGCGGCTGGCGCTGCCGAGTGGCCTGACGGCGGACACTGCGACGCGCCACGTCGCGCTCGCCCCGTTCGCCAACGCCGATCTGTCCTTCCGCGTGCACGGCATGCTGAAACCCGGGCGCGACTCGATCACCGCCGTTGCCACGAGCGGCGGCGAACGGTTCACGCAGGGCTACGTGCCCATCGAGTACGAGCACATTCGGCCCCTTCGCTACTACCGCCCGTCGACCGTGCGCATCGAGTCGGTCGATGCCCGTTACGCAAAACTCGAGATCGGCTACGTGCGCGGCGTCGGTGACAACGTGCTGCCCATGCTGCAAGAGCTCGGGCTCGACGTCACAGAGCTCGATCCGACGCGGCTGCCGCAGACCAATCTCGGCGCCTACACCACGATCGTCATCGGCACGCGGGCCTACGAGGCGAATCCCGCGCTCGTCGCCAACAACGCGGCGCTGATGCGCTTCGCGCGCGACGGCGGCACGCTCGTCGTCCAGTACAGCCAGGCCGCGATCGAGCGGCTCGGCGTCCTCCCGTATCCCGTCACATTCGCCAATCCCGCCGACCGCGTTACCGACGAGACCGCGCCGGTTCGCGTCGTCGACCCCGGCTCTCCGCTGCTCTCGGCGCCGAATCGGATCGGCGAGCGCGACTTCGAGCACTGGGTGCAGGAACGCGCGCTGTACATGCCGCGCACCTTCGATAGCGCCTACCGGCCCGTGTTCTCCATGAATGATCCCAACGACCCGCCGAACGACGCCGCGCTGCTCGTGGCGCCGCTGGGCAAGGGGACCTTCGTCTACACGACGTTGTCGTTCTTCCGGCAGTTGCCGGCCGGAAATCCGGGCGCGGCGCGGCTGTTCATCAATCTGCTCTCGGCAAAACCGAACGCCGCGCGGCGACCACAGATCCCGGCATCCGGTCCGATCAAGCCATGATTGAGGCGCCCGACGATCTGACCCCCGCCGCGCGCGCCGACAGCCGGCGACACTTCCGCCGCACACTCATGAGCGTGATGGGCGTGCAAGTCGTCACGCTCCTTCTCCTCTGGTTGTTCCAAACGCACTTCTCGCCGTGAACCGCGAGGTGGTGCGCCCCGCGCCCAACGCCCTGCACGTGGCGCACTTCCGTCCCACGTCCCACGTCCAACAGCCGTCCCCATGAATCCGCTGAACTGGGCGATCGTCATCGTGTGGATCACGTATGTCGTCGTCGACGGCGTCCGCCGCGCGCGGGGGACGAACGAGATCGAGGGCTACTTTCTGGCCAATCGGAGCCTGCCCTGGTGGGCGGTCGGCCTCTCCGTCATGGCGACGCAGCTCTCCGCGGTGACGATGATCGGCACCACCGGCCAGGGCGCGACGGACGGGATGCGGTTCATCCAGTTCTATTTTGGGCTGCCGCTGGCGATGGTGATCCTCGGCGTGACCATCGTGCCGTTTCTTCACCGCGCCAAGGTGTTCACGGCCTACGAGTTCCTCGAGCGGCGGTTCGA
>JBIOHX010000196.1:0-7273 GCA_044449465.1 Gemmatimonadales bacterium | reverse complement strand
CCTCTAGGTAGAACATCTCGCCGACGTTGCTTCCCGCGCAGCCGTCGAAGGCGGCGGTGGTGGTTTGCGGAAAGAGGTCGCGCGCGTCGAAGAAGCCGCCGACCTCACCCTTCGCGCCGCGCGGCGTCAGCTTGTTCACCTCTTTGGTGAATAAGATCACGACCTTGCCGTTCTTGTCGATGTCGGTCGGTTGTCCGAAGTTGCTGACGTCGAGCGGATAAATGAGAGTGTCGAACATCGTGGCCAACGACGCATATTCGGCGTCGGTGATCGTCGGCAGCGGGTTCGCCGTATCGGCGACGACGACCGCGTTGTTGCTGATCGCCGCGACGCGCGCGCCGATGTTGATCGGTGCGTCGCACTCATGCCCTGGGTCTGCCTGCGCGTTGAGCGAGATCACCTGGCCGACGCTGAACGACGAGGGGATCACGTTGGCCAAAACGCCGCTCGACGTCCGCCGCTGATACCAAGCGCGCGCGGCGGCCGCCCTCGACGCCAGCGCCGGCTTGGCGGCCTTGAGTAACGCCAGATCGAACGCGTCCTGCACCTGGTTCACGCGGCTTCTCAGCCCGCGGGTGGACGGCGCGTTGCTGAAGCTCGGTGCGAGCGATGCCGTCGCGATGGCGCTGGCGCCGGTCGACTTCACCGTCAGGTTCTGGACCTGCGTGGCGTCCGGGTTGCCATAAAATCCAATGAGCGCGAAGTCCGCGCCCGCCGTCCCGCCGCTCAGACAGATTCCCGTTCCGGGCACGCCCGGTATCACCTGTCCGAGCGTGAGTGTTTGCGGTGTGCTCGTCGTACACGCAATGGTTGCCGACGAGCTGCCCGCCGTCAGCACGAAAGTGGCAATGAGCTGCGTGCCGCCCACCGTTGCCTTCACGATGACCGTGCCCGCCGTCGAGCCCAGCGTCACTACCGTTTGCGCCTGGCCATTCGAGTCGGTCGTCGACGTGGCCGGCGATACGGTGGCCGCTCCGCTCGACACGGCGAAGGTGACGGTGGATCCGGTCACGGCGCCACCGCTCGCATCCGTCACCTTCACGGCGAGCGCCGTCGTCAACGTCTGGCCTGGCGCGCCGACCTGACCGTTGCCGCTCGCGATGGCAACGTTCGTGGCGGTCGTTCCATTGTTGACCGTCGGTTCGGAGCCGCCGCAGGCGCCGAACAGTATGCCGGCGACAACGACGCACGCCGACAATGCGACGCGACTGCGAATGAAAATCATACCGTCTCCTAGGTTCAACACGTGCTCGAGGACGTGGAAATCAAGCCGCGGACGCCGCTTCCGGTTCGCGAGTCGGGCCAGTGTACACTTCCATCCCGAGGCCCAACAGAATCGTACCAGCCACGAGACCGGCCGATACGAGGAACGGCAACTCCTGGTAGCGATCAAAGGCCCAGCCCGCTCCAATGGGGAACAGTACCCGGGCGATGCCGCCGAACGTCTGCTGTACCCCCATGTACATCCCGCGTTCGTTACTCGGGATCACGCGTGACAGCATCGCCGTCACACACGGAAAGGTGAACGCGGTGCCGAGCGGCAAGAGCGCGACCGCGAGCGCCAAGGGCAAATATGGCAAAAAGGCGACGGCCCCCACCGGCAAAAAGCCGCCGAGCCGCGCCGCCATCGCGGCCGGATCCGAGATCGGGTGCATGAATGGCAGCGCCGCCAGCCCGAGCGCCAGCAACACCTGTCCTATTCGCGAGAGCCGCACCTCGCCAAAGCGGTCGAGCGCCTTACCCAGAATCAACGCTCGCGTCACCATCGAGAGAACGCCGATGTAGGTATAAAAATATCCAATTGTGTCCGACGTCACGCCGAACCGCGCCGCCAAGAACAGCGCGAAGATCGCGTTCATGCCTTGAAATGCGCCGATGCCGATCGCGTAAATCCAGATCAGCCGCGGCGCTGGCTCGCTCGAGTGCGTGACCACCCGCAGCGCCGCCTTCAGCGACCGCCCTGGTACATGGACACTCGACTTGGCCTCGACCATGTCGCGCGACTCGACCAGATACTTGAATGCGAAGCCGATGTTGAGGATGCACAGCGCCGCCGCCATCAGCCCCGGCCCGTGTCGCCCGAAGTACAGACTCTTCGAGCCCAATACGGGACCGAGTGCCACGCCGGCATTCGTCGCCGCGGACAGCCAGCCCAGCCCTTTGGCGCGCTGATCCGGCTTCACCGCATCGGCCACGTACGCTTGGATGACACTCACCGTGCCCCCGCCCGAGCCCTGGATGAGCCGCGACAGGAACAGCAGCCAGAGCGAATCCGCGTACCCAACCACGATGTACGCGATCGCCGACGCCGTCATCCCGACGATCAGCGCCGGCCGCCGCCCGTAGCGGTCCGAGAAGCGACCCCACATCGGAGCGCTCAGCAGTTGCGCGATCGAGAACGACGACACCAGCAGCCCGACGACCAGCCCGTTCGCGCCGAACGACTCGGCGTAGAAAGGCATGAGCGGCAGAATCATCAGCGTTCCGACCATGTCGATGAACGCCGTGATCATCAACACGGTCAGCTTCGCGACGTCGTTGTTACGGCTGGCCATTGAGGCTACTCGCTCACCCTGCCGAGCGCCGCCGGAGGCACCGCGCGCCCCACGAGACCGGCCAGGGCGATGATCGTGAGCGCGTAGGGGATCATTTCGACGAATTGCGACGGGATGATCTGGGACCCCTGCAGTTGAATCTGAAGCGTATCGGCGGCGGCGAACAACAGACAGGCGAGCGATGCGCGCAGCGGATCCCACCGGCCGAAGATCGTCGCCGCCAGTGCGATGAAGCCGCGCCCAGCGGTCATCTCCGCGCTGAACTCATGTTGATCCAGCGCCAGATACGCGCCGCCGAGCGCCGCAAGCGCACCGGAGAGCGCCGCTGAAAGATAGCGCACCCGATCCACCCGGATTCCCACGGAAATAGCTGCCGCCGGGTGCTCCCCCGCCGCGCGCATTCGAAGACCAAACGGGGTTCGATAGAGCATCCAGGCCACCGCGCCCACCGTGATCAATCCGAGCCAGATCAGCGGGTTCGCGACGAGCGACGCCACGCCGGTTCCCGCCTGCTCCGCGCCGAACCCGGGCACGCGCGGCGAGTTCGAGGAGCTGTGAAAGGCGAGTCGGAGGAAAAAGCGCGTCACTCCGCTCACGAGCAGATTGATCGCGATGCCGACCACCACCTGATCGGCGCGGAATCGGATCGCCGTCACGGCGTAGAGCAGCGCGGTCACGGCACCCCCGGCCACGGCGCCCACGAGACCCATCCACGGATTGCCCGTGTAATAGCTCGTCACCGCGCCGCAAAACGCGCCGCTGAGCATGTAGCCCTCGAGGCCGAGCCCAATCAGCCCCGCGCGCTCGGACACCACGCCGCCGCTCGCCGCGAACAAATAGGGAATCGCGATCCGCAGCGTCTGCGCCAGGAACACGAGCACGATCACGGGGTGCCCTCCGTGCTCGCCGCCGGCGCCGCGTCGCGCCGGCGTATCGCATTGCCCAACACGCGTCGTACCTCGGGCACCGACGCCGCGACCGCGATGATCACCACTGCCTGAAGCACGTCGACCATCTGCTTCGGCACGACGGCGTTTACCGCCAGACCGCCCTGCGAGATGGTCGCGAAGGCGAGCGCCGCGAGGAGCACGCCGAAAGGATTGTTACGCCCCACGATCGCGACGGCGATGCCGAGAAAGCCCGCGCCCGAGGCGAATGCGTCCTCGTAATAATGTTTGTAGCCCAACACGAAGTTGAGACCGCCAATCCCGGCGAGCGCGCCCGAAAGCGCCATGGCGCGCCACCACACGCCACCCACGTTCACGCCGCCGTATTCGGCGGCCTCGGGTTGCAGGCCCACCGCGCGCAGCTCGAACCCGCGGCGGGTGCGAAAGAGATACCACCATGTCGCGATCCCGGCGGCGATGGCGATGAGCACCACCACGTTGGCCGCCGAACCATGAAAGCCCGCGTAGTAGTTCGACAAACGCGGCAGCGCGCCGGAACGGATCTCCGCGGTGTGCAGCGAGCCTTCGACTTTGAGATGCGCCGCGACCAGATAGTTGAGGAGGGCGAGCACGATGAAGTTGAGCATGATCGTCGTGATCACCTCGTGCGCCCCGAACCTGGCCTTGAGTACGCCCGGAATGCCGCCCACCACAGCGCCTCCTGCCGCGGCGGCGACGAGATACAGCGGCAGGGCGGCGAGCGCCGGCACGCCGGCCGGCAGCGCGAGTCCCACGAGCGCCGCGACGAACCCGCCGGCCGCGAGCTGACTCTCGGCGCCGATGTTGAACAGACCGGCGCGGAGACCCACGGCGACCGCGAGGCCGGTGAACGCGAGGGTCGTCGTCTTGTACAGCACTTGCCCGAGCCCGTATGCGTTACCCCACGTGCCCTCGAGCAGCAGCCGGTAGACCGTCGCCGGATTCTGGCCGAAGCTCAGAATCAGCACGTCGCCGACGAGCGCGGCGATGAGGAGCGCGACCACCGCCGGGAGCAAGCCCTCGCGGAGGTCTTTCATGCGGCGTCGTGGGCCGCGGCGCCGGTCATGTACGGTCCGACGACTTCGGCGCTCGCCTCGGCCCGCGGTAGATCCACCGCGAACTTGCCGCCGTAGATCACGGGGATCCGGTCGGTCAGCGCCAGCACCTCGGCGAGGTCCGCCGACACGAGGAGGATCGCTTTGCCGGCGTCGCGGGCGGCGCGAAGCCGCGCATGAATGAACTCGATCGCGCCGACGTCGACGCCGCGCGTGGGCTGCGCGGCGAGAAGGGTGTGAAAGTCGCGTCCCATCTCGCGCGCGACGACGACCTTCTGCTGGTTGCCGCCGGAGAGCGCTCGCGCCGGCAGCCGCGCGTCTGCCGGCCTTATATCATACGTCTCGATCTGCCGGCGCGCGTTGGTCTCGATTCGCCCATGGTCGAGCCGCGCGCCGCGCGTAAACCTGTGCTGTTGGCCGAGTATCAGATTCTCGGCGACAGTGTATTCTAATATGAGCCCGCGAAGGTGCCGGTCCTCGGGGATGTGCGACAGGCCGGCGTCGCCGCGCGCCTTGAGGGTCAGCGCCGTGGCGTCGCGGCCGGCGATGTGCACCGAGCCGCTGCGGGCGCCGCGCAGGCCGGCGACCGCCTCGATCAACTCCGCCTGCCCGGTGCCCTCCACCCCCGCGACGCCGAGAATCACGCCGGCGCGGAGCGTGAAGCTCACGCCGACGACGGCGACGAGCCGGCGCACGTCCTCGACCACGAGGTCGCGCACCTCGAGCGGCGGCGTCGCTTCCAAGATCGCCCGCGCGGCGGCGTCCGGCCGCGCGCCGCGGTCCGCCGCCACGTAGTCCATCGCCAGCTGCACGTCGCGCCCGACCATCGCGCGCGCGATCTCGGCCGGCGTCGTATCCGCCGTGCGCAGCCGGGCGACGGTACGCCCTTGCCGCATCACCGTGATCGTATCCGAGATCTCCATCACCTCGTCGAGCTTGTGCGTGATCAACACGATCGTCTCACCGCGGTCGCGCATGCCCCGCAGCACCCGCCAGAGCTCGGCGATCTCCGGCGGCGACAACACGGCCGTCGGCTCGTCGAGGATCAACACCTTCGCGCCGCGGTAGAGCGTCTTGAGGATCTCGACGCGCTGCGCTTCGCCCACAGACAGGTCGGCCACCGTGCGCTCCGCATGCACGGCGAGGCCCGTCGCGGCGCTCAGCTCGGCGACCTCGCGCACGGCGCGCGCCAGATCGAGCTGCACACCCTTCGTCGGCTCGCGGCCGAGCACCATGTTCTCGGCTACGGTGAGCGTCGGCACGAGCATGAAGTGCTGGTGCACCATCCCCACCCCCGCCGCGATCGCATCCGCCGTCGACCAGCCGCTCACGTCGCGCCCCTCGACCTCCATTCGCCCGCGATCCGCCGTGTACATGCCGCTCAATACGCGCATCAACGTCGATTTGCCGGCGCCATTCTCGCCGACGAGCGCGTGGATCTCGCCGCGCGCCACCTCGAGCGATGCGCCGCGGTTCGCCTGCACTGGTCCGAAGGATTTGTAGATGTCCGTGAGGCGAACGGCCGGCGCCGCCGCGGCCGATGCCCCCGATGTCGTCATCGGGTCGACGGGACGACGATCTTGCCGGCGATGATGTCGGCCTTGATCTGCTCGAGCCGCGCGCGCACGGCGTCCGGAATGAGCGCGCGATTGTGCTCGTCGTACACGTACCCGACGCCGTTCTGCGCCAAGCCGAAGGTGTAGATGCCGCCCTTGAAGGTGTGGTCCTTGACGCGGCGGACCATCTCCACGACCGACACGTCGATGCCTTTCACCATCGACGTCAGCACCCGGCCCGGCGCCTCATCATACTGGTCGGCGTCGACGCCGATCGCATATTTGCCCGTCTGCCGCGCCGCCTCGAACACGCCGAGCCCGGTCGAGCCCGACGCGTGATAGATGACGTTCACACCCTGCTGGTACTGATTGAGCGCCAGCTCCTTGCCTTTGCCCGGATTGCGAAACGCCTCCGGCGTCACCCCCGCGTACTGTGCCACGACCGTACAGTCGGGGCAGACGTATTTGACGCCGGCGCGGTATCCCGCTTCGAACTTTTGAATCAGCGGTACGTCCATGCCGCCGACGAATCCGACCTTCTTCGAGTTGCCGACGAGCGCGGCGAGCGCACCGACGAGAAACGAACCCTCTTCCTCCTTGAACTTGATCGCCGCCACGTTCGGCGGCGGCGGAATTGGATTCCCGTTCTTGTCGGTCGAGACCGAGTAGTCGATCACCGCGAAGTTCGTCTTCGGATACTCCTGCGCGAGCTGCGTCACGTCGTCGGTGAAGATGAAGCCGACGCCGATCACGAGATCCATGTGTTCGGCGGCGAGCAATCGAAGCCCGGCCTCGCGATCGGAGCCCTCGCCCGGCTCGATCAGCCGGATGTGCGCGCCGAGCTGCTTTTCCGCCATGATCGCGCCGCGATAGGCGCCGTCGTTGAACGATTTGTCACCGAGCCCGCCGACGTCGAGCACGATCCCGACGTTGACGCCGTCGTCGCTCGAGCGCTCCGCCGCATGCGACGGGCGTACGAACAGAAACGCGACGTTGATCAGGGCGAGAATCGCGACGAACAGCAGCAGCTTCCGCATGGCGGAAGATGCTGCGCGCGCGGAGTACCGGGCAAGAGTGCGGCGACACGCGCGGCTGCCGGCCGCCGCTAGCTTTCGGCCATGTCCCATCGCACACGCTTCCTCGTCGTCGGCAGCGGCGTAGCCGGCTTGCATACCGCGTGG
>JBIOHX010000195.1:0-7283 GCA_044449465.1 Gemmatimonadales bacterium | reverse complement strand
TGCGCGGCGGCCGGGCCGCCACCGGTGAGAGAACTCTCACGAACGACGCATCGAAGTCGACATCGTCGATCACCTCGTTCAGCCGCGCTTCGACCAACGCGCCCGGTACGAGCTGGGGGTCGTCGCGGCCGCCGCGCACGAAGGTCACGCCGTCGATGTCGTCGGCTTGCCACTTGGTGCGGGCCTGGAGCTCGCCGTCCTCCACGCGATCGATGAGCACCGTCACCGCGCGGCCAAGCCGCGCTTCGTTGCGTTCCGCGCTCACGAGCCGCTGCAGCTCGTTGAGCCGCTCCAGCCGCTCGCGCTTCAGGCTGTCCGCCACATCGTCCGGCAGCTCCGCAGCGCGCGTTCCCTCTTGCGGCGAATAGGTGAACGCGCCGACGCGGTCGAACTGTGTCTGCTCGAGGAACGCGAGCAGCGTCTCGAAATCCTCATTGGTCTCACCGGGAAAACCGACGATGCACGTCGTGCGAATCGCGACCTCAGGCACGACGGCCCGAATGCGCGCCACCTTCTCGCGAATCGTCCGTTGCCGCTCCGGCCGGCGCATGCGTTCGAGCACGGCGTCCGACGCGTGCTGGATCGGCATGTCCAAGTACGGCAGCACACGCGGCTCGGTCGCCACGAGCTCGAGCAATCGTGGCGTGAGGCCGGCGGAGTAGAGATAGAGCATCCGAATCCACGGGATCGTCGTCTCGCGGACGAGCGCCTGGAGCACATCGGGAAGCGTGAGCGCGTCGTCGCGGCGGTCGCGCCCGTAATGCGCGAGATCCTGGGCCACGAGATTGATCTCGCGCGCGCCCTGCGCTTCGAGGAGCTGCGCTTCGGCGACGATCTCGTCGAGTGCGAACGAGCGATGTTTGCCGCGCATCAGGGGAATGGCGCAGAAGGCGCAGCCGTGGTCGCAGCCCTCGCTGATCTTGAGGTAGCGCACGTGCGGCACGCCGGCGGTGAACAGCCGCACGCCCGGGTGCAGGACCGGGGCTTGGTCGCGCGCGATCAGACCGCGCGCGGTGAGCTCCGGTACGAGCTGGTCCATCTCCGAGGAACCCAAAAACAGATCGACCTCCGGCAACGCGTCGAGCAGCTCGGCTTTGTGTCGCTCGACCATACACCCGACGCCGACGACCGCTTTGCAGCTTCCCGCGTCCTTGAGCCGACCAGCTTCGATGAGCGCGTCGATCGATTCCTTCTTCGCCGCGTCGATGAAGCCGCAGGTGTTGACGACGATCACGTCCGCCTCGTCGAGCTCGGGGGTATAGACGGCGCCCCGATCGGCGAGCTCGGCGACATAGCGCTCGCTGTCGACGGTGTTCTTGTCGCAGCCGAGGGTGATGACAGAGACTTTGAGCACGGGTGAAGTCTAATCGAAGTGTAGTGGCCGTAATGGGTTGAGTGACCTACTTGCGCGTCGTGACTTTGTGTTGTAAAGTACTCTCCATGACAACATCGCCCGGTCGGCTCAACGCGTCCACCGCGCGCGCCCTGGCCACCGCCGCACTCACGCTCGGCGTCATCGCCGATTCGCTCTTTCGCAGCGGCCCCGACGGGCTCGGCGTCAGCATCTGGTTCACCCTCTGCGCCATCAACCTCGCCGCCATCGCCTGGCGCGATGGACGCAGCCTGCCGCGTGAGTCATCGCTCTGGCTCGGCACCGGCGTGGCCTTCGCCGTCGCGGTGGCCTGGCGTGATTCGATGGCGCTTACCCCGTTCGACGTCCTCGCGGTGATCGCCTGCTTCGGCATGGCGGTCATTCGTCTTCGTGACCGGCGCGCGGCGCTGTTCGCCGCGCACTTCCGCGAGACGCTGGCCGCCGCCGTTCGCGTCGGCCGCGACGTACTGGCTGGAGCGCCGTCCCTGGCGTTTCGCGAGGTGATCCGGCGCGACGACCGCGGCGAGCTGCGGGGACGCCTGAGGCCGATCGTGCGAGCCACGCTCCTCGGCGGCGCCGTGCTCGTGGTGTTTGGCTCGCTGCTGCGCGCGGCCGACCCGATGTTCGCCAGCTTCGTCGCGCTTCCGGCCGTCAACTTGGGAGACGTGGTAGGCCACGTCCTCGTCATTGGCTTCTTTGGTTGCGTCGTTGCCGGGTGGGCGCGGAGCGGTTTGCTGGCGGAGCCGGAGCATCGCGTGGGGTCGTACGGGTTTTCGCTGCGGCTACTCGACGTGACGACCGTGCTCGCGACGCTCGACGTGCTCTTTGCGTTGTTCGTCGTCGCACAGCTCGGGTGGATTTTTGGCGGCGAAGCGTTTCTGCGCGCGCGCACCGGGCTGACTGCCGCGGCGTACGCCCGCCAGGGCTTTTTCCAGATGGTGTGGGTGGTGGCGCTCGTGATTCCGGTGCTCGTCGTGAGCCGCGGCGCGCTCGCCAACGGGCCCGAGCTCAAGCGCCGGCACACACTCCTCGCGCTGCCGGCGATCGGCCTCCTCGGCGCGATGATCGGCTCGGCCGTGCTGCGCATGAAGATGTACGTGCACTTCTACGGGCTCACTACCGATCGATTCTACACGCTGGTGCTCATGGCGTGGCTGGCGTTCGTTCTCGTCTGGCTTGCCGCCACGGTACTGCGCGGTCGCGAGCGGATTTTCGCCGCCGGTGCGCTCGGGTGCGGCCTCACCATTCTGGCGGCGCTCAACGCGGCGGATCCAGACCTGGTCATCGCGCGCGTCAATATGACGCGGGCGATGAGGCTCGGTGCAACGCCGACGGCAGGTCAGGCTCCGTTGGACATCGCGCATCTGGCGACCTTGCAAGGCGGAGCCGTGGAGATCGCGACGCAAGCCGTGGCCGCGGGAACACCGGCGGCGACTGTAGCCGATCGCTGTGAAGCCGCGCGCCACCTCCTGCGCCGGTGGGGTCCTGAGAGCTCGCTGCGGCGCCGTGCCGAGCAGGGCGCGGCGTGGCGCTACTGGAATGCCGACGATGCGCGCGCGTTGCGCGTCGTGGGCGCCCAGACTGGCGCACTGCAAACCCTCGTGCGCCACACTTGTCCGCCGCCGGCCGCGCCGACTTCAACGCCGCCGGCGCAGGCAACTCAGCGGTAGTTCCCGAATTTCAGCTCGACGCCAAAGTCCTTCTGGCGGAGCAGCGCCATGGTCGTCTGCAGCTCATCCTTCGAGGGCGAGCTCACGCGCACCTGCTCGCCCTGGATCGATGCCTGCACCTTCTTGAACTTCGCGTCTTTGATCGCGGCCGCGATCTTTTTCGCAGTATCGCCGTCGAGCGCCGTCTTGAGCTTGACCTCGCGCCGCACCGTATCGCCGGCCGCCTGCTTGATCTCGCCGACTTCGAGATTCTTCACGGACACGCCGCGCTTGATCAGCTTGGACTGCACGACGTCGAACAGGGCGCGCATCTGGAACTCACTGTCCGCGACGAGCGCGATCAGCGCCTCGGCGCGCTTGAAGTCGATCGTCGCGTGCGACCCCTTGAAGTCGTAGCGCTGCGCGATCTCCTTCTGCGCCTGGTTGACCGCGTTGTCGACCTCCTGGAGGTCGACGCCCGTGGTCACGTCGAACGAAGATTGCTGAGGCATGTCGTCGGCTCGCGCTACCGGTCGTCGCTCGCCGTCTTGTCCGGCGCCGCCTTCTTGAGCTTCGCGTCGTACCACTCGATCATGCGGCGGTTCTCATCGAGGAAGTCGTCGACGCTCGCCACGCCGCCGCCGTGGCCGCCATTGGCATAGCTCACCCACACGACTTCCTTTCCGAGGCGGCGGAGTGCGTAGTACATCTCGCGGCTGTTGATCTCCGGCACGTTGGAGTCTTGCTGTCCCGTGATCAGCATGAGCGGAGTCTGAATGCGATCCGCGAACATGATCGCCGAGTGCGCGACGTACTTCTGCGGCTGCTGCCAGAGCGTGGCCCCGAGGCGATCCTGCTGCCTCTCGGCGGCGGTAATGTTGCGGACGCCGAGGCGAGGGCTGTCGGTGTAGAAGCTGATCATGTCGACTTTGCCGGAGATGTTGATGGCTGCCTTGAAGCGGTTGGTCTGCGTCACGAGCAGGTTCACCGCATAGCCGCCGTAGCTGGTGCCTTGCACGCCAAGCTTACTCGAGTCGGCAACGCCCATCTCGATGAGCTTGTTCGCGGCCGCGAGCACCCCCTTCTCCCACGCTTCGCCGGGATAGCCGATGTCGAAGTCGACCGACGGCTTCACGACGACGTAGCCGTTCGCGGCGAGCACATTCGCCGCGACGTCCCAGGTGTCGTCGAAGAAGTCCTCGTAGACGATGAACACCGTCGGATACGCTTTGCCCTTCTGATAGTCCGCGGGATAGAACACCACGCCGTACTTCGAGTGGCCATCGGCGTCGAGGTACTGGAGGAGATCCGTGCCCCCGAGCCGCTTTGACGCGAGCTGTGGATTCGATTCGACGAACCGGTGCATGTTCGACAGATCAGCGTTGGCCGCGTAGACGTCGCCCGGTCGATTGCCCTCGGTGACCGTGAGGAACGCCGCGGCGCCGTCCTTGGCCAAGCGAAGCGCGGAGTACATGCGGCCATCGCGCACCAGCTCGTCGGTGTGCTTCGAAGCGCGGTCGTAGCGCACGATGCCGCGCTCCCACTTCGTGCGCGACGCGCGCATGAAATAGAGCTTCGAGCCGTCGTCGCTCCAGGCGGCGAAGGTCACGCGCGGCGCCGTCGGGTTGGAATCGTTCGTTGCCATGACGAGCTCGCGAGCGCCGGTTCCCAGATCGACGACCCAGATGCTGTCGCGATTGGCCACCATGAGTGCGTCGCCCTTCGGGCTGAAGCGGCTCGGCGTGAAGCGGTCGGCGCGGCCCCCGGGCGCACCGCCACGACCGCCGCGTGCCGCACGCGCGGTGCCGTTCGCACTGTCGCCTTGTGCGCCGCGAGCCGGCGCCGGTTTTCCGGCGACGAGCTTGGTGGTGGTATCGGCGATCGAACCCAGATAGACCGCGCCGTCCTTGGCGAACGCGTAACGCGCGCCGTCTTGGGACCAGACGACCTGCGCGCCTCGCGTCGCGGCGAGCAGCGTCCGCGTCGCGCCCGATGTGAGATTCCGCTCGACCAGGCGGCCGTCGGCGCCGCCAACTTCGTAATCGGTCTTTTTGGTCTCGTCCTCGGTGTACGCGACCGCGCTGCCGTCGTCAGCCAGCGTGTAGTTACTGACCATCCCTTCGGGAATGAGCTCGCGATACGCGCCGGACTTCACGCTCACAGCGCCGACGCTCCGCCGCATTGCCATCCGCCGCAGATCGTCCCACGCAAGGAACGGCTCCTTGCTGCTCTGCACGATGACGGGGCCGCCGGTGATGTTGGCGAACGCCTCGCGCGCCCGCTTGCGCCAATCGGCCGTGTGCACGGCGACGACGACTTCGGTGCCCGGGCCGTTCCAACGTAGATCGCTCGTTTCCGCGACGTACCTTCCGGCGGGTAGCGCGAGCACCGTCAGCTTGCCGGAAGCGCGCGTCCACACCGCCGGCTCGTACACGTCTCCATTCCAGACCAATAGCCCGAGCTGCTTGCCGTCGGGCGACCAGCGCGGGCTTCGAACGGCGCGCTTGTCGGGAAACACCGCTTGCCGCTGTCCGCTGCGTGCGTCAACCGACCAGAGCCGAACGGGCGTCGCGTGCACGTAGGTCGGGTCTCCGTCGTGCCGATAGTCGTTGCCGAACGCATCGCGGCGGATCGCCTCGGTGAGCGCGAGCCAACGTCCGTCGTCCGACAGGTCGGCCACGGCGACGGTCGCGATGCCGAGCGCGTCCTCGGCCGTGAAGTACGGCGACGCAGACGCAGCGCGAGGGGTTGGGGCGGCGGCCTGCGACGCGGCAGGAGCCTGCGCCGCGGCCGTCCACGTAGCGAGCGACAACAGGAGAACGGGCCGAAGCAACGCGGCGAACCGAGAAACGACCATTGGGGGCTCGAAGGTGGCGGGTGAGCGTGTCACAGCCGCAGCCAACTTACGCCACGCGCCGCGGGCGCGACAGCGCCGAGCGAACGCCGAGCGAACGCCGAGCGAACAACGAGCGGATGACCGCGACGCTTAGCGCGCGGTCGGAACGACCCCCGGCAGCCGCGTCGTCCGCACGCCATCGCTGCACAGGATGGTGATCGAGCCGGCCGCCTCGGCCGGGAGGAAGGCTGATGGCGCCGACGCCACGCCACGCACCGTGCCCGTAGCGTCGAGGACGACCAGGCCCGTGCTGGCGCCGGTACAGGCCACGTCGACCCCGCCGCCCGCCGGCCGCCGCACCGCCGTCGCCCGAATGGGCGCGGCACCCGCGGCCAAGCCGGCCGGCCGCCTGCGGGCCGCCTGCCCGAACGGCGTCGTTATGATAATGCTCGTGAGAGAGCTCTCAAGCTCCGCGCTCGCCGGTACGGCCACGGTGAAGTGCCGCACGGCCGGCGCATGGTCGATCACCGCCGGCTCGAAGCCCGCGATGAACAGCACGCGGCCGTCAGCGGCGAGGCCGGGCACACGGTAGGGCGCGCTCGCGTTTACAGACGTCGGGCGCGCGTCGAGGGTGAACGCCGGCTCGATCGCTATCGTGTCGCCGTTCGTGATGCTTCCCCGCACGACGAGCACGCGTTGCCGTGGCGCCGGCGCGGCCGCGCCGCGAGCGGCAAGGACGGCCGGCTGCCGGAAGTCGAGCACTGCTTTGTAGGTGTAGGTGCTCGCCCAGACGGGAAAACAGTAACCCATGACATCCCCGGTATTCGTCGACACGGCGGGAGCCGACGAGGCGAGGCCGTTCGCCCAGGCGAAGACGTCGAACCCCGTCGCGTCGATCAGCCCGCCGGGGATCGGGTAGACAGGGTCGAGCGGTGCGCCGGCTCCGCCGCAGGGCGCGTGCAGACGACCGAATGAATGCCCGATCTCGTGCGCGACGAGGTCGCGCGCCTGGGTCGGCCGGCTGAACCAGCGCGGACCCACGGCGGACGACGTCCGCGTGTTGGGTCCGGTCGCGGAGCCGTTCGACGGGATGTACGAGAAGCCACCGGTGCTCGTGAAGTTGAATCCGGGCGGCGGGAGCACGACACCGAACCAGTTGGCGTCGGCCTCCGTGGGATCGGCGATGCGCGCCAGATCGAGTTGCGAGATGAGCCCGATCCAGAATGACACGTCGCCGCCGCTTGGCGGGGCGCCGAAATTCGCCGAGGTGACGAAGCTCGGTCCGACGTGCGCCGAAACGGCCCCGAGCGGGTGGACGCTCTTGAGTGTTCTCAAATAATCGGGAAAGTCCGCCGTCGACAGCGGCGCCGTTGTGCCGCCGTTGGCACCGAGGACGATCGGCACGAAGCGAATCGTGAGCGGCGGA
>JBIOHX010000194.1:0-7286 GCA_044449465.1 Gemmatimonadales bacterium | reverse complement strand
TCATGGGCGTCTCCCCGCGGCTCCGCGCTGCCGACCCCACATTTCGGCTTGCTCGCGCTGCACCTTGACGCGCTCGAGCGCTTCAAGCACTTCGCCCCGGGTGTTCAGAAAAATGTCGACGCCGCCCTTCCATCGCGATTCCCCGGTTTCCGGGGAGATGTGGCGGAGTTTCAACGAAACTGCGGGCGCGCGCCCGATGCTCGTTCGCGCCAAAACGAGCGAGTAGCAGCGTGACATTCTGATTTCTTCGATGATCTCGTCGGTGTCGTCGCTCATTTTCCAAACCTCCGTGCCGCGGCGTCGGCCATCGATAGCAGGTCATCGGACGGCGGCTGATCGTGGGTCGTGATCCCGATGGCTCCACCGACTCCGTTCGTGCGACGCTGATCGCTCCAGAGTCGCTTGATCCTGCCGAGCTCCTCGGCCGACGGCTCCCGGCCGAACTGACGCCTGAAAAATACGAGGTCAGGCGATCGCGGAATCCCCGTCGGTTCGTGACGCCAGGCCGCGCACCTGGTCGCGACGAGGTTCGCCAGCCGGATCTCGTCAACCGCGGGCGCGACCGGCGCGACGGGGCGCCCGCGGAAATCGAACAGGCCCATGTCAGATCCCCCGCGCCCGATAAGCGATCGCCGCGGCCGCCACACCCGCGATCGCCTTCGCCTCCTCCAGCTCGGCCGGCGTCGGCGGCGTGACGAGCTGCCGCGGCACACGCGCCCGCGGGAAGGCGACGCCGGCGACCACCACCAGCTCGCCGCGCATCGACACCACCGGCTTGTCACTCCCCTCGACGGCATCGGCGAACCGCTGGGACTTCGCCTCATCGGCCGTCATCCACGTCTCGGCGTCGAGCAGCGCCTTGATCGCCGCGTTGCTCTTGCCCGTCTTCGAAGTGTAGATCGGCACGATCGATTCGCGCGCCTGGTCGAGCACGTCGGCCGTCTTGCGATGGGCGTTCGCGTCACCGACGGTCGCGCCCTGCGGGTTGTGGATCATCATCATCGCGCCCTTGCCCATGACCGTTCTACCGGCCATCGCCACGAGCGACGCGGCCGATGCGGCCAGACCCTCGACGGTGCAGGTCACGTCGCCCCGGTGCTCGACGAGCGCGTTGTAGAGCGCGATGCCGCCGAAGAGCGAGCCGCCGACGCTGTTGATCCGGACGCTGATCTCCCTCGCCGCGCTCGCTCGGATCTGCGCCACGAGCTCCGCCGTCGAAACGCTCGACTCGTCGAGGAGATCGCCGTCGAGCACGCCGTAGAGCGATAACTCGAGCGTCCGATCGCCTGCCTCGCTTGTCGACGCCACGATGTAGGGGCGCATCACTTCGCCTCGCGGGCTTCGTGGATCTGCCGCGCGATCTCGTGCTCGACGAGCGGATCGGGCGCCGGGCCGTTTCGCAGCTCGTCGATCTTCTTCTGCGCCTCGCCGTAGATCCGCCGCTCTGCCGCCTGGCGTTCGGCGTGCTCGCGCTGCGCCTGTTCGCGCGCCTCGCGCGCCTGGCGGGCGCGTTCGTTGTGCGCGGCCAGCGCCTCGGGAGTCGCGTCGGGCTTCGGCTGCGGCCCCTCGCGCAGCTCGAGCTCGGTGTGGAGATGCGCGAGGCCGGCGGACGAAGTGATCTTCCCGCTCCCGGCGCAGGGTGGGCAGGCGATCCGGTCGCCGTCGCCGGTCACGATCCAGCCCGCGCCACCGCAACCGCCCATCGAGCGAGGGCAGACCACGAACATTCCGCGCGCAGCCGCGTGCGCGGTCGCCACGTGCTCGTTTCCGTCGCCGCCCCGCAGGAAGTCGCTCGGCTTCGCGCCGACCCAATGCGCATTGCCGTCGGGCAGCACGTCCTTCTGCGCGAACATTTCGTGCTGCGCCTCGACGTGGGCGATCCGCTCGCGCAGCGCCGCCGCGGTCATGTCTTTCGGTTCGGTTTTCATGGTCATCTCCTTCGCGGGCTACGCGCCCGCCGTGGTGAGCGCGGTGATCGCCGCCGCGAGCGCGGCGCGTTCGGGAACGGTGTCGAGCGCGGCCTGGCTGTCGGCGAATTGATGCCGCTCGATCTCCGTTTTGAGCTGCCGCAGCGTTCCGACGTTGGCGCTGTCGGCGATCAGGATCGCGGCGCGAACATCCAGCGAGGCGAAACCGTCGCGCCAGGCGTTGACCGCATCGGCGATGTCGGCAGCCGGTGTCGCCGCCGGCACGTTGGCGGTGACTCCAGCGATGATCGCCGCCGTGGTCGTGGCGCTGGCCGCGACGACGAGCGCGTTGTACGCGGAGCTGGCGAAGAATCGAAGTGTTGCGGTGTCGGGAATGGGTCCGTTCATGGGGTCTCCTTTTTCTTTGAAGGGGTGCCGCGGAGTGAAGCAGCAGCGATTTCGAGCGCGATCGCCCACGGCGATCGGCCGGTCATGTCGAGCGAGACGCCGATGAGCGCCACAAATTCCGCCGCCAGGGCGCGCGTGATCGGTCCGCGCGCGCTCCGCACCCGAGCCGCCGCCGCGTCGAGATCGAGGTGCAGTTCATCGAGCTCGATCGCGTGCTGGTCTTTCCGCGGTCGCCCGACGCGCACAACGCGCTGTTCCAGCTCGCGCGCCATCCTTTGGACCGCCGGCATCGCGGGCGCCGGCACGGCGCCGTCGATCAGCGCCAGGTCGCCGCGGGCGATCCAGGTTCGCAAGGTCGAATACGGCACGCCGGCCAGTCGCGCGGCCTCGCGCACGCCATAGGCCACCTTCGAGGGCGCCTTACTCACGTGGCACCCCCGCCAGACGCGCTGGGACGCGCCAGGACGGGCGGAAGGCGCGCGCCGGGCGTTGGGCAAACCGAATTTCGATCGCCGAAACCAACCGAACGGCAAGGTCGCAAGTCACCCGACCGGCGACCGGCCCGGTAAGTACCTTGGCCTTTCGGCGGGGCCGCGAGGGGCGTGGTGGAGACGCCTGCAAGGTGGTCCGCGGGCGCTTCCGGACGGACCAGTCCGCGGACCACTTTCGCGGACCTCGCTAAGTATGCGACTTGATAACTGGTCCTTTGGTCCGGACCACTATACGGACCGTCCGTGGTCCGCGTGGTCCGGGGGTCTGTAAGACCCCGGACACGGACCGGACCAGGACCGAACAGGCGATCAGGCATGCCTCACCTCTTTCCAGGCGGCCGAAAAGGCGACGTTGCCGAAGGTCAGGCCCGTCTTGCGTAGGCGACGGCGCATGTCCTGAAAGCCCACGCCATCGTTGTCGGTGATGAAGCGGACGATCGCCGCGTGCGTGTCCTGGGCGGCCTCGGCATCGGCATCCGGATCGAGCGACTCTCCGACCTCGATGTGCAGCGTCGGGCCTGCCTCGGTCATGCCGTCGACGATGGAGTAGAGGAAACCATCGCCAGGCGGCCCGCCGCGGTTGTCGATCTGAAAGACCTCGGTGGTTACCTTGTCCTTTTTGCGCAAGTACAAGTTGAAGTCGCCGAAGGCGGGATAATCCGTCGAGCCGCGGTAGTTGCCCTCTTTGCCAGCGTGATGCGCGAGCAGGATCACGGCGCGCGGGCACTCGCGCGCGAGGGTGCGCAAGAACGTGTGGATCGGCCCGAGCTCCTCTGCGCGGTTGTCATTGGTGCGGCCGATTAAGCGCACCATCGGATCAAGGGTCGCCAGCGCCAGGTCAGGGATCGAGGTGAGTGTTTTTTGTAGGCGCTCTTGGTGCGTCGGATTATCGAGCGACAGCGCGGGCACACCGATCAGCATCAGGTTGGCCGGCACTTCAATTCCGCGCCCGCGAGCCAGTCGGTGCACGCGCCGCGAAGTTTCCTCGCGTGGATCTTCGGCGAAGAAGCAAACGACGGTGCCCGTGTGGTCGACGGGAAATTTACCGAGCGCCGGCGTATTCGACGCGACTGAAAGCCCGATGTCGGCGATCACCATCGACTTGCGCGACTTTTCGGGGCCGAAGATGTAACCGGCCGTGCCCGACTCCCCAAAGCGGGGGATCAAGCCGCGGACGAGAAACTCTTGCTTGACGATCTCGGGAACGTCGCGAATCTGGACAAGCGGAAATGGCTCGAGAGGGAGATCGGCTTCAACGTCGAAGTCAGGAGCGCTCGATGAGGTGCGCGCCCGCGGCAGGCGACGCGGCGAGACTGCGCGGATCTCGCGCCGGCCCTCGAAGTATTCCTTCTCAGCATCGAAGTCGGGCTCCGGTGGCGTCATCGGCCGCCACGCAGTCGTTTGAGCGCCCGCCGACCCTGGGCATCGGTGATGATGCCGGCTCCGACGGCGCGCCCCAGCTCGCGCGCCACCTCGCGCCGCTGATCTGGCGTCCGAGCGGCCAGTACGAGCTTTCGGAGCGCGGAGCGGTACCGCCAGCGACGCTGAACTTCGTAGAGCGGCAGCCGCACCGCCTCGGCATGGTCCTCGTCGAGCGCCTCCGAGAGCCACGGGCGCTCCGCGACCCATCGGCGCATCTCGTCGATCTCGGCGTCGGTGACCGGCGCGTAATGATCAGCCACGGTCCGCCTCGCGATCGCGCACGGCGCGCAGCCGCCCGAGTAGGTGCGCCCAAGCGGCGCGGATCTCCGGATCGCCGCCGGCTGCCTCGTCGACGAGCGCGGCGAGGTCGACGAGTAGATCGATGGCCGTGGAGGCGGCCTCGACGGCGCGGCTCATGCCGCACGCTCCCGAGCCGCACGGCGTCCCGCGCGCAGCTCGAGAAGCCCGCCGCCGACGCGGAGTATCTCGACGTGCGACGACCGGACGCGCAGCGCGACGACGACGAGCAGATCGTGCGGCTCGAGCCCGAGCAGCCGAGCCGCCGGCCTCAGACCCATCTCGCCGACGAGTTGGCGTGCCTGGCGCCGGACGCGGGCGCGGAATCGGCGCGTGTTGGCGCTCTGCGCGACGGTCATCGACCGGCCTTCTGATCGAGGTAGGCGATCACCGCCGACGAGCGGAAGAGTAGCGGCCGATTCGCCGCCTGCGTCACCCCGAGCGCGCGCAGCCCCGGATCGCGCGCGATGCGCTTGGCCGCGGCGCGGGTGCTGATCCCGAGGATCGCCGAGAGCGGCTGTAGCGCCTCGGTCCGCGCCGCCAACTCGCGCCGCACAATCTCCGGCAGCTCGCGCAGCACCCGATCAGCCACTTGCTCGGCAGCGAGGCGGGCGATCGCGTCGAGGTCGACCAGGGCCACGACTAGGCTGCCTTGCCGCCGGTCGGCGGATCGCGATCGGCGCGGGGGGGACGGGGATAGCCGAGGTCACGGAGCGCGCGAGTGATGCGCGCGAGCACGATCGGCATCACGTCCATGCCGAGGATCGCGCGCGCCACGGTGCGTTCGTCGCAGTCGGCCCGCGCGGCGATGCGACGGAGATCATGAGTGCGGAGCGGAGTGTTGTACGCCATGGTGATCGCAGAATGCGACCACGCGACGTTGGGTCACCGAACGGTCATTATTTCGATCTGATTTTCCCTTCGGGGCGCTGTTCGGCGGATTTAACCCAGCTCTTGATTTCGATCTCGCTTACGTCGAAGGCGCGGAGCGTGCGTGTCACGATGTCGCGCGCGGTCTTGAAATCGTCTCCGATCCCCGCCGCGATTTTCTTGCTGTCGTCACCCTTCCATGACGTTCGCAATTCAGGGAAGGTGCGCTCGATCGCGAAGTCCATCCAGCCGGCGATCTCGGTCGCCGTCGCGCGAATGGGGTTGCCGTCGGCGTCTCGGCGCCCGCGCAGCGCCATCGCGGCGAAGTCGAGCAACTCGCGCACGCGGTCGGATCGGTTGCCGCCCTTGATCGAAGGCAGTGGAAACATTTTGCAGACTATCGTTTCGATCCCGTGCGTCTCGGCGCCGTCGAGGTAGAGCCGCGCGCGCTTCGCCATTTCGTGTAGCGCGTCGGCGTCGCGTCGGTGCAGCGCCAGCCATGCCGCGCGAACGATGTAGGTTGCCTCGACCAGTTCGAGTCTTGCGCCGTGTAGCGTGGGTTCCTCCCGCATCGCCATGCTGGCCAGCGCCTTGGAGAACGGCTCGAGTTCGGCGAGAGCGTCGATTTCGCCGGGCACGCCTGGCGTCGCGGCCTTCTTCGGCTTTCGGCGGCTCACGACTTGCCCGCTTTCCAATGGCGGCGTAGCTCGTCGGGCTCAACGGCCCAGCCGAACTTGGCGGCGATTTTTGCGAGGGCGCGCCACTGACGGCCGTCGGCGTAGCCCCAAAACTTCACCGCGAGCAGAAAGTCAGCTGGCGTCACCAGCTGCGCAGCTTCGGCGCCGGCGCGATGATGGAAGAAGTCCGCGGCGTCCTTGGCGGCCGTGTCGTCGTCGAGCCGGACGACTCCGGGCGGCCCCGAGGCGTCGCGCGCTTTGGCCGCCTGCTCGACGGCGCCCACGACCTGCATCACAAGCGATAGGGCGACAGGGCTCGGCTCGGCCATGGTGCTGCGCTCCCAGCTCCCGATCGAGAAGAGCCCGGGCGGGGGCCAGCGGGGAGCGCCGCGGCGGCCCCACCGGCGAGTAGCTAGCTCGCCGGCTGCCCGGGGTGAACCTCTCTACACCGTGCCGCCCTCGCGCATGCCCGTCAAGGCGCGCGAACCGCGCCCGAAATCCGTACCGATAGGTACCGCGGAACGTGGGATTATTGCGGGTATGGGTCCGGGCACGCCTCGCGGCATCGTTTCGCGTTTCCCCGTCGGTGAGCGTCGCCATTCGGGCGCGTGACAGCCCCGCACGAATACAGCCGCGCCGCCCTGGGGGACTGGGTGTCGGAGGTTCAAATCCTCTCGCCCCGACTGAAGGGGTCGCGGAACGCCGCGGCCCCTTTTGCTTTTCCGGCGGCGCGATCTCAGCTGTGCATCACGAAGGTGGTAACTTTGATGCACTCGCCGCTGCCGCTGCTGATGCAGTTTTGATGCACTGACTTCCGTTACCACTTTCGGGACGCGTCTCGAATCATCAGCTCCGGGGCCGATGCTGCAGCAAGGTGACCGGCTCCAATTTGTGAGGTTGACCATTGGAGACTACGACTAGAGCGGTCTTGATACTCGCGATCAGCATCTTCTGCGGTTGCGGCGGTGCTGGGAATGACGGGAAGGGCGACCTGTCGACTCCGCCAGACCTTTCCGGTTCCGCAATGGACATGGCGTGCGCGGAGGTCAACGGTCAGTACCTCTGCTTTGGCAACAACTGTTGTGGGCCGTGCCCTCGGCTAGGACCGACTTCGAGCGACACCTGCCAGATGGTCGGAGTGGAGTGCGTGTATGAAAACTCGAATTGGACCTGCGGATCGGACCATACCTACCATTGCGTCCGCGCCCAATCGC
>JBIOHX010000193.1:0-7287 GCA_044449465.1 Gemmatimonadales bacterium | reverse complement strand
ATCCTCGCGTCGGTGTATCGCACGTTTCACCGGGTGCGCAGCGGTGAGGCGCTGGTCGAGAGCGATCTCGATTTATTGCTGAGCGGGGGCGGTCTGCTCGCACGTGTATTCCGGCCGCTGTTCGGCATGGTACGCCGGAGCTGGCACATGTACGTGCTCGGCCTGTTGTTCGGGTTGGGCTTCGACACGGCGACGGAGATTGCGCTGCTCGGCATCTCGGCGGTGGAAGCGAGCAAGGGGCTACCGATCTGGTCGATTCTCGTGTTCCCCGCGTTGTTCACGGCCGGGATGGCGCTCATCGACACGGCGGACAGCGTGCTGATGGTCGGCGCGTACGGGTGGGCCGCGCGATCGCCGATGCGAAAGCTCTACTACAACATGACGATCACGTTCGTATCGGTCGTGGCGGCCCTTCTGGTCGGCGGCGTGGAGGCACTCGGGCTCGTGGCGTCACGGCTCGGCCTCGCCGGCGGCTTCTGGAAGGCAATTGGCGCACTCAATGAGAACTTTGGCAACATCGGGTATCTCATCGTGGGCGTGTTCGTGGTGAGCTGGCTGGTGTCGGCGGCGGTCTACCGGCTGAAGGGTTACCACAACGTGGAGACGGCCTGACGGGTGGCGTGCGCCGCGCGCCAGCGCGGCGCCGCCGCGGACGTGACGCGCCAGATCACGTTGCCGACGTCGTCGGCCACGAGCAATGCGCCGTGGGTGTCGACCGCGAGCCCGACGGGGCGACCTCGCGCATTGCCGCCGTCGACGAACCCGGTGAGGAGGTCTATCGGGGCTCCGTTCGGTTTGCCTTCAGCGAAGGGAACGAAGATCACCTTGTAGCCGCTGAGCGGCTTCCGATTCCACGAACCGTGCTGGCCCACGAACATGCCATCGGTGAACGGAACGGGGAGGCGGGCGCCACGCGACGAGGCGAGGCCGAGTGAGGCGGTGTGTGCGCCGAGTGCGTAGTCGGGGACGATGGCGGTGGCGACGAGATCGGGACGCTGCGGCTTGACGCGCGTATCGACGTGCGCGCCGTAGTAACTGTAGGGCCATCCGTAGAAGCCGCCTTCGTGTACGGCCGTCATGTAGTCGGGAACGAGGTCGCTCCCAAGCTCGTCGCGCTCGTTCACCGACACCCAGAGCGCGCCGCTCTCCGGCTCCCAGGCGAGGCCGACCGGATTGCGTAAGCCGCCGGCGAACACGCGGTGTGCGCCGGAGGTTCGATCGACCTCCCAGATCGACGCGCGGTCTTTTTCAGCCGCGATGCCATGTTCGGCCGCGTTGCTGTTCGATCCGACGCCGACGTAGAACTTGGAGCCGTCGGCGTTGGCGAGCAGGCTCTTGGTCCAGTGATGATCGTACGGGCGGCCGGGGAGCGGGGTGACGGTCACCGGCGCGGCGATGATGCGCGTATCGCCGTCGTGATACGAGTAGCGAACGAGCGCGTTCGAGTTCGCGACATACAGCATGCCGCCGACGAGGGCCATCCCGAACGGTGAGTACAGGCTGTCGAGCAGGACGGAGCGGGTTTCGGCGACGCCGTCGCCATCGGCGTCGCGGAGCAGTACGATCTTGTCCGGGCTCTGGACGGAGGCGCCAGCTTTCTTGAAATAGTGGTTCATTACCCAGCCGCGAAGGCCGCCCGGGTGGTCTTCCGGGCGCACCGGCCCGTTGGACTCGGCAACGAGCACATCGCCGTTCGGCAGCACGTACAACCACCGCGGGTGGTCGAGCCCAGTGGCGAAGGCGTTCACGCGGGTTCCGGGGGCAGCGGTCGGCGTGGCGCCAGCGGGCCAGCCTTTGGCGTCGGCGACTTTGATCGTCGGCACGAGGGCCTTCTCCGGCGCGGGGATCGCCGGCGCGGCGCCGATGCCGGCAGCAACGGGCAGTTGGGCCGAACGGGCGCAGGCGGCGAGCATGGCAGTGGTGCCGAGGCCAAGGACGGCGTGCGCCAGCGGAGAGAGCATCGATGATCGAGACATGCGATCGCCAGGGTGCAAGATCGCCACCACTCGTCGAGCCGGCCGGCGGTGAGCGGGTGAGATGAAGCGAAACGCTGCGAGCCGGAGCGGGGTGCTCGCGATTGGGCTCTGGGTGTTCGAGATCTCGACGCGCATGTTTAGTCCGACCAAACAATTCGCCTTGACTAAACAACTGATCCGCGTAGCGTGATCACGTGCGCCTATCTCATGACGTTGCTCAGGTCTTTCGCGACTATCCGCGGATCTACTTCGCCTGCCATCGCCGGCACGTGCGCGACCCGCATTCCGGCGCGCTCGTGAGCAGCGCGCAGGTGAGCATTCTCGACCACCTCGACGCCGCCTCGCCGACGATGCTGACGGATCTTGCCGCGCACTTGGGGGTGACCCCAGCCACGATGTCGATTTCCGTCGGTCGACTCGTCGACGCCGGCTATGTGACGCGCGTGCTCGACCCGGCGGATCGCCGCAAGCTGCAGCTTCGCTTGACCGACGCCGGAGCGCGTGTCTGCGCCGCGAATTCGGTGCTCGAGCCCTCGCTCGTTCAGGAGATGCTCGCCCAGCTTTCAGCGGGTGAGCGCAGGTCGGCGTTGAGCGGGCTCGCGCTGCTGGGCAACGCGGCCGTCGCATCCAGCGCGGCGCGGTCGAAAAGGGCCAACCGAAATACCCGGAGGTCGGCATGAGATGGGTACTGGGCGGAGTCGGCATCATCGTCGTGCTGATTGCCGCGGTGACGGTGGCGGGGATGCTGCTGCCGCGCGACCATGTGGCGACGCGCACCGCGCGCATCGCGGCGCCGCGCGATTCGATCTGGCGGGTGCTGACGACGCCGGCTGAGTACCCGAGGTGGCGGCCCGATATCACGCGTGTGGAGCGGTGGCCCGCGGTGGGGACCCTTGTTTTGTGGCGCGAGCATTCGCGCCAGGGACCGATCACGATGGCGATCGAGCTCGAAGATCCGCCACAGCGGCTCGTGACCCGGATTGCCGACTCGACGCTTCCGTTCGGCGGTTCGTGGGATTTCCACCTCGCGGCCGACGGTGTGAATGAAAGCCGCGTCACCGTCACGGAGCGCGGGTCGGTCTACAATCCGATCTTTCGGTTCGTGTCGCGGTTCGTGACGGGCCATACGGCGACGATGGACTCTTACCTGCGCGCTCTCGGGCAGCGATACGGCGAGGTGGTCGTGCCGGCCCCGGCGATGGCGGCGACGCCCGAGTCGCCCGCGGCGCGCGATGCTCGTTGAGCGAGAGGACAGACCATGGGCTACGAGACCAGGTGCGACGTACGGGTGGATGATGGCGGGGGACAGGTGCGGCGCGCGACGAATGCCACCGTGCTGCTGGAGGCTGACGAGCTAATCGTTCGTGGCGAGGCGCGGGTGCGCCTGCCGCGGGCCGACATTCGCGAAGTGACGCGCCGTGCGGGAACGGTCACCGTCACGTCATCCACCGCGCAGGTGACCCTCGCGCTCGGCGCCGATGCGGCGCCGAAATGGGAACGGCGACTGTCGGAGCCGCCGAAGCGGCTGATCGACAAGCTGGACGTGAAGCCGGACGCGAAGGTCTGGGTGAACGGAGTGACCGACAGCGTCCTCGTAGCGCAGCTCGCCGAGCGAACGTCGCAGGTATCGACTGGACGCAGCGCGACCAAGGTGGACGTCGCGTTCGTGCAGGTGGGGCGCGCGTCGGAGCTGAGGCGGGTCGCCGCGGCCGCCAAGGCGATCGTGCCCGACGGCGCGATTTGGGTAGTGCACCCCAAAGGAAAGGACGGCGTGGCAGACACGACCATCTTTGCGGAGGCCAAGCGCCTCGGACTCACGTACACGAAAGTGGCGCGCGTCTCCGATGCTCAGTCCGCCGAAAAGCTGGTATGGCCGCGTAGCCGGCGGTAGCGGTTCATAGCGGACCCGGCCCGGATCGTGCGAACAGGTCGCGTCACATGATCGTCGCGAGGAGGGCGCCGCATGTGGCTGGGCCTCGTCAAAGTGTTCATCGCGCTCGGGTTGTACGGCACTGCCGTCGAGCCGCGTTTTGTGCAGCGCAACGACATCACCGCCACCATTCCCGGCCTACCGTCAGCGTGGGAAGGAAAGCAGATCGCCGTGTTCGCCGACATGCAGGTCGGCATGTGGTGGGCGAACACCGACGCGATTCGCAAGGTGGTGCGATCGGTGACGGCGCTTCATCCGGCGCTGGTGCTGGCGGCCGGTGATTTCGTCTACAACGCGGACAGCAGCGTCGACGACCAGATGCGCGAGGTCGTGGGTCTGTTACAGCCCCTGCTCGACGACACGATCCCCGTGTACGCGGTGCTCGGCAATCACGATTATTCGTTGATGAACGAGCATTCGCAGAAGGAGAACTACGTCGCCGCGCACGTGCGCGGCGCGCTCGAGGCGGCCGGGGTGCACATGATGGATAACGCGGTCGCCGGGCTGCCGCCGCCGGCCGCCGTCGCGGCCGGCATCACGGCGCCGGAGGATTCTGTCGTGGCGACGGCGTCACCCCCCGCGGCGGCGACGCCATTGTACCTGGTCGGCATCGGCGAGCGTTGGGCGAAGAACGACCACACGTTGGAGACGATGGCGGAGATTCCGGCCGGCGCGCCGCGCGTCGTGTTCATGCACGATCCGGACGACTTCGCCGACATCCCGGCCGGCGAGGCACCGCTGGCGATCGCGGCCCACACGCACGGCATGCAGATTGGTATTCCGTTCGTGTCGAACTATCTGTGGCGGCACTACTTCAGCGCCCGCGGTTCCGGCGTCGAAGGCTGGATCGACCATTACGGCGAACCGGGCAACCGGCTGTACATCAACCGCGGGATTGGGTTCAGCATCGTGCCGGCGCGGGTGCACGCGGTTCCGGAGCTCACGGTGGTGACGCTGACGCACGGCGGCTGACGGCGCCGTTTGGAAGGCTAGCGCTGGGCGGGCGCAGTGCGTATTCACATCGGGCCGCGACTCGTTCGTTGATTCGCGAAGACCGCAGCGTCCTGAACTGCCGCTCCTACCTGACCCACCAATCCATTGATCCACCCCAATCGCGCGCGGCGGCCGCTGTCCGCCGCATCCGTTGTCGCGGCTTCGGTCGTCGCCGCATCGATCGTTGGCTGCTCGGGCACGCGCGAGTCCGCCAGCAAAGGGCTGCTGGACCGCGTCGTCTGCGTCTCCAAGCAGATCAATGAGTTCGTGTACGACATCGGCGCCGAGAGCCATGTGGTGGCGCGCGACCTGACGTCGGTGTACCCGCCGGAGATCACCAAGCTGCCCTCGGTTGGATACCATCGGGCGCTGAGCGCCGAGGGCATCATCTCGATGAAGCCGACGCTATTGCTCACCGACGGCAACGTGGGACCGGCGGCTGTGCTCGAGCAGGTTCAGAAGGTGGGGATTCCCGTGCAGACGATGGCGCCGGGCGGCTCGCTCGACTCGGCCGAATCGCTCATGACGCAACTGGGCGAGCGGTTCGATCGCAAAGCCGCGGCGGACAGCGTGGTGGCACAATGGCGCGCGGGGATGGATTCGGTCTGGCACGACACGGCCTCGCTCGTGGGAAAGGGACCGCGGCCGCGGGTGTTGTTCATCCACTTCGGCCAGATCGGCAATAACTATCTCGCACTCAAGTCGGGTCAGCCGGCTGATCAGATGCTGCGCTGGGCCGGCGGGCTGAATGCGATCGACTCGATTGGCGGCATGTCGCGCGTGACGCCGGAGCTGATCGCCAAGGCCGCGCCGGATGTCATCATCGCGACCGAGGTGGGATTCGACCGGTTCGGGAGCGCCGAGAAGTTCCTGGCGATGCCCGGTGTGTCGCTGACGCCGGCGGGGAAGTCGAAGAAGATCTATCGCATCACCGAGCAGGAGATCATGTATTTCGGACCGCGCACGCCGAGCGTGGTGCGCAAGCTCGCGGCGATGATCCATCAGTGAGCGCGGCCGCGCGGTCGCGGTTGACCACGCGCCAGGTGTGTCTGGTGCTCGGCGCGCTGCTCGCGGCGGCGGCGGTCGCGTCGGCGTGTATCGGCGCATTCACCTTTACGCCGGCGGAGGTTGTCCGCTACTTGGCGCAGGGGCTCGGCTGGCAGGCAATCCCCGCTGGCAGCGACGAGCTGGGGCGCCGGGTATTCCTCGAGCTCCGGTTGCCGCGGGTGATTCTGGCCGGGGTTACGGGGGCGGTGTTGGGAGTATCCGGAACTCTCATGCAAGGGCTGTTTCGGAATCCGATCGTCGAGCCGGGGCTCGCCGGCACGTCGGCCGGAGCGGCGCTGGGGGCGGCGCTCGTGTTCGTATTCGGCGAGCGCACGACGCTCGCGTTCACCGCGCCGCTTGGCTCGTTCGCCGTCCCGGCGCTGGCGTTCGCGGGCGGATTCGCGGCGACGATGCTGGTGTACCGGCTGTCGTCGTCATTCGGCAAGGTCGACGTGTTCACGCTCCTGCTGGCGGGAATCGCCGTGAACGCGGTGTGCGGGGCGGGGACGGGTTTTCTGTCGTACGTGGCGCGGGATCCCCAGGCGCGCAACATCACTTTCTGGAATCTCGGGACGTTCACGACGGCGGAATGGCGCGGCGTCACACTCGTGACGGTCTGCTTCGCCGCGGGATTCGGCTGGTGTTTGCGCTACGGCAAGGCGCTCAACGCGCTGATGCTCGGCGAGGCGGAGGCCGGATACCTCGGCGTCGACACGCGGCGGCTCACACTGATGCTGCTCGTCGTCAACACGCTCATGGTCGCCGTGGCGACGGCGATGGTGGGAGTGATCGCGTTCATCGGGCTGGTCGTGCCGCACGTGCTCCGGATGCTGAAGTCGTCGGACTACACCTTCCTCCTGCCGGCGTCGGCGCTGCTGGGCGCGGTGGTCATGGAGGTGATCGACATCGTGGCGCGGGTGCTGATCCCGCCCGCCGAACTGCCGATCGGGATCATCACGGCGGTGATCGGGGCGCCGGTGTTCTTATGGATACTCATGCGCCAGCGGCGTGGATTGTCGGGCTTCTATGGTTGAGGTGCGCGACATCTCATTCGCCGCCGGAGGGAAGCGGATCCTCGACGGCGTGAGCGCCGAGTTCGGCGAGCGGCGGTTCAACGTAATTCTTGGCCCGAACGGCGCAGGAAAGTCGACGCTGCTCAAGATCGCGACGGGGATCGCGCAGCCGACGACGGGCAGCGTGCGCTACGCAGGCGTCGACGTCGCGACGCTAGGGATGGAGAAGCTGGCGAAGACGCGGGCCGTGTTGTCGCAGCACGTGGAGCTGGCGTTCGCCCTGCCGGCGGAAGAAGTGGTCATGATGGGCCGCTACCCGCACTATGGT
>JBIOHX010000192.1:0-7294 GCA_044449465.1 Gemmatimonadales bacterium | reverse complement strand
TCGATGTGATGCGCGCGCTGCACGAAGCGCAGCGCGTGGCGATGCGCGCGCAGGCTCGCCGGCTCCGGCGCGCGCTCGGCCGCGGCGGGTCGGGGCTCGAGGTCGGGAGCTACGTGGGCGCTTTCCTTCGCGCGGCGCGCGACGACGAGCTCAATGTCGAAGGGCTCGATGTCAACCGCACCGCGAACGACTTCGCGCGCTCGATGGGCTTCACCGTGCACGACGGTGACCTCGCGAGCTTCGACGCGAGCCGCCGCTTCGATTGTATCGCGATCTGGAACACCTTCGACCAGCTCGCCGAGCCGCGGGCCGCGCTGCGCACCGCGCATGCGCTGCTGCGGCCGCAGGGCGTGTTGGCGATCCGCGTTCCAAACGGCGCCGCGTACGCCACGCTGAGCCGGCGAATGCGCCGCAGTCGCGGTCCGATGCGTTGGGCGGCGCGCGCGCTCCTCGCGCACAACAACCTGCTCGCCTTTCCCTACCGCGCCGGCTTCTCGCCCGACTCGCTCCGCGCGCTGCTGAGCGATGTCGGCTTCGAGGTGTTCAACCTGCGGGGCGACGTCCTCGTCCCGACAAGTGACGAATGGACGCGGCCCTGGGCGCGCGTCGAAGAACGGATCGTCAAGCGGCTGTTGGGCTTGAGCGCGAGGCGCCACGCGGCCCACGCTCCATGGTTCGAGGCCTACGCTCGGCGACTCGGCTGAGCCGCGGCCTTTCGCCGCCTCCCGAGGCCTTGTTCGTCCCGTTCAAACCTTTTCGCGGCTCGCTCCGTCACACCGTTATCGGTTCTTGCACTAACCTCGTTTGGGGAGCTATCCTGGAGCATGCCACGTGATGCCAGCGACCTTCTGCATGGGACGCTCGACGTCCTCGTCCTCAAGACGCTCTCCTGGCGTCCGATGCACGGGTACGCCATCGCCGAGTGGATCGAGCACCATGGCGACGGCGAGCTCGTGATCGTCGATGCCGCGCTGTACAAAGCGCTGCACCGGCTCGAGGAGTCGGGCGCGGTCGCCGCCGAATGGGGCGTGTCGGAGAACAACCGGCGCGCCAAGTACTACTCGCTGACGCCGCGCGGACGCGCGCAGCTCCGCGCCGAGGCCGCGACCTGGCGCCGCTACGCGTCAGCCGTCGGACGCATTCTCCAAGCGACATGACCGATCTCGATGGCCCGCGCGTCCCCCGCGGTGTTCGCCGCGCGCTCAGGCTCCCGGCGACGCGCGAGCGCTTGCTCCGGGAGCTCGACGACGAAATCCGTTTTCACGTCGAGCGGCGCGTCGAGCGTTTGACGGCCGAGGGCATGCCGACCGAAGACGCGTACCTCGAGGCGCTGCGGCGATTCGGTGACGCCGACGACCTCCGCGACTACTGCTCAACGCTGGAGACCTCCCACATGCAGCGGATGCACCTGAAGGAATGGTTCGAGAGTGTCATCCAGGATCTCCGCTTCTCGCTGCGGCAGGTGCGGAAGTCGCCGGCGTTCAGCGGCATCGCGGCGTTGACGCTCGCGCTGGGGGTCGGATCGACCACCGCGATCTTCAGCGTGGTCAGTCAAGTGGTGCTCAAACCGCTGCCCTATCCGCGCGCCGACCGAATCGTTCAACTGTGGGAGGTCACGTCGCACCGCTCGGACGTCCACCTCGCCGACCCGAACTTCGTGGATTTACAGAAGTACAACAAGAGCTTTTCGGCGATGGCCGCTTACTACCAGTGGACGACCGCGCTCGTGAGCAACGGCGAATCCGTACGCGCCGTGAGCACCTGGGTCTCTCCGGGTTTCTTCGACGTGCTCGGCATCAAGCCGGCGGCTGGCCGCTTCTTCACGCACGACGAGCTCGAGGCCGGCGCGCCGACGACGGCGGTGATCAGCTACGGCTTCTGGCAGCGGCAGTACGGCGGCGCGCGCAGCGCGCTGGGCGCGACCTTGAGCGCAGACTCTCACCCGGTGACGATCATCGGCGTGCTGCCGCCCGACCTCGAGTTTCCGCTCGGCACCGAGGTCGTTGTGCCCCTCGGCCCGATGACGAACGACAGCCGGACATCCCACAACCTGCTGGCCGTCGCGCGGCTCAGGGATGGAGTCTCGATCCAGCAGGCGCGCCAAGACGTGACGGCGATCTTCCGCGGCCTCAAAGCCAAGTTCGGCGACTACATCGACGCCCGCGATGGGGCGGTCGTGCCGGCGCAAGACGAGATCGCCGGCCCGATCGAGCGCACGCTCTTTCTGCTGCTCGGAGCCTCGGGCATTCTGCTCCTCATCGCCTGCGCCAACGTCGTGAACCTCCTCGTGGCCCGCATGGCGGCGCGCGAGAGCGAGCTGGCCGTGCGCGTGGCGATCGGCGCCGGCCGCGGGCGACTCATTCAGCAACTGCTGATCGAGGCATCGCTTCTCGCGGTCGTCGGATGCGCGGCGGGGCTCGCGCTCGCCGCGGCCGGCATCAAGGCGTTGATCGTGCTCCGGCCTGCCAAAATCCCGGCGGTCGAGCGGGTGTCGATCGACTGGCGGGTGCTGCTGTTCGCTGTCGGCGTGTCGGCCGCGACGGCGCTCGCGCTCGGCCTGATCGCGGCCTGGCGGGGCGCACGGAGCGACATCCGCGGCGCCCTCTCGCAGGGCCGGCGGACGCAATCCGGCGGGGCGAGCGAGCGGGTTCGCGACGCCCTGGTGGTCGTTCAGGTGGCGATGACCGTCGTTCTGCTCATCGGCGCCGGCCTGCTCGGCCGAAGCTTCCTCGCGCTCATGCGCGTCGATCCGGGGTACCGGACGCACGGTATCGTCGTCGCCAGCCTGGCGTATTCGGCCAGCGGTTCGCCAGACGATCAGGCGAGGCGGCTTCAGTACTACGACGCCGCGCTCGCGCTGGCGCGCGGCACCCCCGGCGTCGCCTCGGTCGGTGGCACCGCCGTCATGCCGCTGGGCACCGGCAACGCCGGCGATGGGACATTCATCATCCTGTCCAGCGTCAACGAAAAGTTGCAGATGAGCGATCTCGAACGCCTGTACCACAACAAAGAGCGGACCGGCTACGCCGACTATCGCGTCGTCACGCCTTCCTACTTCAAGACGATGGACATTCCGCTTCGGCGCGGCCGGATGTTCGACGACGGTGACCGCGCCGGCGCGCCGCATGTCGGGCTGATCAGCGCGTCGCTCGCCAAAACGCGGTGGCCAAACGAGGACCCGATCGGCAAGGTGCTCGAGTTCGGCAACATGGACGGCGACCTCACACCGATCACCATCGTCGGCGTCGTCGGCGACGTGCGCGAGGCGCGCCTCGACGCGAGCCCCGACGCGGCCGTGTACGTCGACTACCGCCAGCGCCCGCGATACGCGTCGATGTTCAGTGTCGTCATGGCGACGACGACACCGGCCTCCGTCATGAACCAGGTGCGCGCGGCGGTTCAACGGCTGCGCCCCGATCTGCCAGTCCGCATGTCGACGGTCGAGAGCCTCGTCGGAGCATCGCTCGCGCAACAGCGATTCATGCTCCTGCTCGTCGGCGTGTTCGGAGCGATCGCGCTCCTCCTCGCGTCGCTCGGGGTCTACAGCGTCATCTCGTATCTCGTCGCCCTCCGCAGCCACGAGCTGAGCATTCGCGTGGCGCTCGGCGCCGCGGCCCACGATGTCGTGCGTCTCGTCCTCGGGCAGGGCCTGTCGCTGGCTTTGACCGGCGCGGTGCTCGGCGCCGTCGGCGCCGTCGCGGTGACGAGGTTGCTCAAGACAGTGCTGTACGAGGTCAGCCCGACCGATCCGGTCGCCTTCGGCGCCGTCCTCGCTCTGCTGGCGGTCGTCGCGGTCGTGGCGAGCTACCTCCCGGCCCGACGAGCCGCGCGCGTCGATCCGATGGACGTGCTGCGGGCAAGCTGAAGGGCGAAACCATGACGGTGTGGGCGCTGTAGAGGAGGCGTCCGAGCGCTCCTCTCGACACTTGGCGTCGTCATCGGCTCCGCCGCGGTCGTTTCGGTGCTCTCCGTGAGCGACGGCGTCGAGATCTACGCGCGAAATCGAGTGCGAGTGGCCGGCTTCGACCGCGTGATTCTGCGCCCCATCACCGACGACCTCATCGACGGCCAATTGGTCGCCCGCACGCACGTCGCGCCGTTCGGCGCGCCCTTCGTGGACAGCGTCGCGCCCGTATTGACGGCCGACGAGCACCTGATCTACATCTCGGCGGCGCTCGCGCTGATCGTTGGCTTGGCGTTTGGCTGCTACCCGGCGCTGCGAGCAGCGAGGCTGGCGCCCATCGACGCGATCCACACCGAGTAATTCCGCAACCGCCTCCGCTCAGGTCGTCACGCCGCGAAGCCGGCCTGACCAACGGTTTGACCGTCCGCTACGTTCGATCCTTACAGGATCCATCCCCGACCGGTAGGGCTGTTTCTACCGCCACCGTCCCTCTCATACGCAGGATGTATATGCGAACGCGTTCCGCTCTCGTCTTGGGCTCCGCGGCCGCCGCCGTGTTGGCGATCGGCTGCAGCACGGCCAAGACGCCGGCGCCGGCGTCCAGTCCGACGCCAACCCGACCGGCGCCCCAACAGACTCCTACAAGCTCGAATCTCCCGACCGATACCGGCGAGGCGCCGGCTGGGGGCGGATTCGGAGGCGGCGGCCGCGCTGGTCGCGGCGGCGGCGGAGCACAACAGGCCGGGGCGGCCGTGCCACAGGCCTACAACCGGGTCGTCACGCGTCAGGCCAAGACCAAGAACGGAATGTTCAAGGTGCATCAGATCGGCGATCGCTTGCTGTTCGAGATCCCGCGCACCGAGCTCGACAAGGACATCCTTCTCGTCGACGAGATTGCGCAGACCGCGGTCGGGGCCGGATATGACGGCGCGCCGGCCGGCAATCGCATGGTCGAATTCGAGCGCCGCGAGAACCGCGTGCTCCTGCGCGGCATCTCGAACGAGATCATCGCCAGCGACACGCTGTCGCCGGTCGCCGGCGCGGTATCCGCGTCGAACGTCCATCCGGTGATCGCGATCTTCAACGTCGAAGCGTACGGGCCGGACTCGTCGCCCGTCATCGACGTCACGCGTCTGTTCACGCAGCCGCCCGCCGAGCTCTCGCCGGCCAATCGCGTAGCCCCAGGCTATACGGTGGACGCCACGCGGTCGTGGATCGAGCGCACGGCCTCGTTCCCGGACAACGTGAACGTCTATTCCACGCTCACGCTCCAGTCGGGCGGCGGACGCGGCGCGGCGCCGGCGGCTGGGCGCGGCGGCGCGGGACGCGGCGGCGCGGGCTTCAACCAGCCCACGGCCACGATCGTCGCGTCGTTCAGCTTCCATCGGCTGCCCGATGTGCCGATGGAGCCGCGTCTCTGCGACAACCGCGTCGGCTACTTCAGCCTCACGATCACGGATTACGCGGGCGACGATCAGCGCATGGCGAACAACACGCGCTGCTACATCACGCGCTATCGCCTCGAGAAGAAGGATCCCAGCGCGGCGGTCTCCGACCCGGTGAAGCCGATCGTCTACTATCTCGACGCCAACACGCCGATGAAGTGGCGCCCGTGGCTCAAGAAGGCGATTGAGGACTGGCAGCCGGCGTTCGAGGCGGCGGGCTTCAGCCACGCCATCATCGCCAAAGACGCGCCGACGAACGATCCCGACTGGTCGCCGGAAGACGCACGCTATTCCGTGATCCGTTGGCTTCCGTCGACGACCGAGAACGCCAGCGGTCCGAACATCCATGACCCGCGCTCCGGCGAGATCTTGAACGCACACGTCCAGTTCTACCAGAACGTGCAGAACCTGGCGCGCACCTGGTACTTCACGCAGGCCGCGGCCAATGACCCACGCGCGCGGCACTTCCCGCTTCCCGACTCGCTCATGGGACGCCTGCTCGAGTACGTGCTGGCGCACGAAGTCGGTCACACGATCGGCTTCCAGCACAACATGAAGTCGAGCTCGCAGTACCCGATCGACTCGATCCGCAACGCCGACTTCCTCCGGCGCATGGGTCACGTGGCGACGCTGATGGACTACTCGCGCTTCAACTATGTCGTGCAGCCCGAGGACCACATTCCGCCCGAGCTGCTCATCCCCAAGATCGGTCCCTATGACATCTGGGCGACACATTGGGGTTACGCGCCCATCCCGACGCCGATGTCGGTCGCGCAGCAGGGTTCGGCTTCGCACACCGGCGCCGAGTTGATCAAGGCCGCCGAATCGAAGCGCGCGGTGCTCGACGAGTGGGCACGGGTGCAGGACACCAAGCCCTGGCTGCGCTTCTCGACGTCGGGGGCGTTCGGTTCCGACCCGGGCGATGAGACCGAGGCGGTCGGTGACATCGATCCGGTGCGCGCCACGGAACTTGGTTTCAAGAACTTGAAGCGCAACATGCAGTGGATCGAGCCGGCGTCGGTGACGCCGCTCGGCGATTACAGCGTGCTGGCGGAGCTGTACAACCGCCAGGTCGGCCAGTGGCGCACGGAGCTCGGCCACGTGGCGAATGTGGTCGGCGGCATGGACTCGCAGGAGAAGTATGGCGATCAGAGCGGCCCGCGCTTCACGCCGGTGCCCAAGGCCAAGCAGAAGGAAGCGATGAAGTTCCTCGCCGACAACGCCTTCCAGACGCCGACCTGGCTGATCGATCAGGACATCATTCGCAAGATCGAACCGACCGGCGAGGTCACGCGCATCGTCGCGGCGCAGTCGTCCCTGGTGTCGAGCCTCCTCAACCCCGCGAAGATGACGCGGCTGATCGAGAACGAGGCGCTGGCGAAGAGTCCGACTGATGTGTATACGCTCACCGACATGCTCGGCGATCTTCGCCACGGCGTGTGGACGGAGCTGTACGGATCGGGGGCGGTGAAGGTCGACGTCTATCGTCGCGGGGTGCAGCGCGCCTATCTCACCGACGTTGCCAACATTCTCAATCCGCCGGCCACCGCAGCCGCGGCGGGCGGACGTGGCGGCGGCGGTGGTGGGCGCGGCGGCGCGGCGGCGCCGGCGAACAACACCGGCGAGATCAAGTCGATGCTGCGCGGTGAGCTCAAGCAACTCGACGCCGAGCTGGCGGGTGCGCAGAAGAGGACGACCGACATCGAGACCAAGCGCCACATCGACGACGCGCGGCAGCAGATCAGCCACACGCTCAAGCCGGCGGCAGCGGCGAGCAACGGCGACGCGTCGGACGAGGAGATCAGGACGCCGAACGTGAAGTGGTAGGACGCGATCGGTAGTACGAAGCGGTACGAACAAAAGCGCTCGGCGAAAGCCGGGCGCTTTTGTTCGTCGGTACCGTGGAGTACATGTGCGGGTTAAGATGGAGGAAAGCCAACGCCCG
>JBIOHX010000191.1:0-7318 GCA_044449465.1 Gemmatimonadales bacterium | reverse complement strand
GTTTCGTGCGCGCGGGATGCGATCTCGGGGAATACACCACCGAAGAGCGGGTGGACGTCTTGCTACAGGATGACGAGCGACCGCACGTCGCCGGCGTCGCCGGAACCCTCGACGATGGCCGCCGACGTCTCGTCGCACGATGTCTCGATCCCGAGCACGCGCATCAATGAACGCTCATTGCGATGGTACGGTACCGGTCATGGCACACCGGTCAGCAGTACCTTCACCTGGGAAGGCCGCGCGCGCACGCCCGGGCCGAGCGCCGCCGTGTCGATGTCGACGAGATGCGGCAGCGAGTCGGGAAAAGCGATCGTCGTCCGGACGGTGCGCACCGAGGGAATCTGCGTTACGCGATGGCGCGGGCCGGTGATCTGCACGCTGTCCGGATCGAGGTGCGTGGCGACCGGTCCCAGGCCGGGCGCTTCCGTCACCTGGATCGCAGAACGCACTGGCACCTTTCGCGTCCAGGTCGACTCGAAGCGCAGCGTCAGGCTGTGCGGCGAGACGTCGCGCACCACCGCGTCTACGCCGTCGGGCAGCGTGACGTCGCTCGGCCGCAGGTCGACGACTAGCGTGTCCGGCGCATCGGACGCGATCGGGCGCCGGATCGAGAGCGGCGTAGTGCCGAGCTTGAGCAGCTCCTTCGGTGGCCCGGCGACGAGTGCCATCACGGCCTGTGGCGGGTCGCGCAACACCAGTGTGGTGTCGAGCATCGGCGTGAAGCGAACCGGAACGAGCTCGACTTCGGGCTCCTTGGCGTTGACCACGAACCAGAGCACGACGGCGAGAAAGAGCGCCGTCCCCTTTAGCGCGAGATGCTCGGTGAACGCCGCTGCCAACCGGCGCTGGAACGAGCTCTGTGGCCGCGGCAACGGCGCGTGAGTCATCGCGTACGAAAACGGCGCGGCGCGTTCAGCGGTCGCCGTCGTCGGCGACGGGGCGCGGTGCTTCCAACCCGAGCAGTTGCGCCACCAACGCGCGGTTGCCCTGCGAGCTCCAATCGGCGGCGCCGATCCATTTCTTGCGAATCGTGCCCTCGCGCCCGATCACGAACGTCTCCGGATAGCCGGTCGCCTGGTACGCGTCCTCTACCGAATGCGACGGGTCGTGCAAGATCTCGAATGTGGCGCCGTAGTTGTTGGCGAAAGCGCGGATCGAATCCTCGCTCACACCCTCGTCGACGCTGACGGCGACGAGTTTGAGCCCCTTGGGCCCGTAATCGCGGTAGAGCCGTTCGAGGCTCGGGATCTCCTCGCGGCAAGGAATGCAGTACGTCGCCCAGATGTTGAGGATGACGACCTGCCCTTTGTAGTCGGCGAGCGATTTGAAGGTCGATGCGCCGAGCTCCTTGGCGCGAAAGTTGGGTGCCGCGGAGCCTGGTTCGATGGGAAACAGTTGGTCCTTCATTGCGTGCGACACGCCGATCAACGCCCCGCCGAGCACGGCCACGATCCCGCCGACGACGAGCCACTGCTGCCGCGTCGTCATACGGTCACCGCGCAGCAGGCGCGGAGCGCCGCGATTTCCGCCTTGGGATCGCGAGACCCAAAGATGGCGTTGCCGGCGACGAAGGTGTCGGCCCCGGCGGCGAACACTTCGCGGATCGTATCGCGCGCGATGCCGCCGTCGACCTCGAGCGCCGCGCGGCTCTCGTCCTCGTCGAGCATCAGGCGCGCGCGCCGAATCTTGTCGACCGAATACGGAATGAACTCCTGGCCGCCGAAGCCCGGGTTCACCGTCATGATGAGCAGGAGCTCGATCTCAGGGACGACTTCGCTCACGGCGCCCAGCGGCGTTGCTGGGTTGAGCGCCACGCCGGCGCGACATCCCAATTCTCGAATGCGACCCAGCTGCCGGTGCAGGTGCGGCGTCGCTTCGGCGTGGATCGTCAGGCCGCTCGCGCCTGCTGCCGCGAAATCGTCGAAGTACTTCTCCGGCTCGACGACCATGAGGTGCACGTCGAGCGGAAGATCGGTGCAACGACGCACAGTCTCAATGACCTTGGCGCCCCAGGTGAGATTTGGCACGAACCGGCCGTCCATCACGTCGATGTGAATCCAGTCCGCGCCCCCGGCTTCGGCAGTCGCGACGTCCTCGCCGAGCCGCGAGAAATCGGCGCTGAGAATCGATGGCACGATGCGGAGCGTCACGGGCCGGTTACCGCGGCGCGCCGTTCGCGCTGCTCACTGTGAGCGTCACGGTGCTCCCCTCGGGTTCCTTGGATCCCGCCGGGGGATCCTGCGCGAGCACGGTGTTGATCGGCGTGGCGTCGCGATACTCTTCGTCGCCGCGGCTCGCCCGGAAGCCGACGGCGCTCAAGCGTTTGGCCGCGTCGTCGAACAGGAGTCCCGTCACGCTCGGGACCTTGGCGTTGCCCGGCACGACGCCCGAGGGAAACACCACGAACGCAACGATGAGATAGGCGATCAGAAAGCCGCTGATGATCGTGGCCGCGTACGGGAGCGAGCGGCGGAGCCTCGTGCGAACGCTCATTCGGCGCCTCGACGCAGGCGGGCAGCAAACGCGCCGTCAGTTCCATGTCGCTGCGGCAATACGCGCAGCCGTCCGGCGTCGAGCACCGCGGCAGTCACGGCGCCTTCCGGCGGCGGTTCGACCCGCCAACCCGGGTGTTCGGCGAGAAAGCGGTCGATCTGCTCGTCATTCTCCTCCGGCTCGAGCGAGCAAGTGCTGTAGACGAGCAATCCACCTGGTTTCACGATGTCGGCTGCTGCGCGCAGGATGGCGCGCTGAAGCGTGGACAGTACAGCGATGTCGGAGGCCTTGAGGCGCCACCGGGCATCCGGGTGGCGGCGGAAGGTGCCCGTTCCAGTGCACGGGACGTCGACGAGCACGAGGTCGACCGGCCGAATCGCCGGATACAGCGCGTCGGCCGCGTAGGCGTGCAGCGTTGCAATTTCGAGGCGGGTCGCGTTCTCGAGCACGCGCTGAAGACGCGTCGGCGACAGATCGCTCGACATCACGTCAGCCGCGTTGCGCGACAGCTCGATCGACTTGCCGCCGGGGGCTGCGCAGAGATCGGCCACGACGGCGCCGGTCGGGACGCAGGCGTACTGGGTGACGAGCGTGGAGGCCGGGTCTTGCAGATGGAACAGACCTTGGCGGAACGGCCCGAGCTCGGTGAGTGACGAGACGGTGCTCGAGAGGACGATGCTGTCGCGCGCGAGGGGCGCGTCGTCGACGCGCACGTCGGCCGCTTCGAGCATCGCTTCGAGTTGCTCGCGCACGACGTGATACGGGCGGGCGACGAGCGGGGGCTCGCGATTGTTGGCTTCGAGCAGGCGCCGTGTTTGGTCGATGCCCCAGCGCTCGGTCCAGCGGGCAACGAGCCAGCGGGGGTGCGACCCCTCGAGCGCCAGCATATCGACGGGATCGGCCGGTCGAGGCAGTTCGAGCGAATCGCGCTCGCGGTCGAGCCGGCGCAGCACGGCGTTGGCGAGCTTGCTCGCTCCCATGCCATGACGGCGCTTGGCCTGTTCGACTGTTTGGGCAATCCCAGCGTAGGCGGGCACACTCGCCATGTACAGAAGCTGTGCCGCGCCCAAACGGAGCAAGTCGAGCAAATCGGCGTCGAGGCGCACGGTGCCCCCGCGGACTCTGGCGTCCAGATGTGCGTCGATGCGCGCACGGCGGCGAAGCATCCCGTAGACGAGCTCGCGGGTCCAGCGTCGGTCGCGCGCGTCGAGCTGTGCGGTGCGCCGGTCGAACGCCGGGTCGAGGAGCTCGCCCCGACGTAAGTCAGCGCAGATCTCGGCGGCCGCAGCGCGGGCGTCAGTAACACCGCCGCTTTGCGCCGCGCCAACTGCGACGCCGCCACCGGGCGTCCCGTGGTCATGATCCGCGCTTCGCATATTCCCTAAAATAGTCGTTCCCCGGCACTGATGCCGCGTCCTCGGACCCACTCAGCGGGCGTGATCCGCCGCTTCCCGGCGGGATGGACGCTGGCCACACGCACCGCGCCCGTTCCGCAGGCCACCATGGCGCCCTCGGCGTCGACTTCCACCAGCTCGCCGGGCAGGCCCGGCGCCGTGCCGCCGATGACCCGCGCGCCAAACAGCTTTACTTCGCCGCTCGCGGCCTCGGCAAAGGCGCCTGGTCTTGGGTCGTAGGCTCGAATGATCTGCGACACCGTTCGTGCGTCGGCGTTCCAGTCGACGCGCGTCATCGCGCGGTTGATCTTTGGCGCATATGAGGCACACGCGTCGTCCTGCGGCGTTTCTGCGGCCCCGCCGAGCTCCATTAGCGCCAATGCCTCGATCAACGCCATCGCGCCCATCTCGGCGAGGCGAAGCTGCAACTCGCCGTACGTTTCATCGTCGGGGATCGGCGTCCGCGTCTGGAGGATCGACGGGCCGGCGTCCAACGCCTTGACCATCCGCATTATCGTGACGCCCGTTTCGGAGTGACCGTCGCGAATCGCAGCTTGGATCGGCGCCGCGCCGCGCAAGGCCGGCAGGAGCGAGGCGTGGATGTTGATCGTCCCGAGCCGCGGCAAGTCAATCAGCTCCGTGGAAAGGAGATGGCCGTAGGCCACAACGACGCTCAAGTCCGGAATCGGGTCGAGAGCCCGAAGCTGAGCGACGAACTCGGTGTCGCGCGGTTTCGCGGGTTGAAAAATGGGAATCGATTCTTCGAGCGCGACGCGTTTGACAGGCGGCGGTTCCAGCGTGGAGCGCGACCGGCCGACGGCGCGGTCGGGCTGCGTGACCACCGCCGCGACATCAAAGCCTTCGCCGATTAGCGCGCGAAGCGGCGCGGTGGCAAACTCCGGCGTGCCCCAGAAAAGCACGCGCACTCAGAGCTCCTCGTCGGGATGCGCGTGCACGCGCGCCGGATCGGTGTCGAGGGTACGGAGGAAGGCAGGATACTTGTGCTTTTCCTTGGTCCACTTGGCGAGCGCCGCGCGTCGCTTGAGCACGCTCAGATAGTCGATGAACAGTTTGCCGTGGAGGTGATCGATCTCGTGCTGCAGGCAGCGGGCGAACAACTCCGACGCGTCGACTTCGAACGCATTGCCTTCGAGGTTGAGTGCGCGAACGCGCACCGTGGCGGGCCGGACGACGTCCCCGTAGATGTCCGGAATTGAGAGGCAGCCCTCTTCGGCCTTGATCGTCCTCAGATCTGCCGAGACGACCTCAGGATTGATGATGCCGTGGGGCTTGTCGTCGACGTCGACGACGGCGATGCGCTCGCTGCGGCCCACTTGTGGCGCCGCGAGGCCAATCCCCTTGGCCAGGTACATCGTCTCGAACATGTCGGCGGCGAGCGAGCGCAGCTCGTCGGTCACCCGGGGCACCGGCGCGGTCTCCACGCGCAGAATCGGGTCGCCCAAGACCCGAATGTCGAGAATGCTCACGACGATGGCGTAGCAGTCGAAGTCGAGGACGAGATGGTGCCGACGATCGACGCGATGCGTCCACGTTCGACGACCAGGCGCGACTCGCCGGACTTGATCGTCACCCGATCGGACATGCGGTTCGTGCCGCCGTCCTTCGAGGCCTCGCGGATGTGGATGACCTCGCCGACGATGCCGCCGCTCGTCACGACTTCGTCTCCCTTTTTGAGCGCCTTGAGAGCGGCCTCGTGCTTTTGCCGCTGCTTCTGTTGCGGGCGCACCATGAAGAAGTAGATGATCGCAATGATCAGCCCGAACTCGACGATGAACGGCGTGATCGGCGAGGAGCCTCCCGGTGCCGCTTGGAGGACCAGGGCGAAGGGCGCGGCGAGGGGCGTGATCATGCGGTCGTCGTTGGTCGAGAGTGATAGCGCGCGAGCCAGTCCCGGCTCCACGCGTCGATCGTCCCGGCGCGGATCGCGGAGCGCGCGTCGCGCATCAGCCGGACGAGGAAATGTACATTGTGCAGGGAGAGCAGGCGAAGGCCGAGAATCTCGCCGGCGATGAACAGGTGCCGGAGGTACGCGCGTGAGAACCGGCGGCAGGCGCTGCAGTCGCACTCCTCGTCGAGCGGGGCCCGGTCGCTTCGGAACTCGGCGCGCTTGATGTTGAGCCGTCCTTCGCGCGTGAATGCCGCGCCGTTCCGGCCCATGCGCGTCGGGGCCACGCAATCGAACAGATCGACGCCGCGGCAGACCCCCTCCACCAAATCGTCCGGAAAGCCGACGCCCATCAGGTATCGCGGCCGGGCGCGCGGCAGTTCGCCATCGACGACCTCGAGCACGCGGTACATGTCCAGCTTTGCCTCGCCGACTGATAGTCCGCCGACGCCGTACCCGACCCAGTCAGCAAGCTGGCGAATGGCGCGCGCCGCCTCGCGCCGAAGCCCGTCGTGGATGCCGCCCTGAACGATCGGAAATAGTGCCTGCCGACTTTGCGACTCGCGATCGAGCCGCGCCACCTCGGCCACGCACCGCTCGAGCCACCGTACACTACGGCGCATCGCGTCGTCCGACGCGGCCTTGTCACTCCGCCCCGGGAGCACATGGTCGAACTGCATAATGACGTCGGCTCCGAGGTTGCGCTCGATCTGCATGACGCGCTCGGGAGTGAACTTGTGAAGCGAGCCGTCGAGGTGGCTTCGAAACTCGACGCCTTCTTCGCTCACCGTGCGCAATCCTTCGAGCGAAAATACCTGGAAGCCGCCCGAGTCGGTGAGAATCGGCCCGTTCCATTGCATGAACGCGTGTAGCCCGCCGAGATCGCGAATGAGCTCATCGCCGGGGCGAAGATGCAGGTGGTATGCATTCGCCAGGATCAGTCGTGCGCCGAGAGCAACAAGATCTTCCGGGTCGAGCGCCTTGACTGTGGCGAGCGTTCCCACCGGCATGAACGCCGGTGTCTCGACGATGCCGTGCGGCGTGGCGAAGGTGCCGGCCCGTGCTGCGCCGACTTCATGCTCGATGGAAAACTGGAAATCCGTCACCGCGTCATCGCTGAGGTTAGTGGCGTCCCTTAGATGACCGCCATGGCGTCCCCGTACGAATAAAACCGGTAGCCGCTTTCAATAGCGACCCGGTACGCGTGCATGGTGAGCTCATACCCGGCGAACGCCGCCACCAGCATGATCAGCGTCGAGCGCGGCAGGTGAAAGTTGGTGATCAGATGATCGACGGCGCGAAAGCGGTAGGGCGGACGGATGAAGATCCGCGTGTCACCCTCGCCAGCGAGGACGACGCCGTCCTTGCCCGACACGCTCTCCAACGTGCGCACGCTCGTCGTGCCGACGGCCCACACGCACCCGCCCGCCGCGCGGCGCGCGTTGATCGTCTCGGCCGCGCTGGGCGAAACAGAGTACCACTCCTCGTGCATCGTGTGCTGTGCCGGATCGTCCACCTCGACCGG
>JBIOHX010000190.1:0-7333 GCA_044449465.1 Gemmatimonadales bacterium | reverse complement strand
GGTGCTGGTCGAGAGCGCGACGCTCGCCGTCGGCGGCGGGCTGCTTGGTCTGGCGTGCGCCTGGGGGGCGACGAGGCTGTTCGTGGCGATCGCACCACCCGGCCTGCCGCGCCTCGACAACGTCGGCGTCGACGGTCCGGTGCTGGCAGTGGCGCTCGCGTTGTCGATCGGCGTGGCGCTCGTCTTCGGCGCGTTTCCCGCCGCGATGAGCGGTCGAGTCCCGCTCGTGGACAGTCTGCGCGAGCGACGGGATGCGGGCAGCGCGATCACCCACCGCGCACGCTCGCTGCTCGTGGGCGCGCAGGTGACGGTCGCGATCGCGGTGCTCGTCAGCGCGGCGGTCGTCACGAGGAGCTTCGATAGGCTGGTGCATCGCGACCTCGGCTTCCGCACGAACGATCTCGTGTTCGTCCGCATTGGCGTCGTCGACACGATGTTCGCCAAGAGTCGACCGAGCTACCTCGACGCCGTCGCACGCATCATCGCGCGGATACGACAGATCCCCGGCGTTGCCGGCGCGACGGCGATGCTCACGCAACCCTTCCACTCGGCGGGGCTCGACGTCGGCTACTCGCTGCCTAGCGATCCGCCGACGGGGGCGACCGGGCGCCCGATGATCGATACGCGGCTGGCCGACGAGGATTATTTCAGGACGTTCGGCATCCGACTGTTGCGCGGACGAACGTTCACCGCGGACGACAACGAGCGATCGGCGCTCGTCACGGTCGTCGACGAGTCGCTGGCGAGGGAGGTGTGGCCTGGCGAGAATCCGCTCGGCAAAAAGATCGGGATCGGCACCACGTTCTACACGGTCGTCGGGGTGGTCGGCCAAACCAGCTTCCGCGACTATTTCCATCCGCGAGAGACGTGGTACGTGCCGGTGCGACAGGCGATCCCGGGATGGCGGCCTGGGTTCATCGCCGTGCGGACGCGGGGTGATCCCGCCCTGCTCTTTCGTGCGCTGCGCGCCGCTGTTCGGGAGACCGAACCACGTCTGATCACCTCCTCGATCACGACGCTCGATCAGGGGGTCGACGCCACGATGGAGCAGCCGAGACTCGACGCGCTCCTGCTCGGCGGATTCGCCGGGGCGATTCTCGTCCTCACCGCGCTCGGCCTGTACAGCATCGCCGCGACATACGTTCGCGAGCGCGAATTCGAGATCGGCCTTCGTATCGCGCTTGGCGCGCAGTATTCCGAAGTGGTGCGGCTGGTGGTTCGCCAGGGGCTGTCGGTCGTGATCGTCGGGGCGGGCATCGGGCTCGTCGTCGCCATCACCGGCGCTGGCGTGCTGCGCAGCGTGATCTACGACGTGAACCCTCGCGATCCGTGGAGCATGGCGCTCTCGATCGCCGCGGTAATTCTGGCCGCGCTCGTCGCGTTCTATCTCCCGGTGCGCCGAGCGGCGCGGGCGAATCCGGCGGACGCGCTGCGGGCGAACTGACCGGGGCGTCTGACGCGCTGGCAGAGAGCAGCCCCACCCGTCATAGTTAGGACGTCCTTCTTACCCCACGCTCGCTCGGAGCGCCTCGTGAAAATCATTCGCTCGCTCGCCGCGACTACTTGCCTCGCGGTTCTGCCGCTCGCCCTTGCCACACGCATCGTCGCCGCCCAAAAGCCAGGGAGCGAGACGCCCGCCAGGTTCACGCCCGCCACGTCGACGTTCGACTATCAGCGCCGCGACGTCATGATCCCGATGCGCGACGGCGTCAAGCTCCATACGGTCATCCTCGTGCCGAAAGGGGCGCGCCGAGCGCCCATTCTGCTCACTCGCACGCCGTACGACGCCACCGCGACGACGTCGTACGCGCAAAGCGCGCACCTCGGGCCGGAGCTCAACGGCTACGACAACGCGCTCGACGTCATCATTCCCGGCGGCTACATCCGCGTCGTGCAGGACATCCGCGGCAAGTATGGGTCGGAGGGCGACTACATCATGAATCGCCCGCTCGTCGGGCCGCTCAACTCGACGACGACCGACGAAGCCACCGACACGTACGACACCATCGACTGGCTCGTCAAGAACATCCCGGAGACGAACGGCAACGTCGGCGAGTTAGGGATCTCGTACGACGGCTTCGAGCCGTTGATGGGGCTCATCAATCCGCACCCGGCGCTCAAGGTCTCGGTGCCGATGAATCCGATGGTCGACGGCTGGATGGGCGACGACTGGTTCCACCACGGCGCGTTCCGCGAGCAGAACATGCCGTACGTGCTCGAGCAGGAAGCAACGCGCGACAACTCCGCCAAATGGTGGACCGACCACTACGACGACTACGACCTGTACATGTCGTACGGGTCGGCCGGAGAGCTGGGTCGCGTGCACGGTCTGGAGCAGGTCGGATTCTGGAACAAGATCCTCGCGCATCCGAGCTACGACGCGTGGTGGCAGGAGCAGGCGATGGACAAGATTCTCGCCAAGCAGCCACTCAAAGTGCCGACGATGCTGGTGCACAGCCTCTGGGACCAGGAGGACATCTACGGCGCGATCGCCGTCTACAAGGCGATCGAGCCGAAGGACGTCAACAACGACATGGTCTACATCACCCTCGGCCCGTGGCACCATGGCCAGGAGATCGAGAACGGCAGCACTCTCGGAGCGCTCGACTTCGACGCCAACACGTCGAAGCAATTCCAGAAGGAGATCCTCGCCCCGTTCCTCGCGCATTATTTGAAGGACGACCACCCGCCGATGAACGTGGCGCCAGTGAGCGCGTACGAGACGGGCACCAACCGGTGGGAGCGACTGAACGCCTGGCCAAGCGGGTGCACCGCGGGCTGCACGATCACGCCGACGCCGCTGTATCTCGGAGCGAACTTCACCGCCGAGTACACCGCGCCGGCCGCGAGCGGATTTGATTCATACATCTCTGATCCCGCGAAGCCGGTGCCCTTCCGCGCGCGGCCGATCAAGCCGACGGGATACGACACCTGCGCCACCTGGCCCTGCTGGCTGGTCGACGACCAGCGCGAGGCGTCGGGACGAACCGATGTGCTGTCGTACGAGACCAGCGCGCTCACATCGCCGGTCAAGATCGCCGGTCAGCCCGTCGCCAACCTCGTCGCGTCGACCAGCGGCACCGACGCCGACTGGGTGGTCAAGCTCATCGATGTATATCCCGACGAAGTCGGAGGCGACCCGAAGATGGGCGGGTACCAGCTCGCCGTCGCCATGGACATCTTCCGCGGGCGCTACCGCGAAGGGTTCGACGCGCCCAAGCCGATCGCGGCGAACACGCCGCTCTCCTACAAGTTCGAATTGCCGCCGACGAACCACGTCTTCTTGCCCGGCCACCGGATCATGGTCCAGATCCAGTCGAGCTGGTTCCCGCTCTACGACCGGAATCCGCAGACGTTCGTCCCGAACATCTTCTGGGCCAAGCCGGGCGACTACAAGAAAGCCGAGCAGAGGATTTACCGCGAGCCGGGGCACGCGACCTTCGTCGAGCTGCCGATCGTATCGGGCGGCGGCGGAGCGCGGTGACCGTCGACAGAACGCACGGTGAAGAAATGCGCGTGACGCACGACTAGATTTCGCGTCGGCCTTACGGAGAAACCTCGATGTCCAAAGTTCGTCTGCTCGCTGTCTCGACATTCTCGCTTGCCGTTTCGGGGGCATTCGCGTTCACGGCCCCGCACCGCGGCCCGGCGAACACGGCGGCCCAGCAAGGGCCCACGGCGCCGAACGGCGAGACCGTCAGCGGAATCGCCTGCGACGCGCAAGAGGGACAGCGCATCCACATCCATCAGCATCTCGTGATCTTCGACCACGGCCACGAGGTCGCCATTCCACCGAACGTCGGACAGCCGGCGGGCAGGCGTTGCATCTATTGGCTGCACACGCACACGCCGGATGGCATCATTCATATCGAGGCGCCGCTCGACCGGAGCTTCACGCTCGGCGATTTCTTCAACGTTTGGGGGCAGCCGCTGAGCCGCACGCACGCGGCGACCGCGGTCGCCGCGAAAGGCGGAGCGCTCAAGGTGTGGGTCGACGGGAAGGCGTACTCGGGCGATCCGAGCGCGATCCCGCTCAAGGCGCACACCGACATCGTGATCGAAGCCGGCCCGCCGTTCCCAAAGCCGCCGCGCTTCACGAACTGGGGCCCGCTCTAGTCGACAGCTCTAGCATGCGCCCCAGCGACGCGATTCGCGCACGCCGCTCGATCAAGCGGTTCGCCGACCGGCCGATCACGCGGGCGGAGATCGAGGCACTTCTCGACGCAGCCGCTCTCGCGCCGAATCACCGGCTCACCCAACCGTGGCGCTTCTACGTCCTCGGCGCCGAGGCGCGGCATGCGTACGGTCTCGCGCTCGGCGCACGCAAGGCGCGCAAGCTGCCCGATCCGACGAACGCCGACGCAGTCCGTGAGCTCCGCGAGCGGATCGGCGCCGAGCATCGAGCGCTGCCGGCGGTGATCGCGGTCGCCGTCGTCGATGACGCCGCGAGCACGGATCAGGAGCTCCGCGACGAGAACTACGCCGCGGCAATGATGGCGGTCGAGAACATCGCGATCGCGGCGGTGGAGCTCGGACTCGGCACGCACATAAAGACGGGAGCAATCATGGCCGATCCAGCGGCGCGCGACGCGGCCGGCGTGCGAGCCGGCGAGCGGATCGTCGCCGTGGTCAACGTGGGCGAGCCCGCAGAGCTGCCGCCGCCGAAGAAGCGCGACAGGGCGGCAGGCCTTACGACTTGGGTTCCCTGAGCCTCAGAAGCCCGACGGCCGCTCGGCGGTCACGTTGAATGCGCGTTCCATAGCTATCCCGGCGCGCAGGATGGTCCCCTCGTCGAACATCCGGCCGATGAGGGTGACGCCGTGCGGGACGCGCCGCGGCGGATTGAACTTCGGCAGCGGGTGCGCCGGGTCGGGGGCCCAGTCGCTCCGCGCCTCGGACACGTTCACGAACCCCGCGCGCAGGGTGAGCGACGGGTGGCCGGTGAAGTTCGAGATGACGAGCATCTCGTCGCGCAACGACGGCACGAGCAGCAGATCGACATTCGAGAAGACTCGCTGCATCTCCGTCGCGACCTTGCGACGGAAGCGGTCGGCCTGCACGAAGTCGACGGCGGACAGGAAGCGCGCCTCGCGAAAAAGATTCGGCCAGGCGTCGGACACCTGCGCTTTGAGCTGATCGTCTTCCCCACTCAAGGTCAACTCCTCGAACGCGGCCGCGGCTTCGGCGAACAGCACGAGCTGGAGCGAGTCGTACGGCCAGTCGGGAAGAGTCACTTCCGTGGGCACCATGCCGAGCTTGCCCATCGTGTCGAGCGCGGCGCGGTCGACGTCGGTCGCCGGTGCTTCCTTCATCCACGACGCGATGTACCCAACTTTGAGCCCCTTCACCGCCGCGGTCGCGTCGAAGTCGAGGTGGCTCGGCAGACTCGATGCGTCGCCGGCGTCGGGTCCGGAGATGGCATTCAGGACGAGGATCGTATCTTCGACGCCACGCGTCATCGGCCCGAGCTTATCGAGCGACCAGCAGAGGGTCATCGCCCCGGTGCGCGCCACCCGGCCGTAGGTCGGCCGAAGACCCGTGACGCCGCAGCGCATGCTCGGGCTCACGATGCTGCCGCCGGTCTCGCTGCCGATCGAGAAGCCGACGAAGCCGGCGGCAGTCGCCGCGCCGGGACCGGCGCTCGATCCAGAGGCTCCTTCCTCGAGCACCCACGGGTTCATCGTCTGTCCGCCGAACCAGATGTCGTTGAGCGCCAACGCCCCCATGCTCAACTTCGCGACCAGCACCGCGCCGGCCTTGTTGAGCCGAGCGACGACCGCGGAGTCCGCCGCCGGCACACGATTGCGGAATGGCTCGGCGCCATAGGTCGTGGGAATGCCCGCGGTGTCGAGCAGGTCCTTCCCTCCCCACGGCACGCCGTGCAGCGGGCCCCGATACTTCCCGGCCGCGATCTCCGCGTCGGCCTGCTTCGCCTGTTGCAGGGCGTGGTCGCGCGTGAGGGTGATGATGGCGTTGATCTTCGGGTTGAGCCGCTGGATTCGGTCGAGATAGATGTTCGTGAGCCGCTCTGACGAGAGCTTTCTCGTTTCGATCCAGCGGGAGAGGCTGGTGAGCGGAGCGAAGGCGATGTCGGCGTCGTTGGCCGGCAGGGCCGGCACGGTACCAGTCGAGCGCACGAACCGGTCGCGCGCGGGTCCGGTGCTCACGCCGGGGAGGAGCGGGTTCCAACGCGTGGCCGGCGCGAGGGTCGGCTCGAGCGCGATGTTCCGCGGGCCGGTGCGCCGCTCGAGCATCGATGCCATCGATCGACGCCAGCTCTCCGCCGCCTGCTTCCGCTCGGCGTCCGTCATCGTCACCTGAACGAGCTTCTCGGCCTCGGCGAACGTCGTGGGTGAGACCGGAGGTCCCACCTCCGGCGCGGTACCAAATGTGGGCGGCGCGCCGGCCGGTGCAGAGTCGGGCTTTTGCGTTTGGCTCTGCGCGTCTCCCCGACAGGCGGCGACCGCGCCGATCAAGCCGAGTGGCGCGGTGATGAGAAACTGGCGGCGGGTATTCACGGTGTGTTCCGAGTCGAGTCGGTGACAAGAGTACGCGAATCCAGGCTCCCCGCTACCCTCCGTGGGCGGCGCTGAGTTAGGGGAGCGGCTGCTCTCGCGCGTATCGACAAACTGATCGTGTGGTCAGGGGAGGAGCCCAGCTTCCTTGGCCAATTGCACGGCCTGCGTGCGCCGGCGCGCATTGAGCTTGTCGAACAAGCGGCTCGAGTGCGTCTTGACGGTGTTCTGGCTCACGAAGAGCTTCTCGGCGATCTCGCGGTTGCTCATCCCGGCGGCGATCAGCCCGAGGATCTCGAGCTCGCGCGGGGTGACGCCGAGCTGTGCGACGCGACGGCTGTCGACGACAAACGGGCCGGCGGCGGACACCTTCACTTCGTTGACTACGACGCGCTCCGCGCGGCCGGTGAGCTTGATGCCAAGCCAGATGCCGAAGCCGGCGAAGAGGAGGGCGACGAGAGCACTATAGATCTCGACTGAATGCTGGACGACGAGAAACCGGTACTCGATGGCCCTGAGGCCAGCGATGAGGAGACCGCCGACGAGACCGAAGAGGAGGACGTGGCGACGCACGCCATAACATTGTGGACGGGCCGAGTCGTCAACAGGGGTGGCTAGGGCTTCGCGACGCCGTGGTGGGCGTTGGGCTTTGCCGGCGAGGGCGAGGCAAGTGGGATGCGGAGCAGGTGGAGCGCAGGGCCGGAAGGTTCAAGCGCGGGCGATCGCTGATCAGGCGCGGTCGATCGCTGAGCAAGTACGGGCGATCGTCCACCCAGCGCGGGCGGTCGGTGACCGAGCGCCGGCGATCGGTCAAGGAG
>JBIOHX010000189.1:0-7382 GCA_044449465.1 Gemmatimonadales bacterium | reverse complement strand
GCTCGTGACGATGTGCGTGGGGGGCGGGATGGGGGCGGCGGGCTTGTTCGAGGTGTACGCGTAGGGTCAGCGCGCGGCCGGTACAAGGGTCGACGCGCCATAGTGGTCGCGCTCGGAGGAGTATCGTGTCGTCACCGCGGCATGGGGCGCGGTGAGCACGTCCGAAGCCGCGCTGAGTGCGGCATGAGCGGCGGTGAGCACGTCCGGTGCGGCGGTGAGTGCGTCCGAAGCTGCGGTGAGTGCGTCCGAAGCTGCGGTGAGTGCGTCCGAAGCCGCGGTGAGCGCGCAGTGACGGCGATTGGGCACGCCATGCGGCTCGCGCACCGCGCCAGATCGCCCGGTCACCGCGTCATGAAGGAAAGTGCGCGCGCCCTGAAGCAAAGTGTCGGCGCCCTGACGCAAAGTGTCCGCGCCCGGAAGCAAAGTGATCAGGCCCTGAAGCAAAGTGATCGGGCCCTGGAGCAAAGTGATCAGGCCCTGGAGCAAAGTGCCCGCGGGATCTCGCAGAGTCGCGTCGCCCGAGCGCGGAGTGGCGTCGACATAGCCGAGGGTCAGGTCGCCGATGCACGGAGTGTCGGCGGGCCGCGCGGCGGTGATGGCTCCGTGGTCCAGACTGACCGCGTCGAATCGCAGAGTGACGGCGGGGTGGAGCAGGGTGAGGGCGCCCGAGCTCCGGGTGTGGCGAGCCTCGCGCTCGCACCGCGCGGTGCTTCGGTCAGTCGCCGGGGGCGCGAACGCATTGCCTACCTGGCTGGCCGTGGGTAATGTCCCGCGTCGCCTTCAGCTGGAATATCCAATGCGCTCGTTGTCGTTGCTTCTCGCCGCCGCATCAGCGGCTCCCGTACTCGCGCAAACACCCGCCATGCCCGCGTCCACGCCGATCGTCCTGCATGCCGATCGCATCATCGATGGCCGCGGCCACGTCGTTCGCGGCGGCAGCATCGTGGTTTCGGGCGACAAGATCACTCGAGTCGACAACAGGGCGAGCGGAGCCGCGACGTACGATCTCAAGGCGATGACACTGCTCCCCGGGCTGATCGACGCACACTCGCACCTGAGCTGGTACTTCAACCGGCAAGGGCGCCTGCATCAGCGCGGCGACGGCGACACGCCGGTGGAGTCGATGCTGTCGATGGCGGGGAACGCGTATGCGACGCTGATGGCGGGGGTGACGACGATCCAGAGCCCGGGCGACGTGGAGGACAAGGACCTGCGCGAATGGATCGCGATGGGGCAGATTCCGGGACCGCGGGTGCTGACGTCGCTCCAGCCCTTCAGCAGCACGCGTCCGACGCCCGACTCGCTCCGCGCGCTCGTGCGCCAGCGCAAGGAGCAGGGTGCGGACGTGATAAAGATCTTCGCCTCGGCGAGCATCCGTGAAGGGGGCGCGCAGACGCTGTCGGACGACCAGCTAGCGGCGATCTGCGGCGAGGCGAACGCGCAGGGAATGCGAACGATGGTGCACGCGCACAGCGTGCAGAGCATCAGGGCATCGGTGCTCGCCGGGTGCAAGCAGATAGAGCACGGGGTGTTCGCGGACGACGAGGTGCTCAAGCTGATGGCCGACCGCGGCGTCTACTTCGACCCGCAGGTGTGTCTCGTCTTCCGCAATTATCTCGACAACCGGGCGAAGTACGAGGGGATCGGCAACTACAATGAGGCCGGGTTTGCGTCGATGGAGAAGGCGATTCCTCTGGCGACGGCGATGTTCAATCGAGCGATCCACACGCCGGGGCTCAAAGTGATTTTCGGGACCGACGCGGTGGCGGGGGCACACGGACGCAACGCCGAGGAGCTCGTCTGCCGCGTACAGGCGGGTGGACAGTCTCCGATGGACGCGATCACGTCCGCCACGTCACTCACGGCCGAATCGATGCGGCTCGGCGACCAGATCGGCACGCTCGCACCGGGCATGCAAGCAGACATCATCGCGGTCGACGGCGACCCGACGACCGACATCACGGCGCTGAGGCGCGTGATGTTCGTGATGAAGGGCGGAAAGATCTATAAGAACGTGCGGTGACGGCGTCGGGCGTTGGGGTGTAAGTAAGGCGCCGCTTTCACGCCTACCCGCCGACTTGCGCCAGCCACCGAGTGTACGCGCTCGGCGTGATCTCGGAGGGTTTGATCTCGCTCCGGCCGCCCCAGAAGACGCTCGTGTACGACACCGGGATGCCAACCGCGGAGAGGTGCGCGTCGATCGCCGCCTTGTGCGCCAGGACGAGCGCCTTGTCGGTGCCGTGGGCGACGGCCATGATGTTCACGTTCGCGAACTCGGGACCGCCTTCGCGCCAGTAGGCGTGCGTCAGAATGTGGTGGCGCCCGACCTCGCGCCCCGCCTCTAGCTCGCGGCCGGGCGGGACGCGCCAGTGAAAGAGCGCGTTGTAGCGCGTCACCCGCGTGCCGACCGCGGACGGCTTCACGTGCTCGAGGAAGGTGGAGAAGCGGCCGATCACGCCGCGACCGTTGAGCGAGGTCGCCACGCGCGCGAACTCGTCGAGTGAGACGCCCGCTTCTGCCGCGCGAGCCGTCCACGGATCGTCGCCGATCTCGTCGACGGCGAGCTCGCGCTTGAGCGCGTCGAGGACGCGCCACTCGAGAGCGCTGAGCTCGACGATGTTCGTGTCGAGCACCGCGCCGGGTGCGTCGCTTTTGCTTCCCGGCTCCATGCCCCGCCGGCGCATGTGGCCGACGCCGAGCGTGAACAGGCACTTCGCCGGCATGATGCGGTAGGACAGCGCGCCCGTGCGCTCGGCGAGCAGCGCGCAATGCCGCTCTATCGAATGGCCCTGCGGCACTTTGAGCGTCGTCCACAGTCTGAAGACCGCGCCCGGCGTGTCCGCGTCGGTCGAGCGGATGACGATGTGACCCGAGAACGGATCTTCCTTGAACATGTACTCGAACGCGGCGTCGAGCTTGTCGGCGGGAAGCTGCCAGGCGACGAGCGCGCCGGGGGCGAGATTCGTGGCCATGAGCGTCTGCCGGATTCGGCGAATGGTGCCCGCGGCGAGCATGGCGCGGAGCCGCTCGTGCACCGTCGGCGCATCCACGTCCGAGAGACGCGCGATCTCGGCGAAGGGGTCTAGCAGAAAGCCCGCGATACGGTCCTCGGACACGGCGAGGATACGGGCGTTGACGGGGTCGGTGATTTCGGTGGGAACGGCGGTATCGAGCATCAGGATGGCGCGCGGTGGAGAGGAGCCTCGACTTCGAAGTTAGCGCGCGCGGCGGGCGCTCGCTGGCTCGCGCCCTGCATTCCGACCCTCCATGCACGACCGACCATTACACGAACCGCGTGTCGTCCGCACGACGGAACATGCTGCATCGCTCCGGCGCCGGATCGCGCTGGGCACCGCCGCGGTGAGCGCGGCCACTGCCGCGGGACTGCTGGCTCGGGCGCTCGATGCGCGCCGTCCGCCGCCTGTGGACGCGCGCGTTCGACGCGCGATGCAAACGCCCGCGATGCAACGTGCCCGTGAGCTGGTTCGGCCGCTGTTTCCGCTCGGATTGCCGGGGGCATTCATTCCCGCCGCGCACCTGACAGCGCGGTATGTGGAGCGCCGGGGGGGCGCCGGCGGTCCCGCGATCGTCGCGTCTGCCTGGATCGGCTGGCTCGGGCAGCGGGGGTTCAAGCTCTTCTATCATCGCGAGCGTCCGCGACGCCGCGGCGTGCGTCGGCGAACCGACAGTTACCCCAGCGGGCATACGGCGGGGGTCACCGCCGTGGCGTTGACGTGCGCCGCCGTGCTCGGCCGGAGCGGCGTGATGACGCGCCGGAGTGCGTGGAGTCTCGCGGCCGGTGCGCCGCTCGTCATGGGCGTGTATCGCGTGATCGCAGACGAGCACTGGACGACCGATGTGGTTGGCGGCTGGCTGTTCGGCGTGGCGATCGCGCTCGGATGCGAGGCGCTGCTCGGCGATGCGGGCGCCGCCCGCGAAATGAGCCGCGCGGGGCGATTCAGCTCGCGGCGGAGGTCGGAGCCGCGGGTAGCGGCGCGGGCAGCCACAGGCTGAATCGTGAGCCGTGGCCGACTGCGCTGTCGACGCTGATCTCGCCTCCCATCATCTGCGCGAGATTGCGACTGATCGTGAGGCCGAGGCCGGTGCCTCCGTGCGCGCGCGTGTAGCCCTGATCGACCTGGACGAACGGCTGGAAGATTCGATCGAGATCGTCGCCGGCGATGCCGACGCCGGTGTCGGCCACGGTGATCCAGGTCCAGGCGTGGTGGCCATTGCCCTCGATATCCGGCGGCGGCGACCCGTTGCCGCAGCAGATCGACACTCTGCCCCCCGCGGATGTGAACTTCACCGCATTCGACAAGAGGTTGGTGAGTATTTGCTGAACACGCTGCGGGTCGCCGACGTAGCGGCTCGCCGGTTCGCCCTCGACCGCCGGCGCGAGCTCGACGCCCTTGGTCGTGGCCTGCGGCCGAATGAGCGCCAGCGCCGCCTCCGCCGCCTCCCCCGCCGACGCCACGGAGGGTTCGAGCGCCATGCTGCCGGCCTCGATCTTTGCCAGATCCAATATCTCGTTGACGAGCGCAGTCAGGTGCTCACCACTGGCGCGGATGCGCGCGAGCTGCTTCGCTTGGATTTCGCTCACCGCGCCCGAGATTCCCATTTGCAGGAGCTCGGCGTACCCCATCATGGCGTTGATCGGTGTTCGGATCTCGTGGCTCATCTTGGCCATGAAGTCCGACTTTGCGTTGCTCGCCGCCTCGGCCTCCTGCCGGAGCGCGATCGACCGCTGGTAGATGAGGGCGTTGTCGATTGCCACGGCCGATCGGCGCGCGAGCTCCAGCGCGAGTGCGATGTCGTCGTCGCCGAAGGTGCGGCCGGAGTCGGTCATCGTGAACGAGATGGCGCCGAAAGCGCGGCCGCGGGCGACGAGCGGGACGCAGAGAAACGCGGTCGGATGGATCTCATCGAGAAGGCGCACCGCTTCGTCGCTGGGCGCCGTCTTCCGCAGTGCGTCGAGGCGTATGCGCGGCATGACGACCGGCTGCTGGGTGCGAATGGCCTGGCCCACCTCGCCCGGGCCGTCGACGCGGTACTCGTACAGGCGTACGAGGGCGCGCACGGCTTCGAGCTTCGACGGATCGTAGTGGACGGTCTCGGCGCGACGGATACTGCCGTCGTCGCCGGCGATGTGGATGGTGCAGTAGTCGGCCAGCCGCGGCACGCACAGACGCGCGAGCTCGGGCAGCAGCTTTTCATCGGAGAACGATCCGGCGAGGGTGCGGCTGGCGTCGGCAAGAAAGCGCTGCGTGTCCATGGCGTGCGTGAGCCGCGACAGCGCGGCGGCCGATGAATCGGACGAGTCCTGCACCTGACTCGCCATGCGGTTGAACGCCGTGGCGAGGCGGCCGATCTCGTCGGTTCCGCCCGCATTGACTCGCTTGGTGTACTCTCCTTGCGCGAGCGCCTCGGCGGCGCTGGTGAGCTCGACGAGGGGACGTGTGAGGCGGCGGCTCATCGCCCAGCCGAGCACTCCGCCGAGGACGACGAGAACGAGCGCGAGCGCCGCGAGCGCGCGAAAGGTGGCGAGCGGCCGGCCGAGAATGGCGGCGACCGGCCGCGCGGCGACGATCGCGTATGGCGCACCGGCGACGGGGGTCGTCGATGCGATCACCGGGTCTTTGGCCGCGAACGAAAGGAGCTGAAGGCTGTCGTCGAACGGCGCGGCACGCACCGGCGACGCCACGGTCCGTCCGGTCAGCGACACCCAGGTGCTGTCATTCAAATTATGTAAATAGAACTCGATGTCCGGTCCGCTCAGCGCACGGAGCGGGCGGAGCGCCTGCGGGTTGGCAGTGATGCGACGCTCTTGGACGAGCCATCCCGCCGCCACCCCTCCGCGACGCACCGGCGCGACGACCCAGACGGATGCGCGATCGCCGCGGGGAACGAGGGGCGTCAGATAGCCCGAGTCGCCGTTCGCGGGCGGTCTCGTGATCGCGGCGCGCAGCGCCTGGTCGTCTCCCGCGGGCACGAGGCGCGGCGCGCCGCCCACGGGCGTGCCGTCCGGAGCGAGCAGCTCGGCAGGCAGCGCGGTGTCGGACGGCGTGAGGGTCAACGTGGCGAGAGCGCGCTGCGCCGCCGGCGACAGCGGCCGGCTCGGATCGTCCAGCGCAGCGGCGACTGATGTGACGCGCGCGATGCGGCGCATCTGCGCCAGGCGAGCGTTCATCGATTGCTCGCTCAATTGCGCGAACACGTTGGATAAGCTGGCGAGCCGGTCGGCGGAGGCGCGCTCCGCCACGCGTCGGACCTCGTAGTACGAGATGCCGACCGACACGACGACCACGATCCCGAGCAGCGCGAGGATCAAGAGCGGAAGCTTGCGTTCCAGTGGAAGCGAACGTGTGGGCGCGGTCATCGAGCGAAATCGGTTAGTCAGCGTCGCCGAGCTGTCCGTCGCCGGTGTCGAGCGACCGCCAGAGATACCAGCAGGCGACGGTGCTGTGGGGACTCCACTTCGCGCCGATCTTGATCACCTGCTTGGGCGTTGGCCGCTTGCGCATGCGGTATGCACGGCGAATCGCATTCTGAATGCCGAGGTCGAGGTCGGGGAGGACGTTGCGCCGCCCGAGACGGAACATGAGGAACATCTGCGCGGTCCAGCGGCCGATTCCTTTGACCTGGACGAGGTGCGCGATGAGGTCCTCGTCGTCGAGTGTGTGCACGTGGTCGAGCGGGAGCGTGCCATCGGCCACCTTGAGCGAGAGATCTCGCAAGTACCCCGTCTTTTGACGCGAGAGGCCGGCGCCGCGCAACGCGGCGTCGCTCGCCGCCAGCACGGCTTCGGGCGTCGGCGCGCCGCCAGGGCAGAGCGCGTTGAATCGCGAATGGATCGTCGCCGCGGCCTTGCCGGACAGTTGCTGATAGATGATCGAGCGCGCCAGCGCCTGAAAATGCGTTCCATCGCCGCGCAGCTGAATTCGGCAGGGGCCTACAGCGCCGATTACTTTCGCGAGGACCGGGTCGGCGGCCTTGAGATACCGGACGGACGAGCGGTAGTCGGCCATGCGGAGAATGTACGCTCCGGCGGCGCGGTCCGCTTTCGCGCCGAGCCCGGTTTGGCCAGGTATCGCCCGACGATGGCCAGATCGGCGAAGAACATCCGCTCGGCGCGCGCGCGCTCGTCCCGCGGCGTGCGCAGCACCGCCGACGGGTGCACCGTGGTGATCACGACCTCGGCCCATTGCGACCGCTGCGCGATGCCGCGCGACTTCATGACGCTGAACTTTGGGCCGAGCAGCGCTTTCGCGGCCGTCGCGCCGAGGGCGACGATGTCGCGCGGGCGGACGAGCGCGATCTCATGCTCGAGCGACGGGAAGCAGGCCCGGATCTCGCCGGCGCTCGGCGTCTTGTGGATGCGG
>JBIOHX010000188.1:0-7415 GCA_044449465.1 Gemmatimonadales bacterium | reverse complement strand
CGTACATGATGGGCGAGCGCTTGAGGTACTCGCTCGGATCCTCCCAGAACGGCTTCGCGAAGTTGTCGTACCAGCCGGCGCCGTCGGTCTCCCCGACGAAGCTGATCCAGTCAATCACCGGGCAGAGCGCGGCCGCGGCCGCAAAGCGATTGGTATGGCCGACGGTCCACGCCGTGAGCACGCCGCCGCCGGAGCATCCGTACACGAACATGTTCTTCGTGTCGACGTAGCCGCGGCCGACGACGGTGTCGACGCCGGCCATCAAGTCGTCGAAATCCTTGTCGGGGTATGCGTTCTTGATCTCGTTCGTGAACTTCTCGCCGTAGCCCGTCGAGCCGCGCGGGTTGGTGTAGAGGATCACATATCCGTTGGCCGCGTGATCCTGCCGCGAGAAGTTGAACGCGACGTTGTACATCGACTGCGGGCCGCCATGGATCTCGAGAATCAGCGGATACTTCTTCGACGGGTCGAAGCCGGGCGGTTTGACGATCCAGCCTTGGATCTTGAGCCCGTCCTTGGAGGTGTACCACACTTCTTCGGTCTGCGCGAGCTCTTTACCGTGGAGCACGTCGTCGTTCACGTCGGTGAGCTGGGTAAATGCCGTCGTCGGCGCAGCGTGGTTGACGTGGAACACGACGACGTCGTTCGGCTTGGTCGGCGTAGTGCGAACGCCCACCGCGAGCCCGTTGCGGGCGACGCCGCTCACCGTCAGCACCTGCGACCCGGCGGTCATCGGATGGTACTGTCCGCTCGGCGTCGCGAAAAACAAGTTCTTTGAGCCCGAGCTCTCGACGTTGAAGTAGACACCGATGTTGTCGGGGGCCCAGAACACGCCGGAGATCGGCCGATCGAGGGTGCCAGACACGAGGTGTGCGTTCGACCCGTCGGCGTTCATGATCCAGAGCTTGCCCTCGGCCCACGCCGAGTGGTCCACCGAATCGGCGGCCATAAAGGCGATCATCTTGCCGTCGGGCGAATACACGGGCTGCCCGTTGGTGCCGCTGCGGTGAGTCAGCTGCTTGATCTCGCCAGTCTCGACGTTCGCCGCGTAGATCTCTGCTTTGCGGAAGGCCTGCTCGGCGTTGGCCTCGCGCAGCCCGGAGAAGGCGATCCACCGGCCATCGGCCGAATACGCGGGCGCGGAGTGGTTCCAATCACCGTTGGTGATCTGCCGCGGGGTGCCGCCTTCCGCGGGGATCACGAAGATGTGCCGGTACGCATCGTCGGTGAATCCGATGCGATCGGAGCGATAGTTGAGCCGGGTGACCACTTTGGGCGGATCGATCCATTTCGCGCCCTTGGGCGCAGCGGGCATCGCGATCCGGAAGGTGTCCTTCACCGGCACGTTCATGTTGAACGCGATCGACTTGCCGTCAGGCGACCACTGTATGCTCGACGGCGATTCCGTCAGGTGCGAGATCTGGGTGGAGGCGCCCTCGGCATCCATCCAACGAACGAACACCTGTTGCCCGGCCGGCTCACCGCGCGCGACGTAGGCGATGCGCGTACCATCCGGCGACCACTGGGCGTCCGAGCCTTGAACGAGCGAGCGCTCGTGCGTGCCGTCGGCGCTCATGATCCAGATCGACGACTCCCACCGGTCGTTCATCTTGTCCACCCAGCGGCGAGTGTAGATGACCTGCGAGCCGTCGGGCGAGAGCTGCGGCGCCTGGACGTCTTCCCAGTCGAGGTATTGCTCGAGCGCGATGCGGTTCTTCGCCAGCTGCTGTGCGGCGACCGGCGCGACGAGTGGCGAGACGAGCGCCGCGGCCAGCGGCACGGAAGCTACGGCCAAGAACGAGAGCGCGACGCGGCTGAGCCGCGGATAACGGAGCGAGCGCATTCAACCTCCCGGTGCGAGTGCGCGACAATGGCTGTATTCTGCCGTCGTGCTCCTCACACCGGAAGGGCGGTTCGTCCCGCGGCGTGCACCGCGGGAGGCGCGATCAGCGCGGCCGGAGCGCTTGAACCGGGTCGACCTGCAGCGCGCGGCGGGCCGGCACCCAGCAGGCCGCCGCGGCGATGGTGAGCAGCAGCATTCCGACGAGCGCGAACGTCGGCGCGTCCGTGGCTGGAGTATCGAACAACAGCTTTTGCATCAGACGCGTCGCTCCGAGCGACATCGCGACGCCGACGACGAGCCCAACCGCAGCCAGCGTGAGGCCCTGCCGCATCACCAACCACACGACCGACGGCGCTTCGGCGCCCAGTGCCATGCGGATGCCGATCTCGTTCAGGCGCTGGCTGACGCCGTAGGCGATCACGCCCGCCAGCCCCGCTGCCGTGATCAGCAGGGCAAGGATGGCGAACGATCCCAGCAACGCCGTCGTAACGCGCGGCTCCGACAGGCTCGCGCCGCGCACTTCGGCCAGCGTCTGGATCGAAACGACTGGCTGCCGGGAGTCGATCTCGCGCACCGCATCGCGGATCGCCTTCCCCATGGGTGCCGGGTCGCCGATCGTGCGGACCAGCACGCGCAGATCGGTCGTCGTGTTCGTCTCGAACGGAAGATAGATCTCGTCGGTCACGTCGTTCGACAGTCCGTTGGAGCGCACGTCGCCGACGATGCCGGCCACGGGCACCCAGTGCGTGCCGCCGTCCAGCGAAATCTCCTGGCCGATTGGGCTCCGGCCCGGCCAGTTCGTTGCGGCGAGGCGTTGGCTAATCATCACGGAGTTCTGCGTCGAATCGCGCGCGGCGTCGGAGAACGCTTGCCCCCGTAGCACTGGAATGCCCATCGCCTTGAAGTAGCCCGCACTGACGATGGTGAGGTCTGCTTTTGGTAGACGGTCGGCAGCAACGTCCTGCCCGCGAATCTGGAAGGGCGCCGTGAAGGGCCGGCCGATGTTCAGCGGAAAGTTGCTGGCCACGCCCACAGCTTGAATGCCCGGCTGAGCGGACAACCGTTCCAGGACGCGATCGACGAAGGCGCGGATGAGGGGCGTTTGGTCGGTCTTCACTCCTGGATTGTTGTACCGCGTCCAGTCGAGGTCGACCCGCGCCGACATGACGTTGCTCGTGACGACCCCCGCGTCGACATGCTCGAGCTTGATCAGGCTCGACACCATGAGGCCGGCGCCGACGAGCAGCACGAACGCGATCGCCACCTGCGCGCCGACGAGCAGGCCGCGCGCGCGACCGTCCTGCCTCGTGCCCGTCGAGGTCGTACCCCCGGCGCGCAGCGCGTCGGAGAGGGACAGGCCGCGGCGCACGATCGGCGCGAGTGCGGCGACCAGGCCGACGAGAATGCTCACGCCGAGCGCGAAGGCGAGCACGCTGCGGTCGATCGCGATTTCGTTCGCACGCGGAGTCACGCGAGTCGCCAGTGAGCGGAGCAGGCCCATTCCGCTATAGGCGATGCCGACGCCGAGCGCGCCACCGGTCAGGCTGATGCAGAGGCTTTCCGTGGCCAACTGGCGGAAGAGGCGCCCGCGTCCGGCACCGAGCGCGGCGCGAAGAGCGATCTCGCGCTGCCGGCGCAACTGCCGCGCGAGCATGATGTTCGCGAAGTTGGTCATCGCGATGAGGAGCACGAACGCCGCGGCGGCGAGCAGGGTGAAAAACAGCGGGCGCGATTGGGCGGTGAGCTCGGTCGTCAGCGGTACCACCGCGGTCGACAGCTTGCGCGCAGCGGGATAATCCGCCGGGTACTCGGCGTGCAGGCGCGCCGACACGGTGGCGACGTCGGACCGCACCTGCTGGATTGTCGCGCCTGGCTTCATCACGGCGAAGTGCTGCAGCATGCGGCCACGTCGGAGGTTCATGATGGCATCGCGGAACGGACAGGCGCCGGCCGGCATCCAGATGTCGTTGTTGTCGGGATAGGCGGGGAGCGGCGGCAGCACGCCGACGACCCTATGGATCTTGTCGTTCATCGTGAACGTCGTACCGACCACCTTCGGGTCGCCGTTCATCTTGTCCATCCAGTAGCGATAGCTGAGCAGCACGACGGGCGGCGCGCCAACCGCCTCCTCGCCCGGCAGAAAGGTTCGGCCCAGGATCGGCTGCACACCGAGGAGATTGAAAAAATTGTCGGAGACGACGCCGGTCTGCACGCGCTGCGGCTCGCCGTTGCCGAAGAGCTGGAAGGGCATCGAGTGGTATTCGGCGATGCCGGCCAGGCTCTTCACCTGTGCGCGGTAGTCGGCGATCTCGAGCACGGAGAAGCGCGCGTCGGGAAGGGTGGCCGAGGGCTGCTCGACGCGTACCAGCCGGTCGTTGGCTCCATACGGCAGCCGTCTGAGCAGCACGCCGTGCACCATGCTGAACGCCGCCGTGTTCGCGCCCACGCCGAGCGCGATGGTGACGATGGCGAGGAGCGTGAAGGTGGGCGTTTTGGCGAGCGTGCGAAGCGCGAAGCGGACGTCGTGCAGAAGATCGTGCATGTGGCCCCTGGAGTGAGAGCGCGAAAACCGACGCGACTACTCTACGAGCGCCCTGCTGGGCCGCGGTGAGCGAACGGTGCGAGAGGTGTAGCAGATGTGTGAAGGCCGCGTCCGCCATTCGACGGTCGTTCGTGGCGCGAAGGCCTGTACTTTGCCCCGTCTTGACTGAGCTGGAAGGCGAGGCATCGTATCCTGGAGGAAAATGGGTCATGGCCGATCATCATAAGACGCACAACGGGCGCGACGTGGATGGACGGTTTCGGGTGCGCCAGGCAGATGTCGACGATCTGTTGGAAAATCCCGAGGGGGTCGACCTGGTGCGCGACGATGTTCGCCTCGGCGGCGCCATCGCCGACGATGGTCCGCAGGCAGGCCTGCAGGCTCAGCACGTGGGCGAGCTGATCGACGAGAACCGGGAAAACGTCGATCGGGTAACTGGACAGACGGCACACCGTGGAAACAACAAGCGCAAGCGCCGGCGTTAGGGCGCTCACCGGAGGCGAGGATAGCGCGCTGCGGCACAGCCGCCGCATCCTCGTCTCGCTGTTCGGCCCGCCGGAGGCACGCGGGTTCAACACACGCTACTGGGACGGCACCCTGGAGCGCGGGGCCAAGGCCAGCCCGTTCACCTTTGTCGTGGCGCGGCCGGGTGCGCTCCGGTCCATGCTCTTGCCGCCGAGCGAGCTCTCGATCGTCGAGGCCTATCTCTCCGGAGACGTAGACATCGAGGGCGACCTCGCCGCGGCGGTGTCGATGAGCGACGCGATCGAGCGCAGCGTGCGATCGCCGCGAGTGCTGGCGTCGCTCGTTCGAGAGCTGGTTTCGCTGCCGCGTCACGAGTCGAACGCCGCCGACGCACGCCGCGCGCGCGCGAAACGCACAATGCACGCGCGCGGCCGGCGGCACGAGCGGTCACGCGACCAGGCGGCGATCCAGTACCACTACGACGTCGGCAACGCCTTCTACCAGCTCTTTCTCGACGAGCGCATGGTCTCCTCGTGCGCGAACTTCGCCGAGCCGTCGTACACGCTCGAGGAGGCGCAACGAGCGAAGCTCGACCTCGTCTGCCGCAAGCTACGGCTCGAGCGCGGCGAGCGGCTGCTCGACGTCGGCTGTGGGTGGGGCGCGCTCATCATGCACGCCGTGCGCGAATACGGCGTGTCCGCCGTAGGAATCACGCTCAGCGAACAACAGCGAGCGCTGGCGAACGAGCGCATCTCCGCCGCAGGGCTGGCCGACCGTTGTCGCGTCGAGATTCGCGACTATCGCGACCTCGCACCGCTGGGCGAATTCGACAAGGCGGCGAGCGTCGGAATGGTCGAGCACGTAGGGGTCGACCATCTTGGCGGATACTTCACCGCCGTGTATCGGGCGCTGGTACCGGGCGGTGTGTTCCTCAACCACGGGATCGTGAGCGCCGAGGCCGCAATGCCGCTCACCTGGCGCCAGAAGATTGAGCGGAAGATCTGGCGGCGCGATGCGTTCATCGATCAATATGTCTTCCCCGACGGGAAGCTAGGCCCGTTGGAGGCGGTGGTCGGCGCGGCCGAGGCTGCCGGCTTCGAGACTCGGGACGTCGAGAGCCTGCGCGAGCACTATTCGCTCACGCTCGATCGGTGGATCGCACGGCTCAGCCAGAACCAGCAGGCGGCGAGGGCGCTCGTCGGCGATCGGACGTATCGCGTGTGGCGGCTGTACATGACCGCGTCGTCGCGGGCTTTCTTGGCGGCAGAGCTCAATGTGGTGCAAACGCTTCTGTCAAAGCAGCGCGACGGCCGATCGTCGCTTCCGCTCACGCGCCGGGATCTTTATACGATCTAAACGTCGGCGCCGGGAACCGGGCCCGCCGCATTGGGATTACGTCGGGACAGTAAGGACATCTCCCTTGGAGCCAACGACATGCGTGTTCGCTTTCTGCCTCTTGTAGTCGCCGCTACGCTCGCGGCCGCCGCCTGTGGCGGCAGTAGCAGCTCGGCGACCTCGCCGGGCAACGGAGTTCCCACGGGCGGGGGCAATAACCCGCCGCCCGCCCCGACCCAGACCAATCAAGTCGCGATCGGCGACGACTTCTTCTCGCCCACTGACATCCAGGTGCCGGTGGGTACGACGGTCACGTGGACCTGGAGCGCGAGCCAGACGTTGCACAACGTCACATTTGCGGACGCCAGCACATCGGGCAACAAGAACGCAGGGGCCACGTTCACCAAGACCTTCGCCAGCGCCGGGAAGTTCAGCTACATCTGCACCCTTCACAACATGCTCGGATCGGTTCTGGTCCAATAGCGGTCAACGGGCCGCGCCGCCACAGAGGCTTCGATCGCCCGTGCCCTTTTTCAGGGGCACGGGCGTTGTGCTTTGGGGTACCTTGTGCTCATGACCTTCGTCCGACTCAACGCGCGCATCGCCCGGCAGCTCGTGATTCGACGGCTCGTCGCGCCCGTTTGCGCCGTCGCCATGCTGGCCGTTGCGGCGGCGCCCAGCTTCGCACAACGCGGTCGCAGCATTCCCGGGCTCGGCCGCTCCGGCCTCGGCAACAATGAGCCCGAGATCTCCGTCCCGAAGCAGGTGAACGCGGTCAACCTGCTGATCGAGCATCGGCAGGAGCTTGCGCTGTCCGACAGTCAGCTCGCGCGGGTGGTCGTGATCAAGCGGTCGCTCGATTCGTCGGACTTGCCGCTGCTGCGCAAGCTCGACTCGGTACAGCGCCTGTTCAAGACTCGGTCGATGTTCCTGGCCGTGAGCGCGGCGCGCCGCGACTCCATTGCCCTCGCGCGCGCGCTGGTGCGCGATGCCGTCGCGTTGCTTGGCGAGAATATCAGCGACGCGCGCGCGCAGGCCTTTGGCCTGTTGAGCGCGCAGCAGCTTCCAAAGGCCGAGCAGCTCGCATCCGCGGCGCAACAGGCGCTCGACGAGGAGCGGCGCGAATCGCCGAGCGGCGGCCGGGGGGGTGGGCGGGGGCCGGCGCCGAGCGGCTGATCTCGTTCGCCGCCCGCTAGTCCGCGCGCAGCGCGACGACCGGCGGGACGCGCG
>JBIOHX010000187.1:0-7425 GCA_044449465.1 Gemmatimonadales bacterium | reverse complement strand
GCACCGACCAGTCCGATCGCGACGCCAACGGCAGCGAGCGCGACGGCGCCTCCGACCACACCCGCCACGATTCGACCTGACGTTGCGCCCAGCGCGACGCGAATGCCGATCTCCCGAGTGCGCTCGGTGACGCTGCCCGAGATAACGCCATAGAGGCCAATCGCGGCAAGCAGAAGTGCAGCCGCCGCGAACGTCTCGATGATGGCGAGGGTGAAACGGCGCTGCGCAGCGGTGGTCGCGACGAGACGATCCATCGTCGCGATGCGCTGGATCGGCTCGTTGCCGTCGATCGACCAGATAGCACGCTTGACGCTCGGCGCCAGCGCGGCAGCGTCTCGCGACGTTCGTACGACGATCGACTGAACGTTGTCGACCCACCACCACTGACCAATCGCCACATAGAAGGCCGGCGTCTGGTCGTCGGCGAGCGACTGTTGCTTCACGTCGCCCACCACCCCCACGATCTCGTCCCACGGGCGCGTGCTCCCGGCTTCCGGACCGACGCGCACGCGTTCGCCGATCGGGTTGCGGTCGCCGAAGACCAGCCGCGCGAAGGACTCGCTCACGACGACCGCCTCCGGATTGCCCGGCCGGTCGCTCGCATCGAGGTATCGCCCGCGACGAAGCGGAATCCCCATGGCTTGGAAGTAGCCGGGCGTGACGACGTAGCGGAGTGCACTGCCATCCTCCCCAGCCTTCGCCGATGGTTTCGATTGAACCTCATATCCATAGCCATCGAGCTCGTCGCTCAACGGTAGCTGGCTCGTGAATGCCGCCGCGGTCACGCCGGGCAACTGCCGCACGGCGTCGAGCGATTGCTCGAAGAACCGCATCCTCGCGGAGTCGGAGTGGAAGCTGCTCCCGGCTTCGACGACTTGCATCGTCAACAAGCCCGACGTATCGAACCCGGGGTCGACGGCGAAGAGGCGGGTCAGGCTTCGCATCAGCAAACCAGTGCTGGCGAGGAGTACGATCGCCAGCGCGACTTCGGTGACGACCAGCGTCCGTCGCGCCGCAGCGCGACCGCCGGCGGTCCGCGTCGACCCCTCTTGCAAGCGCTCGCGAAGTCCGCTGCCGCTCGCGCGTCGTGCTCCGAACGCGGACACCAGTCCGATCAACAAACCGATGGCGGTCGTCACGCCAATCGCGAAGCCAAAGACCGATGGATCGAAGCCGATCGCGTCGATGCGCGGCAGCGTCGCCGGAGCGAGGGCGATGACGGCGCGCACGCCGACTTTCGCGACGGCGAGACCAACCGCTCCTCCGATCAGCGCAAGAACGAGGCATTCAGTCACCTGCTGGCGAACGAGACGCGACCAGCCGGCGCCCAGCGCGATTCTCATCGCAAGCTCGCCGCGTCGCTGCCCGTGCTGCGCCAACAGTAGGTTCGTGACGTTGACGCAGGCGACCGCGAGCAGCACGAGCACAGCGCCGGCGACGGCGAACAGCGTGGGTCGCACGTCGCGTGTTACGTCGTCGCGCATCGACCGTACCAGCATTCCATTGCTCATGTCAGCCCAGCGTGGCCGCGCGAACTCCGGCACCGGCGCCCGGCCCATCGCCGCCAGCTCACGCATGGCCGTAGCAGCCGAAACGCCTGCGCGCAGCCGCCCGACGATTCGATAGTGGTGGCCCCACTCGTTGGAGTTGAACGGTGCGGTCGTGAGCCGCTGCATCGGGGTCCAGATGTCCGACGCAGGAGAGAGCACATCGACGTACCCACGAGGCAGCACGCCGACGACTACATATTCATCGTCGTCGAGTCGTATGGTCCGCCCGACGATGGCCGGATCGCCCGCGAAGCGCCGCCGCACGAGCCGATCGCTGACGACCACGATCCGTGGCCCGCCGGCCTGATCCTCGCCAGCCGCGAAGTCCCGGCCCACGGCAGGCCGCACGCCGAGCGTGGCGAAGTAGCTCGACGTGACACGCTGGCCGGAGAGGCGCTCGGGATCGCTCGTGCCGGTCAGCGACGGCTGCCAGCGATCGACCGCCGCCAGCGACTGGAACGATCGCGTACGCGCGACAAGCTCGCCGTACGTGCCGTACGTCGCGTCGATGGGCGTACCGTCGCTCGCGCGATCGGAGATCGTCACGAGGCGATCTGCGCCGGGATACGGCAGCGGCGCGAGGAGAATGGGGTGAATCGCGCTGAAGATCGCTGTGGTTGCGCCGATGCCGAGTGCGAGCGTGAGCACACTGACGACGGTGAAGCTCGGGTTGTGTTGAAGCCGGCGCAGTGCATACCGGCCATCGGCAAAGAGCCCGTCGACGGCGTTCTCCCATCCGAACGATCGCACGGCTTCGCGGGCGACGGTCGGATTGCCGACTTCGATCCGCGCCGCTCGCCTGGCTTCGTCGGCCGAGAGGCCGCGTCGAACGTGTTCGGCGGTAGCGAGATCGACGTAGTGTTCGACCTCGTCGGCCGCCGCCCGATCGGCGGCCGGGCGATTGGCGAGCGCGCGCATACCGCGCACCATCGTGCGCCAGAGACGCACTCTCAGCCCTCAGCGCTCAGCAGGCGGGCAACGGCGCCGGCGCGCCGTTTCCAGTCCGCCGTCTCGGCGTCGAGCTGCCGCCGGCCGGTGCGCGTGAGCGAGTAGTACTTCGCCCGCCGCGCGTTCTCCGTCTGCCGCCACTCGGCGTCGAGCCACCCATTGCGCTCCAGTCGCTGCAGCGCGACGAGCAGCGAGCCCGAGTTGACCTTGAACACGCCGCGCGAGATCTGCCCGACCCGGCGCGCGATGCCGAACCCGTGCATCGGCGCCAAACTCAGCGTCTTGAGGATGAGCATGTCCAGCGTGCCCTGGATGACGTCGGTGTTCTCGCTCTGGTCGGCCACGTATCGGCTCCGGTCTGCGGCTCGCCACACGGTACATCACGTCATCTTGACTGTCAAGACGTGATGATCACAGTGTGACGATCAGCTGCACGTTCCTCAGTATTCGATCAGCCGGCTCACCCGCGAGGCGCCGAGCCGTTCGAGCCCGGGCAGAAAGGACAGCGCGAGGAGAAACGAGAATCCGACCACTTCGCCGCCGATGGCCCCGACGAGCGCATGCGCGGCGCCGGCCGTACCTCCCGTCGCGAGCACGTCGTCGACGATCAGAACGCGGGCCCCGGGCTCTAGCGCGTCGGCATGGATCTCGAGCGCGTCGGTGCCATATTCGAGCGCGTACTCCTGGCGCCGCGTGCGCGCCGGCAGTTTGCCCGGCTTGCGGACCGGCACGAAGCCGGCGCCGAGGCGTTGCGCCACGGGGCCGCCAAGAATGAACCCTCGGCTCTCGACCGCCACGACGTGCGTGATCCCTTCCCCGGCGTACGGCCTGGCCATCGCCTCGGTCATGGCGGGAAAGGCGCGCGCATCGGCGAGCAGCGGCGTGATGTCCTTGAACAGAATGCCCGGCTTCGGATAGTCGGGGATGTCGCGAATGAGCGCGCGCAACCGCTCCGCGAGGGTCTCGTCGATCGGGCTCATGCGAGTCTTATGCTCTCAGGATTGTGAATGGCCGCGGCAGATCCCCAGCGGCCGGCGGCAGATCGTCGACCGAGTCGACCGACGCACCGGGCGGGCCCTCGCCGAGCGCGGCGCGCAGTGTGGCGATCGCCGGTTCGGCGCCTTCGGCCGCCACCTCGACCGAGCCGTCCGGACGGTTGCTCACCCAACCCGCCAGATCGAGTCCGCGCGCCCGTTCGCGCGCAAACCAGCGAAACCCCACCCCTTGAACCCGGCCGCGAACAGCGACGTGAACGCGCGTCATCCGCTGTCGCCGCTGCCCCACCCGTGGTGACCGACCAGCGGAACGAATCGTACGGGCGCCACCTCATGCAGCTCGATGGCTCCGTCCTTTCGCACGGCCAACACCAGCTTCTGTTCGTCGCGGTCGCCGATCGGGATCAGCAGGCGGCCGCCCTCGGCGAGTTGATCGAGCAGCGGCTGCGGAATCGACGGCGCGCCCGCGCTCACCAAGATCGCATCGTACGGGGCGTACTCGCGCCAGCCAATCGTTCCGTCGCCGAGCAGCAGCGACACGTTGTTCACGCCGCTGCGCTGGATGTTCTCTTGCGCCTGCTGTATGAGTGCGGGAATGCGTTCGATCGAGAAGACCTGCGCCACGAGATGCGCGAGCAGCACCGTCTGATACCCCGAGCCCGTCCCCACCTCGAGCACGCGCTCGCGGCCCGTGAGGCGCAGCAACTCGAGGTAGCGCGCGTGCACCCACGGCTGGGAGATGGTCTGGCCGTTCCCGATCGGCAGCGGCGAGTCTTCGTACGCGCGATGCCTGAGGCCCGTCGGCACGAACGCGTGCCGCGGCGTCATCTCGAACGCGCGCAGCACCGCGAGGTCGCGAATGCCTTTCTCGCGCAACGTGTCGACGAGGCGCTGGCGCGCTCCGCGGAACTCGGCGTCTACAGGTCTCGCCACCACGCAGCCGCTCCTTTGAGCACGTCGAAGTGCGTGAGATCGAGGTGCAGCGGGGTCACCGAAACATAGCCGTCGGCGATCGCGCGAAAGTCGGAGTCGGGCTCGCCCGTCCAACTGATCTCGCCGCCGCCGATCCAGTAGAGCTGTCGGCCCCACGGGTCCTTCATCGGCGCGACCGACTGCGAGTAGATGCGGCGCCCCAGGCGCGTGAGGCGCACGCCCTTCACCGCATCCGCGGCGAGCGGCGGCAGGTTGATGTTGAACAGCGTCTCGGCGGGAAAGTTCGGGAGCGACGTGAGGTGCCTGAGCAGCGGCGTCAACACCTTCACCTGCTCACGGAGCTCGGCGGCGTCGGCTCGTATATCGCCGCGCGCGAACGAAACGGCTATCGACGGTATGCCGAGCGCCAGACCCTCCATCGCCGCCGCCACCGTGCCCGAATAGAGCACGTCTTCGCCCATGTTCTGGCCGTGATTGATCCCGCTCAACACGAAGTCCGGTTTCTCCGGCATCAGCGCCTCGAGCGCGAGCATCACGCAGTCCGTCGGCGTGCCGTCGACCTGCCAGCGCCGCTCGCCGCGCCGGATCGGGCGCACCGGATGGTGCAGTGTCAGTGAATGACTGGTCGCGCTTTGTTCGCGGTCGGGCGCCACGATCGTGACCTCGCCCAACGGCTCGGCGGCGGCGCAGAGGCACTCGATGCCCTCCGCCAGAATGCCGTCGTCGTTGGTGACGAGAAAGCGCATCCGCCGTTCGCGCGCGCTCAGTCGGCGGCCCGGTCGTCGGCGGCCGAGAGAAGCGTAGTCAGCGCCTTGAGGTCGGACTCGAGCGCCTCGAGTGTTTGGAGGCTCAGCGCGCCCCGCGCCACGACCTTGAGATCGCCGCTCTTGCGATGATGCTCCACCTTCTGTCGCGCGCCCTCGATGGTGTACTTGTCGTCGTACAGCAGGTGCTTGACCAGCATGATCAGATCCACCTCGCGCCGCTGGTACACGCGGTTGCCCGAGCGATTCTTCGCCGGGCTCAGGAAGCGGAACTGACTCTCCCAATAGCGCAGGACGTGCGGCTTGAGGTTTGTGAGCTCGCACACCTCGCCGATCGAGAAAAATTCCTGGACGGGATCGCTGCTCGTTGCCGGACTCATAGATCTTGCTCCGATCGAAGCTCGCGGGCCATCAGCTCGGGCACGGCGTTGGCCGCGGCGTGGCCCTCGAAGAGGATGCGGTACACCATCTGGACAATCGGCATGTCGACGTTCAACCGCTCGGCGAGCTCGAAGGCGCTTGCCGTCGTGGCCACACCCTCGGCGACGGTTTCCTTTCCGGCCAGCGCCGCCTCGAGCGACGCCCCCTTCCCGACCTCGACACCGATCGCGCGATTGCGGCTCAGCGCGCCGGTACAGGTGAGCACGAGATCACCGACGCCCGCCAGACCCGCGAACGTCGACGCGCGGGCGCCGAGCGCCACGCCGAGCCTCGTCATCTCGTGCAGTCCGCGCGTGATGATCGCGGCGCGCGAGTTGTAGCCCAGGCCAACCCCTTCGACGATGCCGGTCGCCACCGCCATGACGTTCTTGAGGGCGCCGCCCAGCTCGACGCCGACCACGTCGTCATGCGTATACACGCGGAAGGAACGGTTGCTGAGCGCGCTTTGAACGCCGAGCGCGGCGCCGTCGTCGTGCGACGCGGCGACAACCGCCGTGGGATGGTGCGCCACGACCTCCACCGCGAAGCTCGGACCCGAGACGCCGACGACGGCGCGCCCGGGCAGCACCGCCTCGATGACGCTCGTCATGAGCGAGAGGCTCCCGCGCTCGATGCCTTTCGTCGCCACGGCGAGCATGGCGTCGGCCGCAACGAAGGCCGCGCCGGACGTCGCGACCTGCCGCAGGTGTTGCGACGGCACCGCGTAGACGACGAGATCGGCGCCGCCCAGCGCTTCGCCAAGCGCGTTCGTGGCGCGGAGCGCGGGCGAGAGCGGTAGTCCGCGGAGAAAGCGCTGATTCTCGTGGCACCGATTGATCGACGAGGCCACGTCTGCCTCGAGGGCCCAGAGCACCGCGTCGTGCTCGTTGCCGGCGAGCAGATCGGCGAGCGCCGTGCCCCACGCGCCGCCGCCGATGACGGCGCAACGCATCAGGCGAGCCTCGTGGCGATGAACAGCGCGAGCACGATCACGAGACTGATCGCGAGGGTCGCCGCCGGGCGCTTGGCCGGCACGCCTTTGCGCCCGAACCGATGTTCTTCACCGTTGCGAAGCCGCACGATGTTGGCCCGATGCGTCCAGAACACGAACAGCGCGAGCAGCACGCTCACCGCGAAGAGCGGCGAGCGCACACTGACCGTGATGCCCAAGAGCACGGGCAGCATCGCGGCGCTGGTGAGCGATCCCAGCGACACGTAGCCGCTCGACAGCATCACGACCGCGAAGATGAACAGTGTGAGCAAAGTTTGAATCGGGGCCAGCGCCAGGAAAACTCCGGCCGCCGTCGCCACGCCTTTGCCGCCGCGGCCGAACTTGAGATAGATCGGGCGCACGTGCCCGATGATCGCTGCTACGCCGCAGACGATCGCGTAGATCCGCGGATCGTGCAACGGCATCGCGGCGGCCGGAACGAACCGCGGGAACAACGCCACGGGTAGGGCGCCCTTCGCCATGTCGAAGGCGAACACGAGCAACCCGATCCGCGTACCGAGGACGCGAATCACGTTGGTGGCGCCGAGATTGCCCGAACCGTGCTTGCGGAGGTCGATGCCTCGCGATCGTCCGGCGATGAAGGCCGCCGGAATCGACCCGAGAAGATACGAGGCGACGACCGCGGCAACGGACTCGATCATCCGGCCTTGCGGCGCAGCACGATGCGCAACGGGTTGCCGGTGAACCCCCAGAACGATCGGAAGCCGTTGTGCAGATACCGCACGTAGTGCTCCTCCACGAGGTCCGGCGCGTTCCCGAACACGGCGATGGTAGGTGGGCTGGTCTCGACCTGCGTCGCGAAG
>JBIOHX010000186.1:0-7491 GCA_044449465.1 Gemmatimonadales bacterium | reverse complement strand
GGTACAATGATCGGCCCCAGCAATCGCGGTCGTATGACAGCGCGCGCCGCGGCGATCGGTTTGGCGCTGGCAATCGCTGCTGTCCCGACTCTCAGCGGACAGTCTCCGGGTGGCGAAGCGACGCGCGAGGCGGAGTATGCGCTCTCGATCGCGCAGGTGGCGGACAGCGCGATCCACCGACTCGATTTCTTTCCTGCGCGCTTCCAACTGCGCGCGCAGATGTTGTTTCTCGGGCGGGCCGATTCGGCCGCGGTCGTGTTCGCGGCGCTGAGCGCACGGAGTATGGCGGCTGCCGTGGCCGTGGACGATGTGTCGAGCGACTTCGAGCGGACACTCGTGCCCGGCGATCTGGGGGAGTTGCACCATGAACTCGTCGGCGCGCTGCATGCGGCTCGCGGGTCGCTCGACCGACTGTCGCGATCAGCGAACGCGTGCGCCGCGGATGCGAGCTCGCTGTCGCGCTGCCAGTCGCCATTCGCGGCGGCGTCGATCGCTTTGGGCCAGGCGTACGCTCACTATCTGGAGGCCAGACAGCGCATCGCGAATCAGATCGCCGACACCAAGACGGTTCTTCCGGCGTTCGTGACCGCATCGGTGCGCGGCGCGCGGGCCGCGCCACCGGCAGGAGCGAGCGAACCGTCCGACGATACTCCTGTTGCATTCCGACAGGAGCCGGCTTACGTTCTGTCGGAACTCGACAGAAGGGACCATGACGCGCGACCCGGCGGACGTCCTTAGGGGAACGCTCGACCTGCTCATTCTCAAGACGCTGACCCTCGAGCCGATGCACGGCTGGGGGATTGGCGCGCGGATCCAGCAGGTGTCTCGCGGTGTGCTCGATGTGAACCAGGGCTCGCTCTATCCCGCGCTGCAGCGCCTCGAGCAAAAGGGGTGGGTCGAGAGCGACTGGCGCACAACCGAGAACAATCGCCGGGCGAAATACTATCGGCTCACCGCATCGGGCAAGCGCGCCGTCGGCGCCGAAACGAGCAACTGGCGCCGGTACGTCGGCGCGGTCGAGCTCATTCTGGATATCGGGTAGACGGGGCGAGCGATGAGTGTCATCCATGCCATTCGTGCGCGGCTTCGCGCGCTCGTACGTCGCCGTTCAGCCGACCGTGAGCTGCGTGACGAGATCGGATACCACCTCGAGCGCGAGACGGAGAAGCTGGTCGCGCAAGGAATGAATGGCGAGGAGGCGCGGCGCATGGCGCTCGCCCACTTCGGCGGCGTGCAACGCGTGCGCGAGGAGCATCGCGACGTGCGGCGCATCAGCTGGCTCGAGGATTTCGTCGCCGACGCACGCTTCGCTTTCCGGGCGCTTCGGCGCACCCCGACGCTCGCCGTTGCCGCGATCGTCACGCTCGCCCTCGGCATTGGCGCAAACGTCGCCATCTTCTCGGCGGTGAACGCGGTGGTACTGCGACCGCTGCCTTTTCCGGCGCAGGACCGGTTGATCGTCCTCACGGAGGAGAACCCTGAAAAGCACTGGCACCTCGAGACGGCGGCGCCAGCGAATCTGTTGGACTGGCGCGCCGGCGTCGCGGACTTCGAGGACGTGACCGGCTATGTCGACGGATTGGGGAGAGCGACGCTCACGGGACGCGGCGATCCGCAGATTATCTCCGGCTCGTACGTGATGGGCAACTTCTTCTCGACGCTCGGCGCGCACGCGGCGCTCGGCCGCACGTTTGCGTTCGAGGATACCTGGAAGAGCGGAACGCACCTCGTCGTACTGAGCGACAAGGGGTGGCGAGACCATTTCAGCGGCGACCCGGCAATCATCGGCAAGTCGGTGACGATCGACGGGAGTACCGTACAGGTGATCGGCGTCATGCCGCCGGATTTCGTGTATCCGGGCGAGGGGGTGGACAGCTGGCAGTCGATCGAGTGGGACAAAGCAAAGACGGGTGAGGTCGGGTTTCGGCGCGCGCACTACATGCGCGCGGTGGCGCGGCTCAGGCCCGGCGCGACCGAAGCGCACGCAAACGCGGAGTTGCAGGCGGTGGTTGCGCGCCTCAAGCAGCAGTATCCCGCGACGAACAAGTTCATGGGCGCGGCGATGATGCCGCTGCACGACTATCTGATCGGCGACACGCGACTGCCGCTCCTCGTGCTGCTCACGTCGGTGGCCTTCCTGCTGCTCATCGCCTGCGCGAACGTCGGCAATCTGCTGTTGGTGCAGGCCGCCGGCCGCGAGCGCGAAGCGGCGCTCCGCCTCGCGCTGGGTGCAGGCCGAGCACGGCTCGTTCGCCAGGCGTTGACGGAGAGCCTCATCCTCTCGGCGATCGGCGGCGTGTGCGGTCTAGCCGTTGGGTGGGCGGGCACTCGGCTGCTCGTGAGGTTGCAGCCGGCGAACATGCTCCGCGTGCACGACTTCGGGGTCGACGGTCCCGTGCTCGGCTACGTCGTGGCGATCACGCTGGGAAGCGCGCTCATTTTCGGTGTGGCGCCGGCTCTATGGATGCGGCGGCGAAGCCCTGCGGAGTCGCTCAAGGAGGGCGGCCGCGGGGCGATGCACGGTGTGCGCGCCAAGCGGTGGGGAGAATTGCTCGTCGTGAGCGAGGTGGCGTTGGCATTGATCATGACCGTCGGCGCGGGCCTGCTCGTCAGAAGCTTTTTCGCCGTGAGTCGCGTCGACCCGGGCTTCGATCCGCACGGCGTCGACGGTGTCGCCATCGAGCTCAACGCGCACTACGACACCTCGACGAAGATCGATGCGTTCATGAACGCACTCCAGGCGCGGGCGCGGGCGATTCCCGGCGTCACGGCCGCGGCGCTCGCGTCGAGCGTGCCGTTCAACGGAACGTCGTACACCACCGACTTCATCGCCTACGGCCGCCCCGTCGGCGGCTACGGGACCGAGATCGGCAACCGCACGGTGTCGGCGAGCTACTTCGCGACGATGCGCGTGCCGGTGTTGCGGGGCCGGACGTTTGGCGCAGAAGACCGCGCCGGCTCGACACCGGTGCTCGTGATCAACGCGGCGCTGGCGAATTCATACTTCAAGGGCGAGGATCCGGTCGGGCAGCGAATTACGTTCGGTAAAGTGATCACGCCGCAGTCGATCTGGTACACGATCATTGGCGTCGTTGGCAACGAGCATGTCGATGCGCTCGACGTGACGCCGCGGATCGAGGCGTTCCACGCCGAAGCGCAGGAACCGTCGAACTACATGGTGCTGCTGCTGCGCACGAACGGCGACGCCGCCTCGCTGACCCCATCGGTGCGTGGCGTGCTGCGCGACCTCGATCCCACGATCGCGCCCCTCACCGTGGCGACGATGGACGAGTTGCGCAGTCGGTCGCTGGCGCGCGCGCGCTTTCTCGCCACGCTGCTTCTGTGCTTCGCGACGATCGGCGTCGTGCTCGCGGTGGTGGGTGTGTACGGCGTACTGGCGCACACGTCCCGCATCCGCACGCGCGAAATGGGCATTCGCATCGCGCTTGGGGCGCAGGCGGGGCAGGTGCATTGGCTGGTCGTGCGGCAGGGGCTTCGGCTCGCGATCGTGGGCCTGATCGTGGGCGGAGCGGTGACAATCGCAACGACCCGCGAGATGGCGTCGCTGCTGTTTGGGGTAACGCCGACAGACCCGACGACTCTGGTGGGGGTAGCCGTCCTGCTCGCGGCGACAAGTGTTCTCGCGGCGTGGATGCCGGCGCGCAAAGCGAGCCGCGCCGACCCGGCTACGGCTTTGCGCGTCGACTGAAACGCAGGCCGGTGCGCCGAGTGCGCTCGGGACCGTTCCCGCGACGCGCCTGCCGTCAACTCACCGGCGGCACCCGGTCGTCCGGTGGAACGAAGTTGGACAGGAAGAGCCGCTCCTGCGGCGTCAGACTGCCGAGCCCCTTCGCGCTGATCTTGTCGAGGATCCGGTTGACCTCATCGCGGTTGACCTCGTGCACCGATTTTGGATCGACGCGTTTCCAGTTGAGCAGGTTGTCTCTGGCAACCTTGGCGACGGTCTTCGACCGGAACTTGCGCGCGCCTTGCGTGCGCTCGATGAACTTGAGGTAGAGCCAGCCGCCGAGGAAGCCGCCCAAGTGCGCGAAGTCGGCGACGCCGCTCGTCGAGCCGTGGAAGCCGCTCCACAGTGACACGACGACGGTCAGCACGACGAGCAGCCGAGCCTCGACGGGAATGATGCCGAAGATGAGGATCTGCGCCGTCGGCCAGAAGCGGGCGAAGGCGAGCCTGACGCCGAAGATCGCCGCCGACGCGCCGTTGATTGGTGAGAAGGGCGCGAAGATGAGCGAGACGAGCGCGCCGAAGACGCCGCTGATGAAGTAGAGCGCGAGGAACCGGTTCGACCCGAGCCGCGCCTCGACTTGCGGACCGAAAAAGTAGAGCGCGATCATGTTGAACAGGATGTGCGTGAAGCTCCCGTGGAGGAACATGTACGTCACCACGGTCCACGGCTGGCGCCAGGCGTAGACGGGGACGAACTCGAACATCCTCGTGAGCCCGGGCGTCACCTGCTGCAGAAAGTAGACGAAGACGTTCGCGGCAAGCAGCCGAGCGACCCAACGGGTCACGACGCACACTCCTGTGGGGTGAGAACTACCGTTAACTTACACGTAGTGTCCGAGTCCATCGAGCTTGAAAGCAAGATCCGGGAGGCGGTGCGCATCCGGCGCACCTTTGCCATCATCAGCCATCCGGACGCGGGGAAGACGACCCTCACGGAGAAGCTGCTGCTCTATGGCGGCGCGATCCATCTCGCCGGCTCGGTGAAATCGCGCCGGGCCGCGCGGCACGCGACCTCCGACTGGATGAAGCTCGAGCAGGAGCGCGGCATATCGGTTACCTCGAGCGTGATGCAGTTCGAGTACGATGGCTTCAAGATCAACCTGCTCGACACGCCGGGCCACGAGGACTTCTCCGAAGATACGTTTCGCACGTTGGTCGCCGCCGACAGCGCGGTCATGTTGCTGGACAATCGCAAGGGCGTCGAAGACCGGACGCGGCAGCTTTTCGCCGTCTGCAAACGGCGGCGGATGCCGATCTTCACGTTCGTCAACAAGTGTGACCGGGTGGGCGAGGATCCGCTGAAGCTAGTGAGCGACGTCGAGGCGGACTTGGAGATCGCCTGCCATCCGATCACCTGGCCGATTCACCGCGACGGCGCGTTCGTGGGCGTCTACGACCGGCGTCGGATGCTGATCCACCTATTCGAGCGGGCCGACGACCATGGGGCGACCCGGGCTGCCGTGCGGGTGGGGTCGCTCCGCGACCAGGCCATTCGCGAGGTGCTCGGCGACGCATCGCACGAGCGGTTGATCCAGGACGTCGCGCTGCTCGACGAGGCAGGGCACCCGTTCGACGAATCGGCCGTCCTGGCGGGCGAGCTTTCGCCGGTGTTCTTCGGCAGCGCGCTCACCAACTTCGGCGTCGAGCCCTTCTTGCGTGAGTTTCTCGAGCTCGCCCCGGAGCCGACGTCACGAGTGTCGAGTGCCGGCGTCGTCCAACCGACGGACGAGCAGTTCACAGGATTTGTATTCAAGATCCAGGCGAACATGGACGCCAAGCATCGCGACCGGGTCGCGTTCGTGCGCGTGTGCTCCGGCCGGTTCGAGGCGGGGATGCAGGTGAGGCACGTGCGCACGGGCAAGCTCGTCCGCCTGGCGTCACCGCAGCAGTTTCTGGCGCGTGAACGCACGGCGATCGACGAAGCATGGCCCGGCGACGTGATTGGCGCGATGGACCGCGGGACGTTGCGCATCGGCGACACGCTGTCGGAAGGCGCCGATCTCGAGTTCGCGGGCATTCCACGTTTTGCCCCCGAGCACTTCGCCCGGGTCGTGCTCACCGACCCGATGAAGCGCAAACAGCTCGACGCCGGTCTGCGTCAGCTGACGGAGGAGGGTGCCGCGCAGGTCTTCTTCACGTCGGGCACCGAGACTTCCGGTCCGACACCGATCGTCGGGGCGGTCGGCATGCTCCAGTTCGACGTGATGCTGCATCGGCTCGAGCACGAATACGGTGCGACGGCCAGGCTCGAGCGCATCACGGCGCGCTATCCGCGCTGGGTGACTGGCCCGCAGGACGAGGTCGAACGCATCGCGAGAGACCGTGGTCGTATGCTGCTTTACGACGCGCAGGGGCATCCGCTGGTGCTGTTCGAGGATTCCTGGGGGCTCAAGTGGGCGCTGGAGCGGGAAACGGCGGTAGGGTTTTCGGAGACGCCGCCGTGAGAGAGCGTTGGGTGTAGGCCGGCGGGGCTTCCCGACGGACGGCATGGGTTTCAGTTTGGGGGGATCATGACACAGCGCGTCTCTCGCATGGCCACGGGCCTGCGCGGCTCGGCGATCCTCGGGATCGCCGGTGAGGTACGGGCGCTCGCGAAAGAGGGCAAGCAGATCGTCGACATGACGGTCGGCGACTTCAGCCCGAAGCAGTTTCGCATCCCGAAGCAACTCGAGGACGGGATCGTCGACGCGCTGCGAGCGGGCGAGTGCACCTATCCGCCGCCGATCGGCATGGAGTCGCTGCGACGCGCCGTGTGCGCGTTTTACCGGCGGCGATTGGTTCTCGATTTTCCGATCGAGTCGGTGCTCATCGCGTCTGGTGCGCGTCCGGTGATCTACGCGCTCTACCGCGCGGTCGTCGATCCGGGCGATCGCGTGGTGTTCGGCGTGCCGTCGTGGAACAACGACTATTACTGCCAACTCATCGGCGCGGAAGCGGTGATGGTCGATTGCGACGCATCGACGGGATTTCTTCCCACGGCAAGCGCGCTTCGTCCTGTGATCCGGGGCGCGCGCCTGCTCGCGCTCAACTCGCCGCTCAATCCCACGGGCACGTTATTCGACGCCGGGCAGCTCGGCGCAATCTGCGATCTCGTACTCGACGAAAACCGGCGGCGCGGTGCGAACGAGCGGCCGCTCTACGTGCTGTACGACCAGGTGTACTGGATGTTGACTGCCGGGGAGGCCAAGCACGTCGATCCGCTGTCGCTCCGGCCCGAGATCGCGCCGTACGTGGTGCTGGTCGACGCGATCTCCAAGGCGTTCGCCGCCACCGGCCTGCGCGTCGGTTGGGCGGCGGGTCCGAGTGACATCATCAAACCGATGAACGACATCATCGGGCACGTCGGCGCGTGGGCTCCGCGCCCCGAGCAGGTCGCTAGCGCGCGGCTGCTCGACGACCACGCGGCGGTCGACGCCTACATCGACAACATGCGCCACGAGACGGGCGAGCGCCTCGACGCCGTGTATGCCATGCTGACCGAGCTACAGCGCGATGGGCTGCCGGTCGAGTGCGTTCGGCCGCAGGGTGCCATCTATGTGAGCGCGCGATTCGCGCTCCAGGGCATGCAGACGCCAGGCGGCGGCGTGTTGCAGACGGACGACGATGTCAGGCGGTATCTGCTGAATGCCGCGGGCTTTGCGGTCGTGCCGTTCGGGGCGTTCGGGGCGCCTGGGGATCGGGGCTGGTTCCGACTGTCCATCGGCGTGGTGTCGGTGAAGCAGATCGAGGAGCTCGCGCCGC
>JBIOHX010000185.1:0-7508 GCA_044449465.1 Gemmatimonadales bacterium | reverse complement strand
ATCGTCGAGGCCGTGGCGCAGGTGACGCCGCCGACGCAGCGCACCACCAAGCGCGTCCTCCATCGCCTCCGCGACTGGGTGCGGAGCCGCTACGGCCTGCGCGAGCTCATTCTGCCGGAGAAGTATCGCATTGAAGACGACCACGACGTCGTCGTGACCTACAGCTCCTGCCTCGCATTGCTCTACTTCACCGACGACGTCAGGCGCGTCGACCGCCGCGACATCGCCGACTACCCGATGCGCGCCAACCTCTACCTCGAGTTGCTCGAGCATCCCGGCGTCGGCTTGCTCGGAACTCGCGACGGTTCGGCCGTACATCTGGAGAGCACGGCGGGACGCGCGGTGATCCGCGACGGTCGCCTCGAGGTGCGCGAGGGGCGGAATCCGCTCGAGCCCTATGGCACCGGCGAGAACGTCATTCGCGCCGTGGAACATCTCGTCGCCCAACCCAACGCCGGCGACATCACCATCTTCGGAGCCTACGACGGATACGAGATCGTGTCGTTCGACGATCAGATCGGCGCGCACGGCGCCGCCGGCGGCAACCAGCTCTTTCCCTTCGTGATCGGTCCTGCATCGCTCGAGCTGTCGCGCGCGCGGCTCGACGACGCGCGCGACATCCACGGCGCCGTGCTCCTCCGCTACGCCCGTCGCGCCGCGCAGGCTGCGGCTGTCGCGGTCGCATTCTTGATCGCGCTTCCCCAGATCGGTCGCGCGCAGCAGCATCGCGACTCCACCGGCGTCGTCGCCGGCCGCGTGCTCGATGCCGCGACCGCCGAGCCTCGCGGCGGCGCCGGTGTCGCGGTGATCGGAACGACTCGCGGCGCCATCGCCGACTCCGTAGGACGATTCGTCATCCCCGACCTGCCCGCCGGCCAGGTCACGCTTCGCGCGCGCCTCCTCGGCTACAAGACCGTCGAGCGCGTCGTCGCTGTGGCGGCCGGTGACACGACGCGCGTCGACTTTCGCCTCGAGACTGAGGCCACTGTGTTGGGCGCCGTGCGCACCGAGGCCCGTCCCGTCGATCGCGACCGTTTTGAATCGAGGCCGAACGTCGGCACCGTGCAGATCACGTCGCGCGCGGCGGAGGCCGTCCCGAAGTTCGGAGAGGCCGACATCATCCGCGTCGTGCAGTTGCTCCCCGGCGTCGAGGCGCGAAATGACTTTTCGACCGGCCTGAATGTGCGCGGCGGAGAGGCCGATCAGAATCTCATCCTGCTCGACGGCTATCAGATCTACAATCCCTTTCACTTGGGCGGGCTGTTCAGCACGTTCATCGATCCCACCGTGCGCGACGTGCAGCTCATGACCGGCGGCTTTCCCGCCCGCTACGGTGGCCGACTGTCGAGCGTGCTCGACGTCAGCTCGGCGGACGAGCCGCGCCCCGGCCTGCACGGCACGGCGGAGCTGTCGGTGCTGGCCTCGACCGCGGAGCTGGGCAGCGCGTTCGCGCACGGCAAGGGATCGTGGACGATCGCCGGTCGTCGGACCTACGCCGACGAGTTCGTGAAGCTGATCAGCAGCAACGAGCTCCCGTACCATTTTCGCGATGAGCAGGCGCACGCGTCGTACGCGTTCACGCCATCCACCAAGCTCTCGTTCACCGCCTACAACGGGCGCGACCAGCTCGACGCGAACATCGCGACCCTCGGCGATTCGGCCAGCGCCGACCCGAGCGGCGGCGCCTTCGATTTCGGTTGGGGGAACAGCGTCGTCGGCGCGACGTTGACGTCGTCGCGCACCGGCCGCGACCGCGGCGCCTTCGCGCGCGCGCTGTTCGGCGACAGCACGACGCTCGAGCAGCGCGCGTCCTACTCGCGCTTCTCCACGCGGCTCGACCTCGGCGACGGCTCGCTCACGCTCGGCAACACCGTCGGCGACGGGCGGATCGAAGGGAGCGCCACGGCGCATGGTGCAACGCACGAGCGCAGCTACGGCTACGAGCTGGCCACGTACGGCATTCGCTACGACGCCGTGTCCGCGGCGGCGGGCACCGATCTATTCCATCTGAGTCAGCATCCGACGTCGGGCGCGCTCTTCGTCGACGACCTCTGGCGGCCCGACTCCTCGTGGCTCGTCGAAGGCGGTCTGCGTGGCGAGACGCTTACCGGCACTCGGTGGACTGGCCTCTCGCCTCGGCTGTCGGCGAAATACTTCGTGACGCCCGATTTCGCGCTCACCGCGGCCGTCGGCCAATTCGCGCAGTGGATGCACTCGTTGGCCCGCGAAGACATTCCAGTTCGGCTATTCGACTTCTGGGTTGCCAGCGACTCGACCGCGCCCGTGTCGACCGCCTGGCACTACATCGTCGGCGCCGAGCGATGGCTCACACCGTCGCGGTACGTGCGGGCGGAAGGATTCTACAAGCGATACGGACACCTCGTCGAGTCGAACCCGCAGGACGACCCGAACACCGCCGGCGACGAGTTCCTGCCCGTGAGCGGCGAGTCCTACGGCGCCGACCTGCTCCTCCGCCAGTTCGAGACCGGAAGGTTCAGCGGTTGGATCTCCTACACCTACGCCGTCGCCACGCGCGCGGAGAACGGGGTCGTCTACTTCCCCGGCCACGATCGCCGCCACGACTTCAACGCCGTGGGCAGCTGGCGGCTCGCCAAATACCTGCTCGGCGTGCGCCTCGGCTACGCGACCGGAACCCCGTACACGGACATCGTCGGTGAGCTCGTCCGCCGCATCTACGATCCCACGCTGAACGCCTTCGGCACGCGCGGCGCCGGGACCCAGACGGAGTTCATTGGCGGTCCACGAAACGGCGCCCGCCTACCGGCGACTCAGCGCCTCGACGTCGACGTGACGCGCAACTACACGGTTGGTGGAACGACCATCGCGCCCTACCTCAGCGTCGTGAACGCGTACGACGCCAAGAACGTGTTCCTCTACGTGTTCGACTACTCGAAGAGTCCGCCGACGCGCCAAGCGATCTCCCAGTTCCCCATCCTGCCGTCGATCGGTGTCACGGTCCGCTTCTAATCAGCCGCGCCTGTCGCTCGTCGCCCTCAGCGCCGCGCTGCTCGCCGTCGCGCTCGCCGCGGCGCTCGCCGGCTGCGACCTCGGAAAGGTCACTCTACCCGAAACCACGCCGTCGCTCGTCATCCATTCGGTGCTCAACGTGAACGCCGCGTCGCAGGTCGTGCTGCTCGAGCGCACGCTCACCGGTGCCGTCACGCTCCCCGACACGCTGTTCGACCCGAACGACCCGATCGTGAGCGCGGGCGGCATCCCCGTGACCGGCGCCCTGGTCGAGTTGCTCGACTCGGCGGGCAACGCCGTGCGTGGCACTGAGGACATCTTTCGCACGGGCAACGGCAAGGGATCGGGGTCGTACCACGTTCTAATCGCCGGCTCGGAGCTGCAGCGCGGCGGGCGGTATCAACTCCACGTGCACACCGTCGAGGGCGAGGACGCCACGGCCTTCACGCGCATCCCGAATCCTGAAGTCGCGTCGTCGGGTGCTCTGACGCGCACCTTCAATCGCGATCGCGACACCCTCGTCGCGGCGTGGACCGCCACGCCGGGTGCGCGCGCTTACGCGGTGCGCGTCGAGAGTCCGTTCGGCCCCTTCTTTCTCTTCACCGACAGCTTGTCGCTCCGCCTGTCGGGCCAGCTCCGCAATCCGTTCGCCTCCGACCTGCAGCACCTCTTCATCCCGGGCTTTCGCCAAGGCGTCGTCGTGACCGCGGTCGATTCCAACTTCTATGATTACTATCGCACCAGCAACGATCCGTTCACGGGATCCGGGATCATCAGCCGGATCACGGGCGGGATCGGCGTGTTTGGGTCGGTGGTCACTCTCAACAGTGGCACCCTCACCGTGACCGCCGACCAGACGGAGCCCATCGAGGGGCGCTTCCGGCTGGCGTCGGCAAGCGGCGGCGCAGCCGACGTACCGGCGCAGCAGTTCACGCTCTACGTTGAATCGCCATCGGCACGCGATGGACTGCCGGCGGCGCTCAGCGGACGGTACGCGGCCTTCGGACGCAACCAGAGCGGCGACGGCATCATCGGCCAGCAATTGGGCAATACCATCACGCTCGCGCTGCTCTCCAACCAGCTCGCCGGCGACACGCTCGACCTGTTCGCCGGCTCGTTGGTCGGCGACACGCTGAGCGGCACCTATAAGAAGGCAGGCGGATCGGCCGTGTTCGTCCGGCAGTGACCCGGCGCCTCATCGATCGGTCGCGTGCGCAGTCGGTACTTCCCCGCGCGCACCCCGCTTCAGGCCACATCGGCTCTGCCGCTCCCAAACGTCAGCCTGTCGCCGACCGCCGCTGATACGCGATGTCGCGCGTTGGATCTACGATCTCCCGAGTTCACCCCGCGATATCCGGAATTCGCCTTGCGATTTCCCGCGTTGACCCTGCGTTAGCCCTCGCTCACCCCGCGATCGCCCGCGTTGACCCTGCGGCGCCGCGAAGTGAGTCGACGATCGCCCGACGTGGGTCGACGCAGCCCCGACGCGACCTCGCTGCGCCCCGCGACTAATCAACGCCGCCCCGAGGCGAGCCGACGTCGCCCCGCGCAGACTTCGCTTCGCACCGACGTCAGTCGCCTCCAGGCCGACGTGGGTCGACGACATCCCGCGTCAGACCGACGAAATCCCGCCTTCACTCCGCGATATCCCGCGCGCACTCGACGACATCCCGCGTTCACTCGACGATATCGCGCCGATAGCCTGAGCTCGTCCGCCCCGGGTCGACAATCGCCCTCGCTTGATCGGCGATCGCCCGTGCTCGATGCACGATCGCCCGTGCTCAGTCGGCACTCGGCCGTGCTCGATGAGCACTCGCCCGCGCTCGATGAGCACTCGTCCGCACTCGATGAGCACTCGCCCGTGCTCGACCGACGATCGCCCCCGCTGACCCGACGCTCGCCCGTGGTCAACGAGCACTCGCCCTCGCTGACCCGACGCGCGCCCTCGCTCAACCGCCAATCCCCCGAGGTGAATCGACAATCCCTCGAGGTGAATCAACGATCCCCCGCGCTAGCTCGACGATCCCCCGCACCGAACCGACAATCGCCCGAGGTGAACGGCCAATCGCCCGACGTCACCCGCCGTCACGCCGCCTCGCGGTCGCAGCTCCCTGCCTCGGCCCGCCATCTCCATATTGCCCTCCCCGCTCGCCCCGCGCAGCATTGATGTCGTACCTCACGCGTCCCGTCGATGCCCGGCCGCGACACCCTCTTCCACAGCGCGGTACCCCGATGCTCATCAACGATCTGAAATTCGCCGGGCGTACCCTCCGCAATCACCCCGCCTTCGCGCTCACCGCGATCCTCACCCTCGCACTCGGCATCGGTGCGAGCAGCGCGATCTTCAGCGTCGTCGACGCCGTCCTCCTCCGCCCCCTGCCCTATGGCGACGCCGGCCGCCTCGCCCTCATCACCGAGGATCTGCGCGTCCGCCACGTCGTGGATTTCCCCATGGCCCCGGGCGATGTCCCCGACATTCGCGCGGCCGCCACGCTCTTCGACGGCATCGCCGCCGTGCAGCCTATCGCCGACGTCACGATGATCGCGCGATCCGGATCGCCGCAGTCGGTGACCATGGCTCTCGTCACGACCAACATCTTCGACATCCTCGATGTCCCCGTCGTCTATGGCCGCAACTTCGTGTCGAACGATGGCACCGCGAACAAGTTCGTGGAGTTCGGACCGGGTGCGCCCACGACCCCGCCGCCACCGCGCCTCCCCGCCATCGTCATCCTCGGCTACGACTTCTGGCAACGCCAGTTCGGCGGGGACACGACGATCGTCGGCAAGACCGTGTCGTTGCTCGGCGGTCAGGCGAATGTCGTCGGCATCGCCTCGCCGCGCGCCGAGTTGCTCTTTCCCCCGTCGATGAACGTCCCCCGCTACCCCGACGTGTGGATGTCGCTGCGCATCGACTTCGAGGCTGGCTCTCGGCAGAACGTCGCGTATCGGCTGATCGGACGGATCAAGGACGGAGCGAGCCTTGGCGCCGCGCGCGCGCAGATAGAGCGCGTCGGCGTCGACCTCCAAGCGCGCTTCCCGATTCGTAAGACGTCCGGCGTGGCCTTCCGGTTGGAGCCGATGAAGCAGTATCTCGTCGCCGGCGTGCGAACGGCGCTGCTCGCCCTCATGGGCGCGGTGACGTTCGTCCTGCTCATCGCCTGCGCGAACGTCGCGAATCTCCTCCTCGTCCGCGCCTCCCAGCGCGAGCGCGAGCTCGCCGTCCGGTCGGCGCTTGGCGGCTCGCCGTTCACGATCGTGCGTCAACTGCTCACCGAGAGTGTGCTGCTCGCGGGCGGCGGAGCCCTCATCGGCGTGGGGCTCGCCGAGCTTGGCATTCGTCTGCTCCTGCGGCTCGCGCCGGCGAACCTGCCCCGTCTCGCCGACGTGTCCGTCGACTCAGTGGTGCTTGCCTTTGCCGTGCTCGCGAGCTTCGTCGCGGTAATCGTGTTCGGCGTCGCGCCGGCGCTGCGTGCCTCGCGGCCCGATCTCGCGCAAGTCCTGCGCGCGTCCGGCCGCGCGCCGTCGCTCACCGCAAGCGCTCGCCTGCGCACGGCCGTGATCGTCGCCGAGGTCGCGCTGTCATTCGTACTGCTCGTCGGATCGGGACTCATGGTGCGCAGCTTCATCGCGCTCACGAGCGTCGACTTGGGTTTTGATCCAGCGCGCACCGTGGTTTTCGGCATCGACAACGTACCGCCGCCGCGATCGCCCGACGACGCGTCCGCCTTCGTTGATCGAGTGCACGCCGCGCTCGCCAGGGTGCCTGGCGTGACCGCGGTGACGGCGGCAGGCTCCTTCCCCCTCGATGGTCGCGATGCGAGTGGACGCTGGGGTCCCATGGCGGCAGCCGACGATCCGACCCAGTTCCGTCAGGGGGGTTTTACGGTCGTCTCGCCCGGCTACTTCGCGGCGATGCGCACCCGTCTCATCGCCGGCCGCGATTTCACGGCTGCCGACCAGCCGACGGATAAAGTCGTCGTGCTTGACGACTGGGCCGCCAAGCTCGCGTTTGGGACGCAGTCGGCGGTCGGCAGACCGGTGCTCATCCGCCGCGGCAGCGAAGACGCCGAACGCTACACGGTGATCGGTGTCGTGGCGCACGAGCGCCACCTGACGCTCTCGGGCGACGAGAAGGAGCGGCTCTTTTTTGGTGGAGCGCGCGTCGGACTGTTCGGCCAGTGGGCCGTCCGAACGGCGGGCGAGCCCGCGCTGTTCGTGCCGGCAATCCGCAAGGCCCTCGCGTCCGTCAATCCACAACTCGTCGTGACACGTCTCGAGCCGATGACCGCGCGGGTCGTGCGCGCTCAGTCGGCCACCCGATTCGCTCTCGTGCTGATCGGCATCTTCGCGTCGATCGCCGCGCTCCTCGCCGCCGGCGGCCTCTACGGTGTGCTTTCGAGCGTCGTCCGACAGCGGACGTCGGAGATCGGTATACGCATGGCCTTCGGCGCCGAGTCATCGAGCATCTTCGGGCTCGTCATCGGCGAGGGCCTCAAGCTCAGCACCGCCGGCGTCGT
>JBIOHX010000184.1:0-7548 GCA_044449465.1 Gemmatimonadales bacterium | reverse complement strand
TCATTGGAGTTGCCCTCCGGCAGCGCGATGCGGCCGTCGGCAGCGATGGGGCTGTTCCAATGCCCGCGTCCGCTCGCGAGCTCGGCGGCGAGCGTGCCGGTCGTCGGATCGTACGCGCGAAGCGCACCGCCCGGGTCGTACACGAGCAGGAGACCGCCAGCGACGACGGGGCTCGTTCCCGCGTGCGAGTTACTCCACGCTTTCGTGAGCGCGCCGGCACGATACGTCCACGCCGCCGTCGCGCCGCCGGCGGCGGCGAACACCCACGTCGCGTCAGCGCGGCGCCAGACCGCCGGCGCGCTGAAGAGCCCCGAGCCGGACGGCGTGCTTACCACTTGCACCTCGCCGCCTTTGTGGGGCGACGCGCCGGCAGAGACCTGTAAGTCGATCACGCGCAGCGTACCGTCCTTACCGCCTTGAAGCACGTGCGTCGCATCGAGCAGCGCCGGCGATGTCGAGCCAACGTCGGCGTCGCTCGCGTTGAGCGACGCCGTGTTCGTCGGCGTGTAGTTCGCAACGAGGCGCGTTGCTCCTGGGTCGAGTGCGAGGGTCGCGTCGCCCCAGTTGGTGCCGCCGTCCCAGAGCGCGTTGCCGGTGGCGACGAAGATGTTTCCGGTTGCCGAATCCACCACCGCGCCCGAACGCCCCCAGATCGCCGAGCCGCTCTGAGCGCAATTCGCCGGCGCGAGCAAACCGCTCTGGTTGCTGCACAGCGAATTCCAAACCGAAGCGATCTTGCCCGTGCTCGCGTCGACCGTCACGACGTGACCCTGATAGGGGGGTGCATCGCCGATGTAGCCACCCGTCGCCGCGATGACGTGCCCGCGCGAGAGGTTGAGCGATGACGCGATCTTTTCGCGCTCGGGGAGTGTGGTGATCGCCGCGCTCCAGGTGACGCTTCCGTCGGCGACGGCGAGCTTCTGAATGTGTCCATCCGGCGACGCCGAGTAGATGTGCGCGCGATCCGGGTCGGCGACCGGCGTCGCCGTCGTCACCTTCGCCGAACCGGCCAGGCCGGCGTAGCTCGCCGGCGTGAACGTCCAGAGCACGGCCCCGCTGTTCGCGTCGATCGCCAGCGTCTTGCCATAGGTGGTCGTGACGAAGAAGGCGTCGTGCGCTGCCCCGCCGATTTGGACGTCGTGCAGGTAGATCGCCGATCCATCGACGGTGCCGCCGAGCGAGACCTGCTGTCGCACGAGCGCCGCGACATTGGCCGCTGTGATGCCCGTCTCCGCGGAGAAGACGCCCGATCGCTGCGCATCGACGTCGAACGTCGTCCAGTCGTGGCCGTCCGCCGTGGGCGGCGGCGTCACGGGAGTGGTCGTCGAGTCGCTCGGCGTGTCGGTGCCGGCACCACAAGCAGCGACGAGGGCGAGCGAGCAGACCAGGGCGCGCCGCGACATACGCACTCCTCGAACGGGGTTGATGATGATACTAACCATCAACACCCGTTCGGGTACGAGCGTTCGCCGGTTGCGCTACTCCGCCCTCAACGTCTGCGCCGGATCGACCCCCGCGGCTCGCCGCGCCGGCAGCCAGCTCGCTCCCAGCGCCACGCCGAGCAGCAACAGCGCCGCGATCGCGAGTGTCGGCGGATCGATCGGGCTGACTCCAACCAGCAGCGCCGCGAGCGCGCGCGTCACTAGCAGCGCGCCGGCCACCCCTCCGAGCACGCCAACCATCGCTACGCTCAGCGCCTGCCGCGAGATCATTCGGCGGATGCCTGCCGGATCGGCACCGAGGGCGATGCGCACGGCGATCTCGCGAGTCCTCAAGCTCACGGCGTACGACACGACGCCATAGATGCCCACGGCCCCGAGCACGAGCGCGATTGCCGACGCGAGTCCGAGGAGCACGAGGGTGATCCGCGTCGTCGCCTCGGCGCGCGAAACGAGGTCGGTCATCGCGTGTGCGTCGAACGGCGGAATCGAGGGATCGAGCCCGCGAACGGCCGCCTGCGCCGGGAGCGCGATGAGCGAGGCCGACGCGGCGCCGCGGACGACGAACGCCACGTCACGCGGCGACCAGCGCGCCGTATCGTTTCCCAACGGCGCGACGACGAGCGGGAAATAAATCGTCTCATCGGCCGGCTGTTCGAGCCCCGTACCGCGCACGTCGCCGGCGACGCCCACGATGGTGTAGTACGGGCCGAACGGCGCCGCGCGCACCTGCTTGCCCAGTGCGCTCCCAGTCGGCCAGTAGCGCAGGGCGAGCGCGCGGCTCACGACGACTTCGTTCCGCGCGTCGGCAACGTCGACGGAACCGAACGACCGCCCCTCGACGAGCGGAATGCCGATCGCACGAAAGTAGTCGGGGCTAGCGTACACGGCCTGGTGAATGTTCGGGATCTTTCCGGCGGCAAGCGGATGATCCTGCACGAACAACGCGGTGTCGCTTCGGCCCGCAGGGTCGAGCGGCAGCTTGGTGGCAACGCCGACGGCGCGTACGCCCGGCGTGCGAGCAATTGCATCGAGGGCGCTCGTGAGAAAGCGCGTAGCATCCGTCGCTTTGGGGTACGTCGTGTTGAGCAGGGCCACGCGAAATGTGTACGTGTGCGCCGGGTCGAAGCCTGGCTGTACGGCGGTGAGGCTGGCGAAGCTGCGCGCCATGAGCCCCGCGCCGGCGAGCAGGACGAGCGCGAGTGCGACCTGCACGGTCACCAACACGTTCCGCGCCCGCTGGCGCGAGCGACCCGCTGTCGCGTTGCGGCCATTGTCGGTGAGCGCGCCGACGTCGGCATGCCGGGCCCAACGCAGCGCCGGGAATCCGCTGACGACGAAAACGGCGAGCGCGGTGATGCCCAATGCCACCGCGAGCGTCGCGCCGTCGACGCCGACTTCCGCAAGCCTGGGAATGTTGATTCCATCGCCGAGCGTGCGCAGCGCGCGCACCCCCACCGCGGCGGCCCCGATGCCGAGCGCTCCGCCGACTGCGGCAACGATGACCGCCTCCGACAGCAGCTCGGCGCCGATGGCGGCGCGCCCGGCGCCGAGCGCGCGCTTGACCGCGAGCTCGTGCTGTCGACCCTCGGCGCGTACGAGGAAGAGGTTGGCGACATTGGCGCAGGCGATGAGCAGCACCACGGCCACCGCGCCGAACACCACCCAGAGCACACGCGCCACGTCGCCGACGACGACATCGCGGAGCGGCCGCACCACCGCGCGCATGTCGATCCCTTTGATGCCGTCGACGGTGAGCCGTCCGGGAAACGCCTCGGGCACGTGCGGCAACAATCGCTGCAAGTCCGCGCGCGCCGCGTCGATCGTGACGCCGGGACGCAGGCGCGCGAGCCCGCGGTATTCGAACGCCGCCGACGCCGTCCGCGCCGGATCGAATGCCGTTGGAATCCAGACGTCAGTCGTCGTCGACGGAAAGCGGAACGATTCGGGCATTACGCCAATCACTTCGCGTGCAACGCCGTCGACATCGAGGCGCTTGCCGACGATCGACGAGTCTCCGCCGTACTTCCGCTGCCAGAGTCGCTCGCCGATCACCGCGACGGGCGGCGCGTCCGGATGGTCGTCGCGGTCGGCAATCGCGCGACCGCGCAACGGGCGCACGGCGAGCACACCAAACGTGCTCGCGCTCACGCGCGCGCCATTCACGCGCTCTGGCCGGTCTGCGTCGCCCCTGGCGCCGCTCAACGCGCCGATCTGGAGCGGCGTCTCACGGTAGGCCGCCACGTCCGTGAAAGCGTGTGATGCCTGGCGGTAGTAGAGGAAGGTCGCATCGGACTGATCGATGATCGTCATACCGGACAGCGCCACACTGTGCGTGAGATCGACCAGCTGGGCAGGGTCCGGGTACGGTAAGGGCCGCAGCAGCACGGCGTCGATGAGACTGTAGACGGCGGTCGTCGCGCCAATCCCGAGCGCGAGCGTGATGACCGCCGCCGCGGCGAAGACAGGCGACCGGCGGAGGCGGCGGCCGGCATGGCGCAGAAGCATGAGGACCGATGGCATGCCGAAAGATGGCGCCCGCGTCAGGCGCTGTCGTCGGGCGCACATGGAAGCGCTGTCAGAATTTCGTCAGAACGAGGGCGGAGCGAGGCCCGCGAGCGCGTCTAAAGCCGGCTGGCGACGAGCTCCGAGATGTCGAGCACGGGCACGTCGGACTCCGCTGCGCGGACGCCGTCGCCGATCATCGTCATGCAGAACGGGCAGGCGACGGCGATGGTCTCGGCGCCGGTGGCGAGGAGCTCTTCCGTGCGTTCGGCGTTGATCCGCTTGCCCGTGCTCTCCTCCATCCACATGCGGCCGCCGCCGGCGCCGCAGCAGAGGCCGCGGTCACGGCTCCGCAGCGGCTCGAGCAGCTCGACCACCGGCAGGGCGCGCTTGAGCGTCTCCCGTGGCGCGTCGTAGACGTCGTTGTAGCGCCCGAGATAGCAGGAATCGTGATAGGCGACGGTGAGTCGCTTGCCGTCATCGGTCTGGAGCGGCACACGGTTCTCCTGCAGCAGGCGCTCGATGAACGTCGAATGGTGGATGACCTCATAGTTGCCGCCGAGCTGCGGAAACTCGTTGCCGAGCTGATGGAAGCAGTGCGGGCAGCTGGTGACGATCGTCTTCACCTCGTAGCGGTCGAGCGTACCGATCGTGTCCTTGGCGAGCATCTGGTAGAGATACTCATTGCCCATGCGCCGGGCCGGGTCGCCATGGCAGTGCTCCTCCTGCCCGAGAATCGCGAACCTGATTCCGCAGGCCTTCAAGATTCTCGCGAAGGCGACGGTGATCTTCTTGGCCCGATCGTCGAACGAGCCCATGCACCCGACCCAGAACAGCACGTCCGGACGCTCGCCGCGCTCGAACGCCTCGGCCATCGTCGGGATGTCCATTCCGTCGGCCCAGCGCGCGCGGTCGGCGGGGCTGAAGGCCCAGGGCGATCCGTTCCGCTCGAGCGACTCGAACGCCGGCTGAATCTCTTCTGGAAAGCGCGACTCCGTGAGCACGAGGTAGCGCCGCAGCTCGTTGATGATGTCGAGCTGGTCGATCGACACCGGACATTCCTGGACGCAGGCGCGGCAGCTCGTACACGCCCAGAGCTCGGCTTCCGTGATGTACGTGTCGAGCAGCCGGTGCTCGCCGAGGATTCGCTCCGGCGTCGCCGCACCAGCGTCGCCACCCTCGCCGTGGACGAGCGCCTGATGCAGGAATTCCATCCGGTCGCCCGTAGCGAGCGGCGCCTTCTCCATCAGCCGCTGGCGCGCATTGATGACGATCTTGCGCGGGCTGAGCGGCTTGCCGGTGATGTTGGCCGGACACACGGCCGTACAGCGGCCGCACTCGGTGCACGAGTAGCCGTCGAGGAGATTCTTCCACGTCAGGTCTTCGACGTCGGCGGCGCCGAAGTGGTCGGTGTCGGCCTCGAGATCCATCGGCCGCATCGCGCCCTTCTGACCAGGCCCGCTCGTGTTGGAGAAGTAGACGTTGATCAGCGACGTGACGACGTGCAGGTGCTTGGAGTATGGCAGGTAGTTGAGGAACGCGAGCACGAGCAGCACGTGCAGCCACCAGGCCACCGCGCCAACGGACGCCGGGTGCGAGAGCACGCGCGCAAGCGCGGCGGCAAGTGCGCCGGAGGCGAACCGCTCGGGTCCGATCGCCGCCGGATCGACGATGGCCGTACAGGCGTTGTCGAGGAGGAGGGTGATCATCAGACCGCCGATCAGCGACAAAATGATCAGCGCGTCGGTGTGCTCGAGATGGTCCCCCTCCAGCCGCCGGGGATGGAGGACCAGCCGCCGGTACAGCGCGAACGCGACCGCGGCAAGGACGAGCACCGCGAAGGCGTCCTGAGACAGCGCGTACAGTTGGTAGAGCGGGTGCGGGAAGATCAGCGCATAAGAGAAGCGGGGGAAGACGCCTTGAATGAAGATCTCGACGGTCCCCGCGGTGATGACGATGAACCCCCAGAAGATCGTCGCGTGCATCGCGCCGGCGATCGGGTCGCGGAAGATTTTCGACTGCGCGATTCCGATCTTCAGGACGTTCTCGACGCGGGTGAACGGCTCGCCGCTGCGGTCGTCGGCCCGGCCGAGCCGCATGTATCGCACGAGCCGCTGGACGTTGAGGGCGAAGAACCCCGCGCCCAGCGTGGCCACGAACAAGAACACGATGGTCGACGCCGGCATCAGTGCCGCGCTTTCGCCTCGCGAACCGCCGCCGTCAGCGCCGGCACGATCTCCAGGACGTCGCCCACGATCCCGTAGTCCGCAACCTTGAAGATCGGCGCTTCCTTGTCGCGGTTGATCGCCACGATCGTTCGCGACGTGCGCATCCCCGCGAGGTGCTGGATCGCGCCCGAGATGCCCGCGGCCACATAGAGCTGCGGGCTCACCTGCCGCCCGGTTTGTCCGATCTGATCGCTGTGCGGCCGCCAGCCATCGTCCGTCACCGCGCGCGTCGCGCCGACCGCGGCGTTCCCGAACGCGGCCGCCAGATCCTCGAGCAACTTGAAGTTCTCGGCCGCCTTGAGGCCGCGGCCGCCGGCGACGATCACCGGTGCCTCGCCGAGGTCGAGCTTCCCCGTGCCCCCCTCGAGCACTTCCTTCACCGTCACTTTCGCCGCGGCTGGATCCAGCGCCGGCTGCATCGCTTCCGTCCGCGCGTTCCGCGGCGACGCCGCCGCCGCGATCGCGCTCGGTCGGATCGACACCACGGCCAGCGGGCCGGTCACTTCGAGCGCGGCGATCACCTTGTTCGCGTACGCCGGATGGGTCACGAGGAGCGCATCGCCGGCCGCCGTGATCTCCGTCGCGTCGGACACGATCGGCGCATTGAGCTTGGCCGCCACGCGCGGCCCGATGTCGCGCCCCTGCGCCGAAAAGCCGAGCAGCACGGCGCGGTAGGAGCCGGCCTTCGCGCGCCCGGCGAGCGTCGCCGCGACCACTTCCCGGTTCGACGTCGCCAACGCCGGGTGTTCGACGACGACGACGACGTCGGCGCCGTGTTGACCGAGCGCGCCGGCCGCGCCGCCCACACCCGCGGCGCCCGCGACCAGCGCGTGCACCTCACCGCCGCGGGTGGCGTCGGCCAGCGCGCGCGCCGCCGTCACCGCTTCCAGCCCAACCTTGCGCGGCGATCCGCCGCGCGTTTCCGCAAAGACGAGAACGTGTGCCATGAGTGTTGTTGAATGCGAGTGCGGTGACGCGAGCTAGAGCACCTTGGCTTCGGTCTGCAGCAGGCGGATGAGCTCCGGCACCGCCGCCGCGCCCTCGCCGATGATGCGCCCCGCCGGCCGGTCCGGCGGCAGCGCCATCGACTTCACGCGAACCCGCACCTCGCCCAACTGCGCCGGTTTGGTCTCGAGCGGCTTCTTCTTCGCCGCCATGATTCCCTTCAGCGACGGGTAGCGCGGCCGCGCGATGCCTTCGTCGATCGTCACGACCGCCGGCAGCGCGAACTCCACGATCTCCGCCGCACCCTCGATCTCGCGACGCGCGGTTCCGCGCCCGCCCGCGATGTCGAGCATCGTCGCCGCCGTCACGGAGGAAAGGCCGAGCAGCGCGGCCGTGGCCGTGCCGACGACGCCCGCCGCCGTGTCGAAGGC
>JBIOHX010000183.1:0-7580 GCA_044449465.1 Gemmatimonadales bacterium | reverse complement strand
GCTCGTGACCGAGTCGGTCGTGCTCTCCGTCGTCGGCGGCGTGCTCGGCGTCCTCCTCGCTCTCGTGGGCACGCGCTGGCTCCTGTCGCTCAATCCCGGTACGCTCCCGACACTCTTCGACGCGCGCGTGAACGGCGGCGTCCTCACCTTCAGCGTCGTCGTCTCGCTCGTCACCGGCGTCCTGTTCGGCTTCGTGCCGGCGCTCGACGCCTCCAGCGGCAGCCTTCACGAATCTCTCAAAGAGGGCGCGCGCGGAAGCAGCGCCGGGCGGGCGAGCGCACGCGTGCGCCGCGCGCTCGTCGTCGCCCAAGTCGCTCTCGCCTTGATGCTGCTGACCGGCGCCGGACTCCTCGTCCGCAGCTTCGCTCAGCTCACGCGCGTCACCCTCGGCTACGATCCGAGCGACGTGGTGACCGCCGATTTGCGCGCGGCCGGCCCCCAGTACGACGACTCATTGAACGTCACCGCTTTCTATGACGGGGTGAGCCAACGGCTCGCTCACATGCCCGGCGTGAGCGCGGTCGGCTTCGTGAGCGACCTTCCCACCCGGGGATCGTCCGGTACTACCGTCCGCATCGAGGGCCAGCAGAACGACGAGGCTCGATTGCGCGACCTGAGGTACCTCAGCGTCCACGGCGAATTCTTCAAGGCGATGAGCATTCCAGTCATCGCCGGGCGCGCGTACGACGCGAGCGATCGACCCGACCGTCCGGAGACGACCATCCTCAACGAGACGGCGGCGAAAGCCTTCTTCCCAGATGGCGGCGCCATAGGCCACCGCATCAAGATCGGTCCGGACGCGAGCTCGCCATGGATCACCGTCGTCGGCGTCGCGGGCGACATCCACTCCGACGCGCTCGACCAACCGGTAGAACCGACCATCTACGCGAATCATCGGCACGAAGCGTGGATGCGCTCGATGTCGCTCGTCATGCGCACGTCGACCGGTGCCGCCAACGCCGGTGCGCTCATCCGCGCCGCCGTTCGCGCGCAAGACCCGACCCTCGCCGTGAACGGCGTCGAAACGCTCGACGAGGTCGTGGGCCAAAGCCTCGGCCCGCGCCGCTTCGCGCTAGCACTGGCGATGAGCTTCGCTCTCATCGCGCTCGTGCTCGCCGCAGTGGGGATCTACGGCGTGCTCGCCTACAACGTCGCCAACCGCACCCGCGAGTTCGGCGTCCGTATCGCGCTCGGTGCCTCGCCGCGCGGCCTGGTGACGCTCGTCGTGGGCCAAGGCGTCGCGACGTCGCTTGCGGGGATCGTCGTCGGTCTCGCCGGCGCGGCAATCGGTGCGCGACTGCTCGGCGGGATGCTGTTCGGCGTCACGCCGCTCGACGCGGGGACCTACATGGTCGTGGTCGCGCTGCTGCTCGTCGTCGCGGTGATCGCGTGCGCGGTGCCTGCGTGGCGAGCGACGCGGGTGGATCCGTTGACGAGCATGCGCGCGGAGTGACGGGCGCCATCGCGACATGGGTCGGTGAGGCGCTTTCCAGCTTCCAAGTGGCTAGGGACGGAATCGAACCGCCGACACGCGGATTTTCAGTCCGCTGCTCTACCAACTGAGCTACCTAGCCCAAAGTCCTTCAATTTATTCGAGTTACTCCGAGCAAGTCAACGCTCGCATTCGCTCCCTTCCTTCCCGCCTGCCCGCTCGCTGCGCGTCGCTCCCGCGACTGTGACCGATTTCGCCCTTGGCGATGTTCGATATGCGTGGTTCGTCCGCACTGTGGCGCGGCCGCAATCTCGCCTTCAGAATGCCCTTTTCTTACATTATCCTGGCTCATCCGACCTGCACTTGCATGCTCGGTCGCACGCGGCGTGGCTGGTGACCATTTCGTTACCGTCCCGTGCGGCCGTTTGAAGTCCGCTCGCAGATTTTGGACGGCCCGCGCACTCCATCTCCCGGATGACGTGGGCGCATGAGCGATGCCGGCGTCGCGCATCACACTCCACGAAGGAACCCCGCCATATGAAGATTCTCCGTTGGTTCACGGGCCTGGCTGCGATCGCCGCGCTATCGGCAACGGCCGTGCGCCTACCAGCGCAAACGACGACCGGTAGCATCGGCGGCCGTATAACGAACGGCACCGGACAGGGCATCGGCGACGTTCAAGTGAAAGTCGTCAATACCGAAACTGGCATAAGCGTCGGCGGCAACACACGCTCCGACGGCAGCTATCTCGTCCCCGGCCTCGAGGTCGGCGATCGCTATCGCGTCACGATCCGCCGCATCGGCTATGCGCCGCAGACCAACGAACCGGTGCGCGTCAGCCTCGGCGAAACGACGCCGCTCAACTTCACGATCGTCGAGCAGGCGACGACGCTCGGCCCGGTCACCGTGACGGCGGCCGCCGCCGAAGCGATCATCGCCCCGAGCCAGCGTGGCAGCCAGACGACGATCACCGACACGCTGCTCCGCAAGCTGCCGACGCTGAACCGCAACTTCACCGACTTCGTCGCGCTCACTCCGCAGGTCTCGACGAGCGGGCCCGGGCTCTCCGGCGGCGGCGTCAACAACCGCTATAACAACATTCAGATCGACGGCGCCACGGAGAAGGATCTGTTTGGACTCGGATCCACGGGCCAGCCGGGCGGTCAGGCCGGCGGCAAGTCGATCAGCATCGAGTCGGTGAAGGAGTATCAGGTCCTTCTCGCGCCGTACGACGTGCGCGTCGGCAACTTCTCCGGCCTCTCGATCAACGCCGTCACCAAGAGCGGCACGAACGACGTCAACGGCTCCCTCTATACGTACTGGCGCGACCGCTCCATGGAACGCGACCAGCCGTACCTCACCGCGTTCAACCAGACGCAGTCTGGCCTGTCGGTTGGCGGGCCGATCGTGAAGGACAAGATCTTCTACTTCATCAATCCCGAGTGGCAAACGCAGGCGCGTCCGGCATCCGGCATCGCCATCGGCGATCCCAATGTTCGGGTCACCCAGGCGCTCGTCGACCAGTTCAGCAGCGCGCTCACGTCGCGCGGCCTCAACGGGCTCGGAACCGCCGACCGCGTGCCGGTGAAGAACCCGCTGACCAACCTGTTCGCCCGCTTCGACTTCGCGCTCCCCTGGAACTCGAGCCTCGTGCTGCGCGACAACTACGCGCATGCGACGCAGGACGTGTTCTCCCGCGGCTCGGCGACCAGCGGCACCCCCGTCTTCCCCCTCACGAGCTGGCTCTATCAGTTCACGTCGGAAAAGAACGCTCCGGTGGCCCAGCTCCGCACGAACTTCCTGAACGGCTCGTACAACGAAGCGTTCGTTGCCTTTACGCGCATTCGCGATCGCCGCGCAACGCCGGGGACGCTGCAGCCGGCGGTGGCCGTGTTCGATAACAACGTCGCCGAGTTCGAGGCCGGCACCGAGAATTCGTCGCAAGCCAATCAGCTCGACCAGGACATCACCGAGCTCACCGACAACTACACCTTCCCCATCGGTTCGTCGAACCGCTTCACCGTCGGCGGGCAAGGACAGTGGTACAAGGTGCGCAACCTGTTCGGCCAGAACAGCGTCGGTCTCTGGACCTTCGGCACGCTCGACTCCCTCGCCGCCGGCACGCCGCGCTCCTATCAGATCGCCAAACCGGTCTGCCCGGATGGAACGATCGGCGGCGCGGGGTGCGACGGTGCGGTCCGCTTCCGCGCCGGCCAGTTCGCCGGCTACTTGCAGGACGACTGGACCGCAACGCAGAACTTCAACATGAGCATCGGGGTTCGCTTCGACGATCCGGTCTTCTTCACCAAGCCGCCCACGAACCCCTTAGTGCAGCAGCAGTTCGGCATCAACACCGCACAGATCCCGAGCGGCAACGTTCAGATCTCCCCGCGCGTCGGCTTCAACTGGAACGTGACGGGCGACGACCGCAATCAGCTCCGAGGCGGCGTCGGCATGTTCCAGAGCGCGCCCGCCTACGTCTGGATGTCGAACTCCTTCCAGAACTCGGGCGGCGTGTCGGGCTTCGCGAACCTCAACTGTAACAACGCGGCGGCGGCGCCGGCCTTCACCTCCGCGGCCGTCGCTACTCCGCCGACTGCCTGCCGCACGAACATCACCGCGGCGGCTGGTTCGGAAGTCGACTTCGCCAACCCGAACCTCAAGTTCCCGCAGGTGCTGCGCGGCAACCTCGCCTACGACCGCGATCTCGGCCACGGCTTCGTCGGCACTTTCGAGGGCTTGTATACCAAGGCGATCAACTCGCTCTTCTACTACAACCTCGCTTTGGTCGACACGCCGGTGGGCACGGGCCTCGACGGTCGCACGCTCTACGGGCTCAAGCCCCTCACCCCGTCGCTCAAGGTCTCGACGCGCAACACCGTGTACGACGTCGTCAACGAGTCGAAGGACCACTCATACAGCCTGACCGGGCAGCTGCAGAAGCGCTTCACGCGCGACCTCGGCGGGTCGATTGCTTACACCTACACCCAGGCGCTCTCGATCCAAGATCTCACGTCGAGCACTGCGGGCTCGCAGTACCGCTTCGGCCGCACCTACTCCGGCGGCCAGCTCGACGTGCCGCTCTCGCACTCCGAGTTCGAGACGCCGAATCGCATCATCGGCGACCTGAGCTACACCCTGCCGACGAAGACCTCGCTCTCGGTCATCTACACCGGTCAGAGCGGCATCCACTTCACCTACATCTCGAGCAACGATCTGAACGGCGACAACCAAACGCTCAACGACCCGGTCTACGTCCCAACAGGTCCGACCGACCCGAAGGGGCCGGTGTTCAGCGCCGCGACGATCGGCGGCGTCGCCTACACCGCGGCGCAAGAAGCGGCGGCGTTCGACAACTTCATCAGCTCGACCTCCTGTTTGAACGACCAGCGCGGCCGCATCGTGACCAACAACAGCTGCGGCACGCCGTGGACGAACGAGTTCGACATCTCGGCGGAACAGGCGCTGACGACGATTCGCGGGCAGAACGTCAGCCTGCGCCTCGACATCTTCAACTTCGGCAACCTGGTGAACAAGAACTGGGGTCGTCAGATCAGCACCGGCAACTTCACCCCGGTGACACTCTACTCGGCGAGCGGCGTTGTGCTTCCCGGCGGGGCCGCCGGTGCGGCCGACCTCACCACCGGCGTACCGAAAGTGACCTTCGATCCGAAGTTCAACCCGTTCACCTACAACAACATCTTCTCGAACTACTCGATGCAGCTCTCCTTCCGCTATTCGTTCTGATTGGCTGAGGGCAGTCCATCGAACAACAATGCGGGCCCGGAGGCAGCTCCGGGCCCGCATTGCTTTTTCCTCACGGCGGCTGGGCCCCCGATGGCCGGACCTATCGCTCGAGCGTGAACCCCGGCACGACGTCCGGTCGCTGCGCGGCGTTGGCGACGATCCACCCGGTCGTGTACATCCAGCGCGTCATGTTCGCGAGCTTCGCAATATCGATCCGCTGCGGCTCGTCGCGCGGCGTGTGATAGTCGGGATGTAACAGAGTGCTGAACATGATCGACGGAATCCCGGCCCGGGCATATGGCAGATGGTCGCTCCGGAAATACCAGCCTTCGGGATGCGTCGGTCGGTCCCAGATCGTGTCGAGCTTGAAGTGCGTCAGCTCGGCATTGGCGCGAAGCGCCGCGTCGACGAGCGCGTTCGAGTTCTTGTGCGGCGGCTGCGCGCCGAGCAGCGCCGCGCTGTCCGGCGCGTTCCGGCCGATCATGTCGCCATTCAGCACCGCTATGATCTCCGAGCGCGGCACGGTCGGGTGGTTGACGAACCACCGCGAGCCGAGCAGCCCGCGCTCCTCCGCGCCATGCCAGACGAAGAGTACCGGGCGCGCGCCGGGATGCTGCACGAACGCGCGCGCCGCGGCGAGCAGCGCCACGCTCACGCTCGCATTGTCGTCCGCGCCATTCCAGATCGAGTCGCCATTCACTGGATAGCGCGTGCCGTCGTGATCCTGATGCCCGCTGAACAGCACGTACTCGTGCGCCAGCCTCGGGTCGGTGCCGCGCACCACGCCGACCACGTTCCCCGACGGATAGTAGAAGGTCTCCTCGAACACGAGCCCGCGCAGGCGAGCGTTCGGCTGTCGCACCGCGTCGAGCATGTCGTGCCGGAGCCAGAACGTCGGTGCCGGCGGCCCCGTACGGCCGGCGCCGCCGCGGCCGCGGCCATACAGCGGCGGCCGCTCGTACGCTCGCGCCGGCGCGCCGGCCGAGTCGATGTCGTAGCTGCCGCGCGATGTCACCGCCGCCGTTGCGTCGAACCCGCGATCGAGCTCGGGAGCGCCATTCGATATGATGATCGCCGCCGCGCCACCCGCCGCCGCGATGGCCGCCGAGCGCTGACGAACCATCGTCGCCAGCGTGCTCTGGAAGTTGCCGCGAATCGTGAATTGCGTTTCTGGTTGCACCGGGATCGGCGCTACCTCCATCGCCACGGCTTTGCCGCGCACGTCGGCGCGGGCGAGATCGCTCGTGTCGGCGACGTACACGATTGGCAGATCGTAGTCGGCCGTGGGTGCATTCAACACGACGACGTCCTTCCACAGACGGACGGTCTTATCGGCGATCGTGATCTTGCTGTTCTCGCTCAGTCGCACGCGACGCATCGGCCACCACTGAAAAAAGGTGCCGTCATCGCCCGCGGGCTTGAGCCCGGCGGCGCGCGCCTGTTCGGCGACCCAGCCAGTCGCGCGCATCTCGTCGAGCGTGCCGGCCTCGCGGCCGCGCATCGCGTCGCTGGCCATCGCGAACATGTCGCGCCGCAGATCCGCTTCGGTGATCGCGCCAAGTCCAGGCGGAAGGCCGTTCGACGATGCGATGGGTCCGCCGGTGCTGGCGAAGCTCGACGTCGACGTGCAGCCGACGGTTGACGCGAGCGCGCAGAGCGCGACCGCCGTCGCCGTATGAGCGACCCCGCGCCGCACGCCGCTAGCTCGCCGCGCGCGCACCGATGCGCGCCCGAATGACTGATTTGATCCCGCCGCGAATATTGAAATCACCGACTACCTCCATCCAACGGGGCTGGACGACCTTGGAGACGTCGTCGAGAATGCGGTTGACCGCGCGCTCATAGAAGATGCCATCGTCGCGAAAGCTCCAGAGATAGAGCTTGAGGCTCTTGAGCTCTACGCACTGCACGGCTGGCACGTAAGTGATGAAGATCGTCCCGAAATCTGGCGCGCCGCCGCGCAGGGCGCGGAGCTCATCGGCGTCGGACTCGATGCCGCCAAGCGGACAGAGCGAGGTGAACTCCGGACACTCCATGGCGATCTCGTACTCGCGGTCCGGGTACGGGTTGGCGAAGGTCTCGAGCAGCTCGGCGTTTGGCATTCGACAAGAATGCACGAACTCGCCGCCGCGATGCAATCGCGAGCCGCCCGTGTTCCGCTGGCAGGGAAATCGCACTGGTCGCAAATCGGGCGGATCGTCTCTGGCCACCGCGTGTACGACAACACATATTCTCTGAGGCCGGCGCTATGCGCTGGTCATCGCCGCCGCGAGAACGGCGTGGCGGCACTGCCCCCCGGCATAGTCCGGGGGGCACTTTTTTCGTCCGGTTTTGTCCAGTTGGTCCGGCGTTGTCCAGGCCGCTCGGGAGGCGGGCGGGAGGCGGACGCACCGCCCTACCG
>JBIOHX010000182.1:0-7591 GCA_044449465.1 Gemmatimonadales bacterium | reverse complement strand
CGGCGCAGTACGGCGGCCGACTGTCCGGCGTGCTCGACGTGCGTTCTGCCGAGCCGACGAGCGTCGACCTGCACGGAACCGCAGAGGTGTCGCTGGTGTCGTCGACAGCATCGGTAGGCAGGACGCTCGGCGATGGTTCGTGGATGATCGCCGGACGCCGTACCTATGCCGACTTTGTCGTTGACCGATTCAAGCCCGGCGCCTTTCCCTATCACTTCCAGGACGCCCAGGGGCATCTGGAACACGGGCTGCCGGGCGGGTTGCGCCTATCGCTCACGGCATACGATGGCGTCGACGCGGCGATCAGCCACGAGAACGATCCGGTGCGCGTGGTGTGGGGGAATTCCGTCGTCGGTGCGACGCTGAGCAAGACCTTCGCCGCACGGCGATCGCTGTTCGGAATCTCGCTCGGCGACAGTGTGGCGGTCGCGCAGCGCACGTCCGTGAGTCGCTTCGACGCCGGTCTCGGCGCGCCGAACAGCTTCATCTCCGGAAACAATGACGTCGGCGACTTCCGCATCGGCGGCTCGGCGACGGCGTACGGCGCGCGTCTCACGCAGACAGTTGGCTACGAGCTCGCCACGCAACGCTTCGCGTACACGGCGAGTGGCACGCTCGCCTCCGCGGGCGATCTCTTCCCGATCGATTCGGTCCGCCAGCACACGCGGTCCGCCAGCGTGTACGCCGACGAGCTATGGCGCACATCGCCGAGGCTGCTCGTCGACGCCGGCGCGCGCGTCGACGCGGTCGCGGAGCACGCGCTGGGTGGCGTGTCGCCACGAATCGCTCTCAAGTATTTCCTCACTCCGTCGTTCGCCGTGACTGGCGGCGCTGGGTCGTACCGCCAGTGGATCCACTCGCTAGGCCGCGAGGAGGAGCCGATCGAGCCGCTTCAGTTTTGGGTCGGGAGCGACGCGTCGACACCCATCTCTCGCGCGCGCGATGCGATCGTCGGCGTCGAGCGGTGGGTTACCCCCTCACGCGTGGTGCACGCGGAAGGATTCTACAAGCGCTACGACCATTTACTGGTGCCCAATCCGTTCAGCGACCCGACGGTCCACGGCGATGAGTTCAACGTGGTCGGCGGAACCTCCTACGGCGCCGATTTGCTGATGCGTCAGCTCGATGTCGGCGGCCCCTTCAACGGCTGGGTGTCATACAGCTACGGTGTGAGCTCGCGCGTCGGAGCGGACGGCGTACACTACTTCCCCGTGCAGGACCGTCGCCACAACATGAACGCCGTGGGCAGCTGGCGCGATGGAGCGTACGCCTTCGGCGCGCGACTCAATGTCGCGAGCGGCTTACCCTACACGCCGGTGCTCGGTGCGTTCATCGTCAGCCGCTACGATCCCATCACGCGACGATGGGTGGTCGACGATGGCTCTTCGAACCAGTCGCCGATCGCGAGCGCCCACAACTCGGCGCGCCTCCCCTGGTACGACCGGCTCGACTTGAGCGTCACCCGCCGATCGCTCGTGCACGGCGTCGTCGTGACACCCTACCTCAGCGTCATGAACGTGCTCAACGCGCACAATCCCGCGGCGTACTTCTACGACTACGAGGCATTCTCGCCGGACCGCGCGTCGTTTCCAAACCTGCCGTTGATGCCGACGTTTGGGGTGACTATTGCGTACTGATCGCCGGCAATGGGCGCTTCTCGCCGCGATGGCGACGGCCATCGGCTGCATCGATCAAGTGCCGACGCAGCCGAGCGCTGATGTGATCATCGTGCACGCGGTGCTCGACGCGGGCACGAGCGACCAGTTCGTCGTCGTTCAGACGACGACGGGCGCGGTGCAACAGCAGACCGCGGTGGCTGGCGCGATGGTGACGCTCGCGCTTCCCGACGGACGGGTGGTCACGGCCATCGAAGACCACGATTCCACCGTCGCGCAGCCGAGGTTCGGCGAACCGACGATCGGCGTCGTGTATTTCTTCGCGCTCGGCGCGTCGGGTATATCGCTCCAGCCGGGTGGAACGTACGCTCTTCGCATCGAGCTCCCGGATCAACGCCTGGTGACGGGCATGACGACGATCCCGAACGCCGTTGCGGTCGCGGACGGGGAGCGCGCGTCGCAAAGCTTCGATCTTCGCGACACGCTGCGGCTCGAGTGGCGCCGCGTGCCCGGCGCGCGCAGCTATGAGGTACGCGTCGAGTCGAAGCGGCAGACCTTCGCGCTCTTCACCGATACCTCGGTCGCGCTAACGCAATTCTCGAAGTCCGGCTCCGATAACGCACTCGTCCCCGGCATCAGCAACGAGCTCGTCGTCAGCGCAGTCGACGCGAACTACTACGACTACTGCCGCCACCCCCCCGACGCGTTCACCGGTAACGGCATCATCAACCATCTCGTCGGCGGCATCGGTGTGTTCGGCTCGATCGTCGAGCTCGACCGGCGGACGTTGGCGGTGCACTGACGCTCGCGCATCGCGAGCTACTCCGGTTGGGGTGATGGGAGGTGCTCAGCGCGCCGAAGGCCCTCGAGGATGTCCGATGCGCCGCGATGGCGCAACTCGTTCGCCAGGCGGACGCCGGTCAGCTCCGGCTGCTCGGCATCCAAAGGGAGGGAGGCGCGCACCACTCGCACGCCCTTCACGTCGGCGATGAAGCCGTGCAGTACGGGCACGCTACCGGCTTGGTCGAGAGCGCGAACCACCAACGCTCCGATCGGCACCTGGCACCCACCCTCGAGCGCGCCGAGAAATGCCCGCTCGGCACGCGTGTCAAAGGAGGTGCCGGCGTCATCGAGCGGCGTGATCAGGGCGCGAGTCGAGTCATCGTCGGAGCGAATCTCGATCGCGATCGCTCCCTGGCCGGCGGCCGGGAGCCAAGCCGGAGCGTCCAGGTAGGCGCTGATGTGCTGTGTTGCCTCCAGACGATGTAGTCCCGCCGCCGCCAGAATCGCCGCGTGGACGTGGCCCTCGGCCACCTTACGCAGGCGCGTCGGGACGTTGCCGCGCAGCTCGACCACCTCGAGATCGGCGCGGGCGGCGAGCAGCTGCGCCCGCCGGCGCAAGCTCGACGTGCCCACCCGCGAGCCCGGTGGCAGCTCGGCGAGCGATTCGGCGCCGACCACCGAGCTGACGATCAGAACGTCGCGCGGATCCTCGCGCGGCAGAAGTGCCGCGACCTCGAGCCCGGATGGCATCTCCGTTGGAAGATCTTTGAGCGAGTGCACGCAGCAATGCACTTTGCCTTTCGCCAGATCCGACTCGAGCTCTTTGGTGAACAGGCCTTTGCCTCCGATCGACGCGAGCGGCTCGTCAAGCCGTTTGTCGCCCGTGGTGCGATAGGTTTTGAGCTCGGCGATGACACCTCGCTGGGCGAGCGCGGCCTGCACCTGACGCGCCTGTCGAAGCGCGAGCTCCGACGCGCGCGTCGCGATGACGAGGGGGCCGCCGGTGGCTCGCTGGCTCATGCATCCGCTCCGCCGGGCCGCGCGAAGTACGCGGCCACGGCGTCGACAAGCCCGTCGATCGTCGACACAGTCGCCTCGATGGCCACGTCGAGGCCCGCATCGCGCACCGCTGACGACGTGATCGGCCCGATCGATGCCACGAGCGAGTTCCGCGCCGCGTCGACGCCGACCGCTTCGACGAACGCCTTCACGGTGGACGCCGACGTGAACGTCACAACGTCGGCGCCGGTCGACGCGAGCCGTTCGCGAAATGCTTCCGCGCCGTGCACATCGGCCACGGATCGGTAGAGCGACACGCGCTCAACGCTCGCGCCCAACGCTTCCAGTCCGCGCGGTAGCACGTCACGCGCGCCTTCTGCGGCGGCGTAGAGCACACGCGCGCCACGAACGTCGGGGCGTGCAGCGAGCGCGGCGAGAAGGGACTCCGCCACGAATCGCTTGGGCGTCACGTCGACGCTGACGCCTCGCTCGAGCAGCGCGGCGGCCGTTGACGGACCCACGGCCGCGATGCGGAGGCCCGATAAAGCGCGAGTGTCGCAGCCGACATCGCGCAAAGCGTCCCACAGAATGCGCACGGCGTTCTGGCTCGTGAGCACGAGCCAGGCGAACTCGCCCAACCGGTCGATCGTGCGCCGGATGGCGGCGGCGTCGCCCGGTTCGATGCGGGTGGCCGGCATCTCGATCACTTCCGCGCCGACGGCGCCGAGTCGGGCCGACAGTGAGGCCGCCTGCGCGCTCGCTCGCGTGACGACGACGCGTTTGCCGAAGAGCGGACGGCGGTCGAACCAGGCGATCTCGGCGCGTAGCCGCGCCACCGGGCCGATCACAGTGATCACCGGCGCCGCGAGCTTCGCGGCCACGATCGAGTCGACGAGCGTCGACAGCGTGGCAGCGACGGTACGCTGCCTTGGATGTGTTCCCCATTGCACGGCCGCGGCTGGCGTGTCGGGCGCCAGCCCTCCGGCGATCAACGCCGCAGCGGTACGGGGTAGCGTCTTCACGCCCCTGTAAAGCACGATCGTGCCGCCGACTCGAGCCAGTGCCGACCAATCAGCGGTCGGCGCCCCCTTATCGGGATCCTCATGACCAGTGACGAACGTGACCGATGTCGAGAGGCCGCGATGGGTGACCGGAATCCCGGCATACGCGAGGGCGGCGATGCCCGCCGTCACGCCCGGCACGACCTCGAACGCGACGCCAGCCTTTGCCAGGGCCTGCGCCTCCTCGCTGCCGCGCCCGAACACGAATGGATCACCGCCCTTGAGCCGCACGACGCGCTTGCCCTCTCGCCCGAGCTTCACGAGCAGTGCATTGATCTCCTGCTGGCGCGCCGATTCGGTTGCGCCGCCGCGCTTGCCCATATCGTGGAGCTCGATGGGCTCGGCGCGGTCCCGGACAGACGCCAGCGCGAGGAGCGCGGGGTTGGCGAGCGCGTCATATACGACGGCGTCGCAGGTGACGAGCAACTCGCCGCCGCGGAGGGTGAGGAGGCCGGGATCGCCAGGTCCGGCGCCGACGAGAAAGACAATGCCGCGCGACGGCGTCATCCGCCGCGCGCCGGCCCGTCGGCGTCGCGCATGCGGCGTCGCGCCTCGGCGAGATGCTCGCTCGCGCGGCGACCGCGCCTCCAGAGCGTGATCACATAGATCGCGAGCAGCGAGGCAGCCACCGTGTAGCCGGCGACGAACGATGAGAAGGTGTCGATCATGCGACCCCTCTCTCCCGCCGCTCGTCGAGCGCGGCCAGCAGATCGCGCCGCACACCCAGCCGATAGCGCGCGCGAATCAGCCCGATGCAGAACACCGTGAACGAGGCGAATGAGATCAGAAATGTGACGAGCATCTGACTCGGGAGCTTCGGCTTGCCCGGCTGTGCGATGACGGGCATTGGGTGCAGATGCGCGTCGGTGAAGTACACACTCAGATGGATGAACGGGATCAGCAGCGCGCCAAGGATGCCGAGCACCGCCGAATAGCGGCCGCGCTGATCCGGCTCGTCGATTGCGCCGCGCAGCACGAGGTAGGCGGCGACGACGAACCAGAGAAAGAGTGTGAGCGCGAGGCGGAGATCCCACCACGCCCACCAGGTGCCCCAGATGACGTGGCCCCAAATCGACCCCATCGACATGACGACCATCAGAAACACGAGGCCAACCTCGGCGCTTGCCTCGGCGAGCCGATCGGCGCGCTCGTCGTGCAGCCAGAGATACACGATCGAGCAGAGCGCGGTAGTGCAGACCGCGATGTAGGCGCCCAGTGCCGTGGGAAAGTGGAGGTAGTAGAGCTTCTGCACGACGCCCTGCAGCGCGTCGGGGGGCGTGAAGTAGATGGCGCGGATGTACGTGCCGACGATGGCCAGGAGGCCGACCAGGAACAACCAGCCGAACATCGGCTTGGCGGCCGCGCGCTCGAGCGCCGCGAGGTCGCGTGCGGCGCCGGCAGCCATTGGCGTCGCACTCGGCGCAACGGTGGAGGACGGTGACGTCATTCTTCGAGCGTAAAGGGAAACGCGAGGGTGCACGCCACCACGAACACGAGGTCGTAGGCGACGACGAGCTTGAGCAACGGCCACACCTCGACCACCGGCCGACCGGCCAGAATTCGAGTGGAGGCCTGCGCGGCGCTCATGATGACCGGAACGAAGAACGGAAGGCTCAGCATCGGCAGCAGGAGCTCGGCGAGGCGCGTGTTCACCGCCATGGCGCTGAACAGCGTCCCCACCGCCACGATGCCGACCATGGCAAGAAAAACGATAGCTGCCACGATGACCAGCGGCCAGGCCAGCGGCAGGTTGTAGAAGATGGCCAGTGCCGGGATGGTGATGACCTGGATCGTGCCGAGGAAGACGAGGTTCCCGAGCGCTTTGCCGGCGTAGACCGCCTCGCGCGAAATAGGGGACACGAGCAGCGCGTCGATGCCGCGCTCGTGCTCCTCGACGCCGAACGACCGCTGCAGGCCGAGGAGCGCCGAGAAGACGAGGACGACCCAAAGCACCCCCGGCGCGCGCATCTCGGGGCTGACGACCGATTCATCCCAAGCGAAATGGAAGATGCACAGCGCGAGGACGGCGAAGACCAGGGCCGAGAGGAACGCCGTGCGCGTTCGGAACTCGATCGCCAGGTCCTTTCGTGCCACGAGGAGCGCGGCCGCGAGCGTGCCAGGAGGGCGAGGGCGCGGCGCCAGCGCGCCGAGCGCGGCAGGCGGCACGCTCATTGTATGTAGCTCATACCACAGCGCTCATCACCGACGCCTGACGTGTCGGCGCGCGGCCGTCGAGGAGCAGCGAACGATAGATGCCGAAGTAGGTGCGCGGGTCGAGGCCGCCGGCTTCCTCATGCCGCGCGATCCGCCCGGCGATCATGACCGCGGCGTGAGATGCGACGGCCAGCCCCTCGTCGACATTGTGTGTGACGAGCACCAGCGCCGCGCCCGCGGCGCGGAGGCCGAGCAGCATCTCGGTGAGCGCGGCGGCGCCGATTGCATCGAGGCCGGTGTAGGGTTCGTCGAGCAGCACGACCGTCGGCTCGTGCACGATCGACCGCGCGATGGACACGCGCTGCTGCAAGCCGCGGCTCAGGTGCTTTACCGCGGCGTCGGCGCGGTCGGCGATCTGCATCCGATCGAGCGCCCGCCGCGCCGCGCCGCGCGCGTCGGCCACCCCGTACAGCCGGGCCGCGAACTCGACGTTCTCGCGCGCGGTGAGCGCGCCGTAGAGCATGCTCTGGTGCGAAATGAGCCCGACCAGGCCGCGCGCGTGGGGATCGTCGCGCAGCGAGCGGCCGGCCACGGTCACGGTTCCTGCCGTGGGCTTGAGGAGCCCGGCGATCAGACGCAGCAACGTCGTCTTGCCAGCGCCGTTCGGGCCGAATAGTGCCAGACACTCTCCCGCGGCTACGACGAGGTCGACGTCGTCGACCGCTCGGCGGCGCCCGAACACGCGCACCAGCCGGGACAGGTTCACGGACAGGTCTACAGCGTGCATGCTCTCCGGCGGCGAGGCGGTGGACATGACTGGAAGATAAGGCGCGCCGCTGTTCGCGATGGAGTGCGATTCGTAGCTTCAGTGAACCCTTCGAGTCCCACGACCGTTGAAGCGTCTCCCCGTCATTGTCGCTGCACTGCTGGCCGCCGCCTGCGCTCGACCGCACCGTTCTGCGCCCGCGGCGGCGGCGG
>JBIOHX010000181.1:0-7648 GCA_044449465.1 Gemmatimonadales bacterium | reverse complement strand
TCGGTCGTCTGCGCCTTGAGCTGGCGCCGGCCCTTGGGCGTGATGCGATAGAACTTCGCCTTTCGCCCGAGCTCCGACGTCCCCCACTCGGCCTCGATCCACCCGTCGCGCTCCATACGGTAGAGCGCGGGATAGAGCGAACCTTCCTCGACGCGGAGGCCGTCGCCGCTCCGGTCCTTGAGCCAGCGGACGATGCCGTAGCCGTGGCGCCGGCCGAGCGAGAGCGATTTCAAGACGAGCGCGTCGAGCGTGCCGTGGAGTGCGTCCATGCGGAGGTGTCCCGTGGTTCGCGGGCCAAGCCCGCGGCGTATCCTAGATGTCTAGGATACTGATGTCGGGATACCTAGCTGTCAAGGGGAGGCGATCACGGCTTCGATCGGCGACTCGGTGGCCGCCCTACCCGCCCACCTCCACCAACGCCGTCGTCGGCTCCGGGAAATACGCGTTCCGCACGTACTGCTCCACCATCCGCTGCGTATTGAAGAACGACCCGTTCAGCGCGATCGCCGACCGCATCACCTCGGCGTACGCGAACGGCAAGCCATAGTAGAGCGGCAAGATCACCCGCTCCAGCTTGAGATAAATCTCGTTCGCATCCTTCGACTGGTCGCCTTCAGGGTCGATGCCGCCGATCGACCAGCCGGTCACGCCCTCGACATGTCCCTCGATCCACCACCCATCCAGCACGCTCAGGCTCGGCACCCCGTTCAGCGCCGCCTTCATGCCGCTCGTGCCGCTCGCCTCGAGAGGCTTCATCGGGTTGTTGAGCCAGAGATCGACGCCGGCCACCATCTGCGCGGCGATCTCCATCTCGTAGTTCTCGACGTACACCACCGTCACCGTGTCGGCCAGCGCCGCCGCCGCCTGGTGGATGCGCCGGATCAGCTCCTTGCCGCCGGCGTCGTTCGGGTGCGCCTTGCCGCCGAATACGACCTGGATCGGCCCAACCGTCGACGCGATCTCGGCCAAGCGGCGCGGTTCCGCAAACACGAGATCGGCGCGCTTGTACGGTGTGGCGCGCCGCGCGAAACCAAGCGTGAACGCTTTCGGGTCGAGTTGGGTGCCGGTGCGCTCGGCGATCGTCGCGATCATCGACTGCTTGGCGGCAGCGTGCGCGGCGCGAATCTCCTGCAGCGGAATGCCGACGGCATACCGTAAATAGAGATTGTCGGTCCGCCATTCGGGAATGCGCCGGTCGAGGACCTCTTGGAAAGGCGGCGACGTCCAAGTCATGGCGTGGACGCCGTTCGTGATCGCGTCGATCGGGAAGTTGGGAAACATTCCCTGCGACACCTCGCGGTGCTTCATCGCCACGCCGTTGACGAAACGCGCCAGACGAAGCGCAAGGTGCGTCATGTTGAGCGTGCCGTCGTCCGTCGAATGTGCCGCCTCGAGGAGCGCGAGCTGCTCGTCGCCCAACACCGCGCGGACCATGTCCAGCGGAAAACGGTCGTGGCCGGCGGGCACCGGCGTGTGCGTCGTGAATACGCAGCGGCTGCGCACCGCCTCCAAATCGGCTTCGTCGAGCTCGAACGCCTTGCGGCCGTCCAACTGCCAGTCGAGAAGACAGAGCGTGAGCAGCGCCGAGTGACCCTCATTGAGATGGTAGAGCTGGGCTGGGCAACCGAGCACGCGGAGTAGCGTCGCGCCGCCCATGCCGAGCACGATCTCCTGGCACAGGCGGTAGCGGCTGTCGCCGCCGTACAGGTAGTCGGTGAGCTTGCAGTCCCATTCCGAGTTCTCGGGCAAATCGGTGTCGAGCAGGTAGACGGGAATCTCGTGGCCGGTAATGCCGCGCACCGGATATTTCCAAGCGCGGATGTGAACCGTTCGACCCTCGATCAGCACCGAAGATCGGGTATCGACCGGCTCGAGCACGTCTTCGGGCCGCCACTGCACCGGCTTCTCGGTCTGATTGCCGTTCTCGTCGAGATGCTGCTCGAAGTAGCCCTTTCGGTAATTCAGCGTGATCCCAACCATCGGCACCGCCAGGTCGGCCGCCGAGCGCAGCGTGTCACCTGCGAGTACGCCGAGCCCGCCGCTGTACGTCGGGATCGCGCGGTCGAGGGCGATCTCCATCGAGAAATAGGCGACGGTGGTCTTCGACGGATCAAAGGTCATTCGAGAAGGTTGCTGAGTGTTTCGTGCCAGGATGGCGGCCGAGCCCGGTAACCGGGCGCGTTTCGCAACCTAGGTCGCGAGTACGGCGAGTGGAAGCGTTCGCAACAGCGAGCCCAACCTCACGGCCCCCGCCTCGAACGTCGATTCCGCCCGCACGATCTGCGAACGCCATGCGCGGCCCGCTGGAGCGGCGGGAAGGTCGAGCGCGGTGTCGTCCCACCACGCGTCGGCGTCGACCTCGTGGAGCGGGTGGACGAGACGCGCCGCAATCGTCACGACCGTGCTCTCCCCCGCCGAGCGCGCGAAGGCGACGACATGGCGGGCCCGTCGGCCGCGCGCCTCGAGCGGCGTGTAACCGCCGCTCGTGAACGGCGCCGGCTCGCGACGGCGAAGCTCGAGCAGCGCGCGCGTGACGAGCAGCTTCACGCGGTTGTCGGTCGGATCGGTCGGCTCGCCGGCTCCGAATCGCGTGCTGAACGCGTCGAGGTCGGCCAATGCCGCCACGCGCGCGTCGTAGTCGACGTCGCGACGGTTGTCGGGATCGACGAGGGTGAAATTCCAGAGCTCGTCGCCCTGGTACAAGTCGGGCGTGCCGGGCGCGGTGAGGTGAATCCCGATGCGCGCGAGCGCTGTCAGCGCGCTCGTCCGCGCTATGCAGGCGACGAAGCGCGCGACGTCGATCAGGAACGGAGCGTCGCCGGTGGGCTCGAGCAATGCCGCCACGAAATGCTCGAGCGCCGCTTCGTAGGTCGCGTCTGGATCGGTCCAGCTCGTGCGCGTCTTGGCTTCGCGCGCCGCTTTGCGTGCGTAGGCCGTCAGCCGCTCGCACGCCGCGTCTCGCCAGGCGCGATCGGGCAGATCGTCGGCTCGGCGACCCGCGCGTGGCGGCGGCCAGAGTGCGACGATGGTCTGGTAGAGCAGATACTCGGTGTTCGTGTCTGGCGCCAAGCGGCCGCGCACCACGCGCCGGTGCTTCGCGTTCAACCGTCGCCAGCGGCGCAGGGTGCGTTCCCAATCCTGCGGCACTTCGGTGAACGCATCGAGGCGGGCGCGCACGTCGGCGCTGCGCTTGGTGTCGTGCGTGTTCGTGCAGACGAGCCCCCGCGGCCAGCGGGCGGCGCGGCGCGCGTTGGCCTCGTGCAGCCGAGCCACGGCACCGTCCAGCGGCCGGTCCGGCGCGCCGCCGACTTCATTGCGCGACGCCAGCGGATAGTAGGAGTAGAGCGCGGTATCCTCGACGCCCTTGGCGGTTGCCGGGCCGCTCACCACCTGCAGCCGAAGCGTGAAGCGCGCGACGCCGTCCCGATCGAGCGCCGAGCAGTCGCCAAGGATGGTTGCGCCGACGAACGTCGCCACGTCGAGCCGCGGCAGCTCGAGTGCACGCGCCAACTCGAGCGCGGCGTGGACGGCACAGCGATCTTGCTCGCCGACGATGAGCCCGTCGGGGCCGCATTCGACGTACGTGCGGTACACCGGCAAGGCAGCGAGGAACGACGTCAATCCGGCGCGAAGGTCGTCCTCGGACCAGGCGCCACCCGCCTGCTCAGCGAGCGGCCCGAGCAGCGCGACCAAGCGGTCGACGTCGGGGGCCAGGGCGCCGGCGAGCATGGCGCCCTTGGCATCGATCGCGATGCGGCGAAAGGTCGTGTCGCCCAGGCGCCGCATTCGGCGATACGACCGCTCGATCGTTGCGTAGCCTGCCGGATCGATGAACACGTCCTCGAGCTCATTCAAGAAGTCATATCCCGTCGTCCCGTCCACGGGCCAGGAGCCGCGGAGCGTCTCGTCGCCCGAGAGAATCTTCTCGACCACGATCGGCGTAGCCGGCGGCAGCGCGGTGCGGAGACGCTCGAGGTAGCGGCGCGGCTCGAGCAGTCCGTCGATGTGATCCACCCGAAGGCCATCGACCACGCCCTCCCGCACGAGGCGGAGCATCAGCGCATGCGTCTCGTCGAACACGCGGTCGTCTTCCATCCGCAACGCCACCAGGTCGTTGACGTCGAAAAAGCGCCGGTAGTTGAGCTCTCGGGCCTGCGAGCGCCAATCGACCAGGCGGTAGTGTTGCGCGTCGAGCAGCGCGCGGAGCCGGCCGGCGCCCGCGCTGCCGGAGAAGAGGGCGCTCAGCTCTGTCGTGCTCTCGGGATCGAATGCCGCGAGCTGGAGCTCGGGGGGCAACGACGTGGCGTCCATGGGAAAGCTCGTGCCGCCGTACACGAGTCGCGGCGCGCGGCCCTCGGCAACGAGCACCGAGAGCTCGCCCCGCTCGAGCACACGCTCGATGACATCGCCGAGCACGGGAAGCGCGACGCGCCGGCGCGCGCGCTGGCGCGCGGTCCAATCGATGTCGAACCAGTGCGCGTAGCGTGAGCGTTCGCCGCGCGCGAGCACGTCGTCCCAATACGGATTGTCTGGACCCGTGCCCATGTGATTGGGCACGATGTCGACGATGAGACCCATATCGCGCGCGGCGAGCTCGCCGGCGAGCCGGCGGAGATCCGCTTCACCGCCGAGCGCCGGATCGATGCGCAAAGGATCGACGACGTCGTACCCGTGGCGGCTGCCATGGCGCGAGGCGACGATCGGCGAGAGATACAGATGCGACACCCCAAGCCGCTTGAAGTAGTCGAGTCGCGCCTCGACTTGCGCAAAGGTGAAGCCCGCGTGGAGCTGCAGGCGATAGGTCGCCGTGAGCGCCGCCAAGGTCAGTCCGGCGTCGCGCGCCGCCGGCTCTCGCAGCCCATCGCCGCTCGCACGTCGTCGCTCGTCGCGATCGACTCGATGCTGCTCCGCATCTTCCGCGTCCAGCTCGCGTAACGGTCCGCGGTCACGCCCGGTACGTTGACCGGCTCCGTTTCGCCGACGAGGTCATCGAGCGAAAGACCGACGAGCCGCGCCGGTGTGCGACAGAGAAAGGTATGGAGGGCGGCGCAGAGCCGCCCGTCGGGCATCGCGGCGCCGTCGAGTGGAAGACAGCCGTCGGCGGCGAGGAGTGCGAGAAGCTCACCGCGCTCGCGATCGCGCGCGGCTTGCACGTTCGGCAGCTCATCGTCGCCGATGAGGCCAAGCTCGCGGCGCAGCTCGAGGTCGCGTCCCGACCAAAAGCCGGCGAAGGGCGCCATGTCGTGCGTGTTTACGGTCGCCAGCGACAGCGTCGGATACTCCGCGGCCCGGCGATAGCCGCGCCAATCGCGCTCGAACCCGAGCACCTTGGACGAGAGCACTCCCCACTTCTCGAGCACCGACGGCACCTCGGGCGGAACGGTGCCCAAGTCCTCGCCAATCACGAGCGACCGGCTGCGCGAGCTCTCCAGCGCGAGAATGCCGAGCAAATCAGCCGTGGGGTATCGGACGTACGCGCCAGGAATTTCGGAACCGCCATTCGGGATCCAGAATAGACGGAACAGACCGAGCACGTGGTCGATGCGCAGCGCGCCTGCGTTGTGGAACGCGCCGCGAAGGACATCGACGAAGTAGCGATAACCGCCGCGCCGAAGCGCGCGCGGGTCGAGCGGCGGGAAGCCCCAATTCTGCCCAGTGGTAGCCAGCGGGTCGGGAGGGGCGCCGACGCAGGCGCCTTGGACGAACAGCTCGGGATATGCCCAGCTGTCGGCACCGCCCGGCGCCGTGCCGATCGCAAGATCTTGATAGAGGCCGATGCGCATGCCCGCATCGCCGGCGCGTGCGGCCGCTTCGCCCAGCTGCCGATCGGTCTCGAATTGCAGCCACTTGTGAAAGTCCACGCGGTCGGCGTGCTCGGTGGCAAACCGCCGCGCCGCGGCCGTGTCGGGCGAGCGGAGATCGGTCGGCCAACGTCGCCAATCGTGGCCATGGTCCGCAGCCTCCGCGATCGCCATCCATAGTGCGAAAGCGGAGAGCGATGGCTCATTTGACTCGATGTAGGCCTCGTACGCGTGGTCGCGTGAATCGCCCGACCCGCGCACGCGGTCCATGAAGACGCGATGCAACGCGTCGAGTGCGAGGCCTTTGGCCGCCATCACCGCGTCGTAGCGGATATCGGAGGTCGCGCGGAGCGCAGCGAGCTGTTCACCTAGCTCGGGGGAATCAAGCCGCTCGCGGACACGCGGCGCCGCCTCGAGCTCCGGAACTCGCTCGACATCGATGTAGATCGGGTTGCGGAACAGCCGGCTCACCGGATTGTACGGGCTCACGTCGCCGTCGCGATCGACGAGCGCGTGCAGCGGATTCACGCCGGCGAAGTCGGCGCCACGGCCGGCCGCCCACTCGATGAGCTGCGCGAGGTCGGTGAGATCGCCGATGCCCCAATTCCGTTCGCTGCGAATGGTGTAGAGGTTCGCGATCACCCCGACCGCGTCGTCGGCGCCGAGGAGATCGTCGGGCGACGTGCACCGCGGCGGAACGACGATCAGCGTTTGCTCATTGACCCATTCCTCGCCGCCGGCGCTCATCGCCAAGCGGAGTCGGTGGTAGCCGGGCGGCAGCTCGGGGAGTGCGATGTCGAGCGTCGTGTCGCCGCGCCACGGACCCTCGCTCGTGCGGAGCGAGCCGTCTTCGGCCTCGACGTCGAGCCGCCAGGGACCGCTCCGCTGCCGGGAGGCCGGGGCGCGCACCGCGAGCAAGCGGCGCGTCTCGTCGCCGATCTCGACGACTCGCGCCGGCGCGATCAACTCGGCGCGTGCCTCAGCGCGGAGGCGCTCGAGCGACTCCCTCGCCGCTTCGTCGGTCGATGCGTCGATCGAGAGAGCCCCGAGGAGTGCGCGGCGCGTGTCGTCGCTCGTCTCGCAAAGCTCGCGACCCGTTTGATCCACGTACGAGTCGAGGATGCCGACTTCGGCGGCGAGTGTGTGCAGCGCGCGCGCCGAGGTACGCCGCTCGGTCGCGTGCGGAGTGGTCACGGCAACGCGGGCGCGAGCACGACGCCGCCAAGCGGCGGCAGCGTGAGCTCGATTGACCGCGGGTGCCCGTGGAACGGCGTGTCCTCGGCCGCGGCGCCGGAGAACGCCCCGAACCCGCTCCCGCCCCACTCGAGATCGTCGCTCGAGAACAGGCGCTCGTACCAGCCGCTAGCGGGGACGCCCAGCCGGTAGCGCTCGCGCGGGACCGGCGTGAGGTTAAGCACGACGACCACGTGCGACTGTCCGGCGCGCCGCATGTACGACACGACGGAGTTCTCCTTGTCGGAGACGTCGATCCAGGAGAAGCCTTCCCAGCTCGCGTCGTCGCGCCAGAGTGCCGGCTCGCCGCGGTAGAGCCGCGCGAGCCGTGAAACAAAGCGCTCGAACGCGGCGCGGTTGGCGTCGTCGCGCAAATGCCAATCGAGGCTCGCGTCGTGGTTCCACTCATTCCACGACGCCAGCTCGGTGCCCATGAACACGAGCTTTTTCCCCGGCCGCGTGAACATGTAGGTGAGCAGCAACCGCAGATTGGCGAGACGCTGCCACTCGTCGCCGGGCATCTTGGTCAGCAGCGAGCCCTTGAGGTGCACCACTTCGTCGTGCGACAGCGGCAGGATGAAGTTCTCAGCCCACGCGTACCAGACACCGAAGGT
>JBIOHX010000180.1:0-7666 GCA_044449465.1 Gemmatimonadales bacterium | reverse complement strand
ACCTTGGCGACGGCCGCGCGCTCGGCCGCAATCTTCGACGCCGTTGGCCGTGCCTTCTCGGACGGCGTCCGTTTCTCATGCGCAGCTTCGGCCTCGCGGATCAGCTTATCAGCTTCTTCGGGAGTCATTTGGCCGCGACGAACCATGAACTGGACCAGGTCTCGCGCGCTCTCGATCGCGAAGCCGGCGATTCCAGCGCCGGCGCTGATCACGTCCTTCATGGCGGCGGCGACCTTGCTTCCCGCCTCCTGACTGATCAGCTGCGCTCGCTCAGCCATTTCGGCGACCGTGTCGCGCATGTCCGCGCCGCGATGGCCCGGACCGCGACGTTGGACCGCTGGCGTGCCGACCGCGGGGGTTCCGGCGGCAGGCGTACCCGGGGGCGATCCCGGATCGTTCGACTGAGGCTTGTCCACCATAAATGAAGTGCTCGACTGGCTGGGGACTGAGCGGACTGGACCGCGATTTGGTTGTCGCGAGCCGCCGAGGGCGCTATCTTCGCGCCGCCAAGGACGGAAGGTCGCGGAAGTATATGATTTTGCAGCAGCTATGCAAGTCGAAGCGTGCCTTCATCCGGCTCGGCTCAGCGGGGTGGCGTGCCAAGCCTCGGTCTTTGACAGCACAGCAACAGGCGTATGATATCATTACACCAGTAGATGCTTACAGGGATCAAAGTTCTCGACTTGAGCCGAGTGCTTGCGGGTCCGCTCTGCACGATGTTGCTGGGTGACCTAGGGGCAGATGTCATCAAGGTCGAGCGGCCGGGGACGGGAGACGAGACCCGGACGTGGGGTCCCCCGTTCGACGAGGTTGGTCGAAGCGCGTACTACCTGAGCATCAATCGGAACAAGCTCGGCCTCGCCGCCGACCTGGATCGCGCGGTTGACCGCGCGCTGATCGAACGGCTGCTCGGCGAAGCGGACGTAGTGGTAGACAACTTTCGCGCGGGCGTGCTGGAACGAAAAGGCGTCTCACTGGACGGCTGGTGCGCGCGTCGGCCAGAGCTCGTGTGGTGCACGATCACCGGCTTCGGGTTGGGAGTCGACCGCCCGGGTTACGACTTCGTGGCGCAGGCGGAGTGTGGTTGGATGGCGATCACCGGTGATCCTGACGGCGTGCCGATGAAGGTCGGTGTGGCGCTCGCGGATGTCGTTGCAGGCAAAGACGCCGCGGTGTCGATCCTCGCGGCGCTCGTCCAGCGATTTCGCACGGGACGGGGCAAACGCGTAGCAATCTCGCTCGCCGACAGCGCGCGGGCGGCGTTGGTGAATGTCGCCCAGAACACGCTCGTCACCGGGCAGGACGCATCGCGCTGGGGGAACGCGCACCCGAACCTCGTACCATACCAACTCTTCCAGGCGTCGGATCGACCGATCGTGGTGGCCGTGGGCAGCGATGCGCAGTGGGTCGCGTGTGCGCGCGCAATCGGGTTGGATGGCATGGCTGCTGACCCATCGCTCGCAATGAACGCGGGACGGTTGGCGGCGCGCGACCGGATCGTGTCGGCGTTCTCGGCGCGGTTGGCGACCGCGCCGGCCGGAGCATGGAGGCGCGTTTTGGACGCGGCCGGTGTTCCGAACGGCGTTGTGCAGGGTGTGTTGGAGGCACTGCGCGACAGCGGCGCGTCGGCGGAGACTGGGATGCCGTCGAGTGTCGGGGGCGGCGTTCGATTTCGGCCACCGGCACTTGGCGAGCACGATGAGTTGATTCGCCGTTACGGCTGGGGGGCATTCACCCGGGCCGGGAAGGCGTCCGCTCGGTGACCGCAGCGGCGCGGCCAACGATTGAAGGAGACGTATTAGAAAGTTACAGGCGACCGGGGTTCGGCGTCGAAGAGATGGGCTCGAAACCCTTTTCGCGACGGTCGGGCGTGTTACCCGGCCGCCATCCAATTCGTCCTAGCAACGTGGCAACCCTTCTTCATCCGCGAAGCGGAGCAAGCGCCCTGTCCGAAGCGCGAAAACCGGGTTACTCTGTTGTCGTGAAGACGACGGAACCGGCCCCACGGGCCGATCAAACGATGGTTGATCAGGACAACACTGATCAGCTCATCATCCAACGCGTCCTGGGCGGTAATCGGGATGCGTTCAAGACGTTGATTTCGCGTTACAGCGACCCCCTGTACCGCCATGCCCTGTGCATGACCGGTAGCCCGGACGTCGCCGAGGACATTCTGCAGCTCAGCTTCATCAAGGCATATCAGCATCTCGCGGAAGTGCGGGGTCGCTTTGACGCTTGGGTATTCAGAATCGTCGCCAACGGCTGTAAGGATTGGCTGAAAAACATCCGCCGATCCCACCTGAGCTACGACGAGGACGATCAGCCGTCTTCGTACGCGACTCCGGATGAGGAACTGGATCGCACGGAATTACGTAGTGATCTGGACCGCGCGCTGGCAACGCTTCCGGCGTCGTTGCGCGAGGCGTTCGTCCTGAAGCACGTGGAAGGCCGCTCTTACGAAGAGATGGCCGATTTGCTCGGTACTACGGTCGGGGCGCTGAAGATGCGCGTACATCGCGCGCGCGAGGCACTCCAAGCACTTCTAGAGGAAAAGTACGCCTAATGGTTGACGATCTTCGCTCCGACGACGGCCTTGGCGGATTCGACGGCCACCGCGAACGGCAGACGCGACGTCCCGAACGGGAGCGTCCGCTCACCGATCGCGAAGTGCCGCTAGGTCATCAGGAACAGGGAACACGGGTGCTCGCGCCGGCGGTGCACGCGTGGTTGGACGGCGAGCTTCCCGAAGCCAGCGTCCGCAAGGGCGCCACGGCCAAGGACGTCGAGTTCTGGAAGAACATCAACGGCGAAGTCGATCGCCGCCGCCGCATGCGCACGCCGGTGTATCTCGAGGCGCGCATCATGGACGCGCTGCCGCAGACCGCTCCGCAGCTCATCACGCCATGGTGGCGGCGCGAGTTCGTCATCTCGCCAGCCATGGCGGTCGGCGCGGGGGCGGCGCTCGTGCTGGTTGCCGCCGCGGTCACCGCGGTCGTCTTCGCAGTGCTCCATTGAGCCGCCGTCGACGCGCACACTGAACGAGCGACGGCCGACCCAATGGGTCGGCCGTCGTGTTTTGGACCGCGGCGACACCCTTTCACTGGGCGCTCGCGGAACACAGTTTGCTTTCGGCGGACTCATCGTCGAGCATGGATTGATTCAAGGCGTCGAGGCTCAGTCGGTTGCCCGAGGGCACGCATGTCACAGGCGGAACGCTTCGAACGATTGCTACAAGAGCTCGAGCGCGTCGGCGTAGACCCGAACACCATCAGCGCCGGTCTCGCGGTGCGACGGGAGGATCTCCTGCGCGCGCTGGCCGCGCTCCCGGACGGCGCCGGTCCGGAAGCATTCTTGTCGCAGCTCCGGCAGGTGACCACTGAATCGGCCGCGTCTGGATCGAGCAAGCACGACGGCTCGTCGCGCTAGGGCCAACCCGCGGGCGCCCGGCCTGCCGTTCCTCCTGGCCGTGGGTTTTGCGGCGGCAATCGGAGCGACCGACGGCACCAGCGCGCTCGCGCAGCGTGGCGGCGCTCCTACCGCCGGACCCGCCCCAGCCGGGCCCGACGCGACGTCGTTCGCCGCGCTCGTAGCAGGCCTCTCGGAGCCGGGGGGCTATTTCGACTCCGACAACATCATCACGAACGAGGAATCCTACCTCAAGGTCGCGAGCCAACTCCGAAAGGTCGGCGTGCATGGCGGGGCGTACATCGGCGTCGGTCCCGATCAGAATTTTTCGTACATCGCGCTCATCCATCCGTCGATCGCGTTCATCATCGACATCCGCCGCGACAACCTCCTCGAGCACCTGCTGTTCAAGTCACTGTTCGCGATGTCGCGGAATCGGCTCGAGTATCTCTGCCTGCTGTTCGGCAAGCCCGTTCCGCGGGACGTCGAGGCGTGGTCGGGCCGGCCGCTCGCCGCAATGATGAGCTACCTCGAGCAGCATCCGAGTGACTCGTCGCTCGCCGCCGCCACGCGCCGCCGGTCAGAGCAGCGCATCGCGGCGTTCGGCGTTCCCCTCGATGCGCGCGACCGCGCGATGGTCGATCGATACCGAGGCGAATTCGTGGCCGACGGGCTGAACACGCGCTACTCCAGCCTCGGCCGCAACAACCGAACCGACTATCCGACCTTCGGCGATTTGATCGCCGCGACCAACCGTGCCGGCCAGCCCGTGAGCTACTTGGCGACAGAGGAATCGTTTCAGCTGGTGCGCGGCATGGAGGCCGCCGACCGGATCGTGCCCGTGGTCGGCAACGTCGCCGGCGACAAAGCAGTGAGGGCCATCGGCGCGTACGCGGCGCAGCATGGTCTCAAAGTCTCCGCATTCTACGTCTCGAACGTGGAGCAGTACTTGATGACGCGTCAGGGCGGCTTCGACGTTTTTGCCGCGAACGTCGCCGCGTTGCCGCGCGATACCACGAGCGTGATCATCCGGAGCTACTTCGGCCGCTTCGGCATGACGCACCCGCTGTTCGTGCCCGGCCAGCTGTCCGTGAGCACATCGATGATCGAGCGGATGGACGGGTTTCTGCGGCGGGAGCGGTCGGGCTCGATTCGGACGTACGCCGATCTCGTGTTCAACGGCTACGTCGCGCCGTGAGCATCCCGATCGCGTGATCGCTCCGCCGGCGCCGGCCGCCGTCATTCGCATTCTCGCATTGGGCGACTCATACACGATCGGCGAAGCGATCGCCGCCGACGCGAGCTGGCCCGTTCGGCTCGCCGCGGCGCTGCGCGCCGCGGGACACGACGTCGCTGCTCCGCGCGTCATCGCGCGAACCGGCTGGACCGCCGACGAGCTCTCGGCGGCCATCGATGGCGCGCGGCTGGAAAGCCCATTCGATCTCGTCACCTTGCTGGTGGGAGTGAACGATCAATATCGCGGCCATTCGGTCGAGTCCTTTCGTCCGCGATTCCGCGCGCTCGTCGCCCGCGCGGTGGCGTTCGCGGGCGGCCGAGCCGGACGGGTGATCGTGGTCTCGATTCCCGACTGGGCCGTAACGCCCTTTGCCGAGGGGCGCGACCGGGCCCGCATCGCGGCTGAGATCGACGCCTACAACACCGTTGTCCGTGACGAAGCCGGCCGGGCGGCCGTTCGGTACGCCGACGTGACGCCGGCCTCCCGCCGTGCGGACCGGGCGCCGTGGCTCGTGGCCCCGGACGGGCTCCACCCGTCGGGTGATATGTACGCCGCGTGGGCATCGCTCATTATTCCGCTGGCGGAAGCGGCGCTCGAATAGCCAGACTGTTCAAAGCCGCGCCCGCGCGCCACCTTATGGAACCCCTCGTCTCGAATTCGGAGCGAAGCATGCGGTACTCCATCTTACTGATCGCCCTCTGCGGCTGCGCCAGCACGGGAGCGTCGACCAGCGACGACAGCACGCCCCGCCAGGCGACGATCCTCACCGGCGGAGATTCCCCGACGCTATTGGCCGACCAGCCGCACGCCACCGCGGCCGACATTGCGGCGAGTCCGACCGAGGTATGGAGTGCGGCGGAGAAGGTGTACGCGGCCATGGAGATTCCGGTCACGGTCGAGAACCCGCGCGCCCACCAGCTCGGCAATGCAAACTTCTATAAGACTCATCAGTTGGCGGGAGAGTCGATGACGCGATTCGTCGACTGCGGATCGGGTATGGACGGCGCCAAGGCGGCGTCGTATCGGATCTACATGTCGCTCCTCACGACCATCGACGCAGACGGCAAGGGGGGCTCGACGGTTAAGACCACCTTCGTGCCGATGGGTCAGGACCTGTCGGGGGGCAGCACCGACCGCATCCCGTGCGGCACGACGGGCCGGTTCGAACAACTCGTGCTCGATCAGATCAAGGGGACGGTCGCCAGGAAGTGACCGCGCGCTGCGGACGCGTCAGAGGGCGAGTCGCAGAAACGTGAGCGAGACCCCCTCGCGGTAGAAGTCGGGAACGCGCGCCTCCTCCTTGAACCCCTGCTCGCGCAGCAGCGACAGGACGGTGCCGAGCGCGGGATCGTCGGCGATCTCGACGAGGAGAAAACGTGCGCCGGTGGCGCGGGATGCGTCGGCCACCGCGCGCATGAGGCGGCGGCCGACGTCCTCCAGCTCGACGCCGGGCGCGATCGCGGCGGCGTGCAGCCGTGCCGCGCCGCTCGAGCCGGTGATCGACCCGAATACCGCGAGGCCGGCCACCGTGCCATCACGCGCGATGACGAGCGCCCGATGCTCCGGATCATTGCCGCGCTCGGCCGCCGTCAGCACCTCGAGCGCCCGGTCGATGTACGGCGTCACGCCGAGCGCGCCCATGAGCAGCACGCGCGTGCCTTGATGATCTTCCGGCAGCAGCGGCCGCGGCTCGAGCGCGAAGTACCCGCTCACGTCAGATGTGGAGCGCCCGACCGAGTGTGGCCAGCGCCGCCTCCTTCGTAGCTTCGGAGAGCGTGGGGTGCGCGTGGACGGTCATGCCGATGTCGTCGGCCGACGCGCGATATTCGAAGCCAAGCACCACTTCGGCGATGAGCTCCGAGACGTTGGGCCCGACCATGTGGGCGCCGAGCAGCTCGTCGGTCTTTGCGTCGGCGACAAACTTGACGAACCCGGTCGTGTCGCCGAGCGACCGCGCGCGACCATTCGCGGAGAAGGGGAATTTGCCGGTTTTATACTCGCGGCCGCTCTCCTTGACCTGTCGTTCGGTGAGGCCGACGGCGGCGATCTCGGGCCAGGTATAGACGACGTTCGGAATCGACTTGTAGTGCATGCGCGCCGGCTTGCCGGCGATCACTTCGGCGGCGACCACGCCCTCTTCCTCGGCTTTGTGCGCGAGCATCGGGCCCGGGACGCAGTCGCCGATGGCGAAGAGATTTGGCAGGTTGGTGCGCATCTGATCGTCGACGAGAATCTCGCCGCGCCGGCCGAGGTTGAGACCGAGGGCGGCGGCATCGATGCCGGTGAGCGACGGTCGCCGTCCGACGGCGACGAGAAGATAATCGCCCTCGATGCGCTCGGTCTTGCCATTCTGTTCGACGTCGACGAACACGCCGCCTTCGCTTCGACCGCCGTTGGTAACGCGTGTTCCGGTACGGATGGCGAGTCCCTGCTTGCGGAGCGTGCGGTCCGCCTCCTTGACCACGTCGTCATCCATGCCGGGCAAGATCGCGGGGAGGAGCTCGATCACGGTGACCGTGGCGCCGAGACGTTGCCAGACGGAGCCTAGCTCGAGGCCAATGACCCCGCCGCCGATGACGATCAGGTGCTTGGGGACGGTGGGGATGCGGAGGGCGCCGACGTTGGAGAGGATGCGCTCTTCGTCGTAGACGAGGAACGGGAGCTCGATCGGTACGGAGCCAGTGGCGATGATGACGTGCTTGGCTTGGTAGGAGGCGATTGTTTCAGCGGGGGGGGCCCCCGCGCCCGTGGCCGCGACCTCGACCAGGTTCCCCGGCTTCAGCGTTCCTCGCCCCTTCGCCCAGGTGACCCGGTTCTTCCGGAACAGAAACTCGATGCCGCGCGTGTTCTGCCGAACGACCTCGTCTTTGCGCTCGAGCATCGTCGCAAGGTCGAGGGTCAGCGTGCCGACGCCGATGCCGTGGGCGGCAGCCGCGTGTTTCGCGAACTCGTAATGCTCCGACGACGTGAGCAGGGCCTTGGACGGGATGCACCCGACGTTGACGCACGTGCCGCCCAAGGTTT
>JBIOHX010000179.1:0-7698 GCA_044449465.1 Gemmatimonadales bacterium | reverse complement strand
CGTCTATCTCGCGGGCCTGACCATCTCCGACCGCTCGCCGACGGGGATCGCCGTCTCGTCTCCAGTCAACATCACGCGGCGCCCCGGCTACGACAACCAGCCCGCATTCATGGCCGACGAGCGAGCGTTGTTCTACACGTCGATTCGCGACGATGGCCAGGCGGACATCTACCGCTACGAGATCACGACGAAAGAGACGGCGCGCCTCACCGGCGGCCCGGAGAGCGAATACTCGCCGAGCATGATGCCGGGCGGCCGTCGATTCTCCGTCGTGCGCGTCGAGCGCGATTCGACACAGCGTCTCTGGAGCTTCGCGCTCGATGGTAGCGATCCCCAGCTCGTGCTTCACGGCGTCAGGCCCGTAGGCTACCACACCTGGCTCGACGCCGATCACGTCGCCGTGTATGTCCTCGGTCGGCCGGCAACGCTCCAGGTGGTCGACGTCCGAACCGAACAGGCCGACACGGCCGCGCGCGACATCGACCGGTCACTCTCGCCGATCGCGGTCGGGAGCATGTCGTTCGTTCAACGTGGGCCGGGCGGCAGCCTGACGCTCGAGCATCTCTGGCTCGACACCATGCACGCGCCGCACACCGAACCAATCGCCCAACTGCCGCCAGGCGCGGCGTTCGTGGTGTGGACGGCGAACGGCATCGCCATCACGGCGAGCGGAAGCAAGCTGTACACGCTGCGCCCGAAGCAGACTGCGTGGGACGCCGCGGCCGACCTCGCCGCGGACGGGATCGTGAACATCACGCGGTTGGCGATCAGTCCCAATGGTCATTGGCTCGCGCTCGTGGCGGACGACGCGAAGCTACGTTGACAGCCCCTAAGTGCTTGTCTACCTTACATGTCTGTCGAAAAACGCCTTAAGTGGCGGCCGAGACCCGGGTTGCATGCCGCACCGGTGAGGCGCAGGACCCACTTCGTCTCGCTCCACCATGAAAACGTACTCCGCCACGCCGCGCGACATCGAGCAGCGTTGGTTCATCGTCGATGCCGACGGGATGATTCTCGGACGCCTCGCCACCGAGGTCGCCCGCATCATCCGCGGCAAGCACAAGCCAATGTTCACGCCGCACATGGACACGGGCGACAACGTCATCGTCATCAACGCGTCGAAGATCAAGGTCAGCGGGCGCAAGGCTGAGCAGAAGAAGTACTTCAGCCACACGGGCTACATGGGCCACGAGAAGTTCACGCCGTACGGCACCATGATCGCCAAGCATCCGGAGCGGGTCATCGAGAAGGCCGTCTACGGCATGCTGCCCAAGACCGCGCTCGGCCGACAGGTACTGCGCCGCAAGCTCCGGGTGTACGCCACCGCCGAGCATCCGCACGTCGCGCAGCAGCCGACCGCGCTGACCTTCGACAAGAGCGAGAAATAACGATGGCAGACCAACAGAGCATTCACGCGATCGGGCGGCGCAAAGAGGCGGTGTGCCGCGTGTTCATCAAGCCGGGCTCCGGCAAGTGGGACGTGAACGGACGCACGCTTGGCGACTACTTTCCCCGTCCGTCGCACGTGACCTCGATTCAGCAGCCGTTCGTGGCGACCGATACGCTTGGCCGCTTCGATGTGAAGGCGAATGTCGACGGGGGCGGCAACACCGGCCAGGCAGGCGCGCTGCGCCTCGCGGTCGCTCGCGCCCTCGTCAAGATCGACGAAGCCCATCGGCGCAAGCTGCGCGACTTGGGTCTGCTCACACGCGACGCGCGCGCCGTCGAGCGCAAGAAGCCAGGCCGTCCGAAGGCTCGTAAGCGTTTCCAGTTCAGCAAGCGATAGTCGGCGACGCTGCTCGTTTCATCTGTTTTCATCTCTCAGGAGTTCCCGAGCTCTCGTCCGGTGCCGCTTCGGCGGTGGACGAGAGCGATGACGGGCTCCGACGTATAACCACACCGAGGCGCACACCCGTATGGCCGAACAGACGTCCACCAACCAGCCGACGCTCGAGCAATTGCTCGCCGCCGGCGTCCACTTCGGGCATCAAACCCGCCGGTGGAATCCAAAGATGCGCCGCTTCATTTTCGCCGAGCGGAACGGCATCCACATCATCGATCTGCAAAAGACCTTGCGGCAGCTCGAGGTCGCGCAGAAGCTGGTGCGCGACGTCGTGCTGCGCGGCGAGAACGTGCTGTTCGTCTGCACCAAACCGCAGCTCTCGGGCATCGTGCGCGCCGAGGCGGAACGGGCGAGCGCGCTATTCATCACCGAGCGCTGGCTTGGCGGGCTCCTGACCAACTATCAAACGGTCAAGAAGCAGGTCCGCCGCATGAAGGAGCTCGAGGCCGGCGGCGAAGAAGGCGGCGACTTCGAGAACTACACGAAGAAGGAGCAGCTCATGCTCCGCCGCGAGCGCGAGAAGCTCTCCAAGTATCTGAACGGCATCCGCAACATGGGTCGCCTGCCGGGGCTGATGTTCGTCGTCGACTCCAAGAAGGAGCGCATTGGCGTCAGTGAGGGGACCAAGCTGGGCATCCCGATCATCGCCATCGTCGACACGAACGCCGATCCCGACCTGATCAGCGTGCCGATCGCCGGCAACGACGACGCGATCCGGTCCGTCGAGCTGATCACCAAAGCGATCGCCGACGCGATCGTCGAAGCGCGCCGTGAAGCGCCGGTGCGTGAGGAGGCCGAGGAAGGCGAAGGGAGCTACACGTACAGCTCCGATCGCGGCGCCGAGCCGGCGGGTGAAGAGGATCGGAAGCGCCGCCGTCGTCCGCGGCGGCGTCGCGCCAAGCCGGAGGCCATCGCCGCCCGACTCAAGGGTCCGGGCGAACCCGACGGCGAAGCGCCGGCCGAGGGCGCAGCGGAGACACCCGCCGAGTAGTTGCAGCAACGGTCACGGGGCACCGAGCTCCCGCCGTACGCACCGCCGTACTCAGGACATCACCATGGCGACCATGATTTCCGCAAAAGATGTCGCCGCGCTCCGGGAACGAACCGGCGCCGGCATGATGGATTGCAAGAAGGCGCTCGAGGAGACGGCTGGCGACGTCGACAAAGCCGTTGAACTGCTGCGCTCCAAGGGCGCGGCCAAGGCCGAGAAGCGCGCCGGCCGGCAGACCAAGGAAGGAATGATCGGTACCTACGTACACCACGACGGCAAGATCGCGGTGCTGGTCGAGATCAACTGCGAGACGGACTTCGTGGCCCGCACCGACGACTTCCGCCAACTCGGCAAGTACCTCGCCGAGCAGGTGGCGGCCGCGTCGCCGATTGCCGTGGACAAAGATCAGGTGCCCCAGGACCGAGTGGACTCGGAGCGGCGCATCTTCGTCGAGCAGGTCAAGGCGGAGGGTAAGCCTGAGCACATGATCGACAAGATCGTGGAAGGGAAGATTCAATCGTACTATAAGGATGTCGCCCTCATGCATCAGGTGTGGGTGCGCGACTCCAAGAAGACGATCGGCGATCTCGTGAAGGAGACCTCGGCGAAGACCGGCGAGAACATTCAGGTTCGCCGGTTCGTGCGCTATCAGCTCGGCGAGGCATAGCCGGCAGCATTCTGGACCAGACCTCTCAGACCCTTCTGTGCCAGATCTGAAATATCCGCGCGTCCTGCTCAAGCTGTCGGGTGAAGCGCTCGCCGGCGACAAGGGATTCGGGTACGACTTCGACACGGTGGACCGCCTCGCCGACGAGGTCGTAGCCGTGACCGCGACTGGCGCCGCGGTCGGTATGGTGATTGGCGGCGGGAACATCGTGCGCGGGTCGCTGCTCTCCAAGACGGGGATGGACCGCGTCGCCGCCGACTACATGGGGATGCTCGGCACCGTGATCAACGCGCTCGCCGTGCAGGACGTGCTCGAGCGGAAAGGGATCGAAACGCGGGTCATGACGGCGATCCGCATGGAGGAGCTGGCGGAGCCCTACATCCGGCGGCGTGCCGTACGCCACCTGGAAAAGGGACGCACCGTGATCTTCGCGGCGGGTACGGGCAACCCCTATTTCTCGACGGACACCGCAGCGGTATTGCGGGCCATCCAGATCAAGGCGAACGTGATCATCAAGGCGACGAGCGTGGAAGGCGTCTACTCGGCCGACCCGAAGAAGGAGCCGACCGCCAAGTTGTACGAGGAGGTCAGCTTCCGGGACGTGATCGTGGAGGAGTTGAAGGTCATCGACCAGACCGCCATCACACTCTGCCGGGAGAACGCGTTGCCGTTGATCGTTCTCAACATTCACCGTCCGGGCGCGATCGTCGCTGCGGTTCGCGGCGAACGCGTCGGCACCCTCGTTCGATGAGCGCTCGATGAGCTCCATTCAACAAATTCTCAAAGACGCACGCGCGACCCTCGAGAAGGACGTCGCCCACGTCAAACACGAGTTCGTCTCGGTGCGCTCGGGCAAGGCGTCGCCGTCGATGCTCGAGGCCGTAAAAGTCGAGATGTACGGTCAGGCGATGCAGCTCAACCAGGTGGCGACGATCAACGCGCCCGAGCCGCGCGTGCTCATCGTCACGCCGTTCGACAAGGGGCAGATCAAGGTCGTCGAGAAGGCGATTCGCGAATCCGGCCTCGGGTTCGAGCCGTCGGCGCAGGGCGCGATCATCCGCGTGCCACTGCCGATGATGAACGAGGAGCGGCGCAAGGAGCTCGTCAAGCTCGTCCACAAATACGCCGAGGACGGCCGCGTGGCGGTTCGGCACGCGCGGACGCACGGCCGCGAAACGCTCAAGAAGCTCGACGGCGTGTCCGAGGACGACGTCAAGCATGCCGAGAAAGACATCCAGAAGTTGCACGACGACTACATCCACAAGATCGACGAGCTGGTCAAGGCGAAGGAAGCCGAGATCATGGAAGTGTGAGCTCCGAGCTCACCCGGCGTGTGCTGTTCTCGGTGGTCGCGATTCCGATCGCGATCGCCGTGGTGCTGTTTGGCGGCGCCGCGCTCGCCGCGCTGCTCGCCGTCGTCTCGGCGCTCGCGGCGTGGGAGTTCTTCCGTCTCGCCCGCGGCACGGGCCTCACGCCGATGGACGACGCCGGCATCGTGATCGCCGGGCTCATCCCGCTGCTCGTCCACGCGAGATATCTCAACCTCTACGACCCGGACGCCGTGATCGGTGCGGCGTCGCTCGGCGCGCTGTGCGTGCTCGTCCTCCTCGGCGCGGCGATCTGGGCACGCGGCGTCGCCGGCAAGCCACTCGGCGCCGCGGCGACTACGGCGTTCGGCGCCGCGTACACCGGCGGCATGCTCAGCTACGGCTACGCCATCTGGCGGCACGACTACGCGTTTGCGCCAGCCAATCTTTCGCTGGCCGGCCGCGTCTGGACGGTCCCGTCGGGTGGGTTGCTCCTGCTGTTGCCGGTGTTCGGCACCTGGGCGTCCGACATCGGAGCGTACGCCGTTGGCCGCGCGATCGGACGGCACAAGCTCATGCCCTCGGTGAGTCCGGGGAAGACGATCGAAGGCGCCATCGGCGGGCTCGCGGCCACGATGCTCGTCGCGTGGGCCTACGTGACCTGGGTGCTGCAGCCGGCCGCGCACCTCGGCATGCGCTGGGCTCCAGTTGGCGCGCCCGTCTTCGGCGCGCTCGTGAGCGTTGCCGCGCAGATCGGCGATCTCGCCGAGTCGCTGCTCAAGCGCGAGGCCGGGGTCAAGGACAGCTCGACGCTGATCCCGGGGCACGGCGGAATCCTCGACCGGTGTGACAGTCTTCTCTTCGTGCTGCCCGTGTCGTACATCGTGTTCGGGTGGCTGCTGACCTGGGCTCCGTCATGACGCAGTCGCGGCCACTCGGCGTCGCCATCCTGGGATCGACCGGCTCGATTGGCCGGACGGCGCTACGCGTGCTCGACCGACAGCGCGGCCGCTTCCGCGTGGCGGCGCTCACGGCGCACAACAACGCGCTGCTGCTCGGCGAGCAGGCGAGCCAGTTTCATCCGAGCTACGTCGGGATCGTGGAGAACGGCGCGGCGCCGCACGATCAATGGCGGGTGGGCGCATCCTGCCTGGTCGAGGCCGCGCAACGAGACGACGTCGACATCGTGCTCAACGCGGTGGTCGGCGCGGTGGGGCTCGAGGCCACGCTCGCCGCCCTCGCGAGAGGCAAGCGCGTCGCGCTGGCGAACAAGGAGACCCTCGTCATGGCGGGCGCGCTGGTCGGCGCGGCCTGCCTAGCCGGCGGCGGCGAGATCGTGCCCGTCGACAGCGAACACAGCGCGATTCTCCAGTGTATAGCAGGGCGTCCCGGGATTGACGTGCGCCGGGTCATCATCACTGCATCGGGCGGCCCGTTCCGCGAATGGACACCGGCTCAGCTCGAGAACGCCACCGTCGACGACGCGCTTCGCCATCCGACCTGGAAAATGGGGCGCAAGATCACGGTCGACAGCGCGACGCTCGCCAACAAGGCGCTCGAAGTCATCGAGGCTCACTATTTGTTTGGATTGCCCTACGACCGCATCGAAGTCGTCGTCCACCCGCAGAGCGTGGTGCATTCCTTCGTCGAATTCGTCGACGGCAGCGTCCTGGCGCAGCTCGGAGTGCCGAGCATGGAGCTGCCCGTGCTGTACGCGCTGACGCATCCCGATCGAGTGAGCGACGAGGGCGTGCCCCGGTTCGATCCGGTGTCGTGCTCGCCGCTGACGTTCGAGCCGGTGCGCGTGCAGCAGTTCCCGGCGTTCGCGCTCGGGGTCGAGGCGGGGCGGCGAGGCGGGGCAGCGCCGGCCGTGTTCAACGCCGCGAATGAAGCGGCCGTCGCCCTGTTTCTGGGCGGACGTATTCGCTTCGGCGAGATCAGCGCCGCGATCACGATGGCGCTCCAAGAGCACGGCGACGCGCCGGGCGGCACGTACGAGGCGCTGCTCGCCGCCGACGGGGCGGCACGTCGGGTCGTGAGGGAACGGTTCGCGTGCTAGCCATTCTCGCGCCGATTCTCGTCTTCGGGCTCGTGATCTTCGTGCACGAGTTCGGGCATTTCCTGGCGGCGAAGGCCGTCGGGGTGTACGCGCCGCGCTTCTCGATCGGCTTCGGTCCGTCGATCTTCAAATTTCGGCGCGGCGAAACCGAGTACATCCTCGCCTGCCTGCCGCTCGGCGGCTACGTGCGCATGGCATCGCGGCACGACGCGGAAACAGCGTTCCTCGAGGGAGGCAACGAGGAGGCGAGCGCCAGATCCGAGAGTGACCCGGAGTACGATCCCGAGGCGATGATTCCGTTCGGCCCCAAGCCGGTGCCGGAGCATCGCTGGTTCGAGAGCAAGCCGCTCTGGGCGCGCATCATCATCATGATCGCCGGGGTCTGTATGAACGCGCTGCTCGCCATCGTCGTGGCGACGGTTTTGGCGATCCACTACGGCCAGGTGACGATGCCGACGACGGTCGTCGGCCGCGCGAACGCGTTTGCCGGTGCGCCGGAGCTCGCGCAGCTTCGCGCCGGCGACACGGTGCGCACGGTGAATGGACATCGTGTCGCGAACTGGAACGACGTGCGGCGCGATATCGCGTCGAGCGATGGGTCCATCCGCATCGCAACGCAGCGGGGCGTGGTCGACGTGCCGGTCGGTCGCGCCGGCGCCACGGCGCAGGACATCGCGGACAGCGTGGTCTACTATCTGCCGCCGGTCATCGACTCGATCTTTCCGGGCGACCCCGCGGCGCGCGCCGGATTTCGGCGCGGCGCTTCGGTGGGGAGCGCGGCGGGCGTGCCGGTGCGGACGTGGAGCGACCTGGTGGTCCGCCTCGTGTCGT
>JBIOHX010000178.1:0-7814 GCA_044449465.1 Gemmatimonadales bacterium | reverse complement strand
GCGATTTCTCGACTACCTGACATCGGCCTCGGTGATCGCCGAGCTGCGCGCGGCTCACGTCGAGATGCTCGACCATCCGATCGTCGTCGGCAACGGGGCGCCGGCCGAGCTGCATGGCGTTTCCGGTCGGTAACGCGATCGCTACGCCGCCGGCGCGGTCACGCGCCACAGTGCGCGCGGCGCTTACCATCGTCGTCGCGGCCATTACGTCGCTTTTTCTGCTGTTCATTCTCGCGCCTGTGGCGGGCCTCGTTGCCGCGGGCGGCGCGCGAGGCCTGTCGCATCTCGGTGCCGACGCGGAGCTGCGCGCGTCGCTCTGGCTCACCGTCGTCACGGCGACGACGGCTACGCTGCTCGGCGTCGCGGGGGCGACGCCGCTCGCCTACTTGCTCGCTCGGCGCGCGTTTCCGGGCCGCGCGCTCGTGGCCGCGTTGGTGGATCTCCCATTGGTCATCCCTCATCCGGTGGCGGGCATCGCGCTCCTGCTCGTGCTTGGGCGGGCAAGTCCAGTCGGCGGAATGCTGTACGACGCGGGGCTCCGGGTCGTGGGGTCGGCAACGGGAATCGTCTGCGCGATGCTGTTCGTGTCGGCTCCGCTCTACGTGAGCGCCGCACGGGAGACCTTCGCCCGCGTGGACGCGCGCTACGAATCGGTGGCGCGCACGCTCGGCGACGACGCCTGGCGCGCCTTTCGGAGGGTGACGCTGCCACTCGCGGCGCGCGGGCTGACCGCGGCGGCGGTGGTGATGTGGGCGAGAGCGATCAGCGAGTTCGGCGCGATCGTCATCCTCACGTACAACCCGAAGGTCGTGAGTGTGTTGACGTACGACCGATTCACGAGCTACGGGTTGACGGAGACGCTTCCCGCCGCCGCGGTGCTCGTGCTGTTCGCGCTCCTGCCGCTCATCGCGCTGCGCGCCCTCCGCGCCGGCGAGCCCGCCGCGCGCTGACCGGCCGGCCGCGCCGTGATCTCGCTGCACGCGGTGAGCGCCCGTAATGGCGCGTTCGAGCTCTCCAATATCACGTTCGAGATCCCACAAGGCGGATACGGCGTGGTCATCGGACCGGCCGGCGCCGGCAAGACCACGCTCCTGGAGACGATCGCCGGTGTCGTGCGAGCAACGTCCGGCCGGGTTCTACTCGGCGGCGAGGATCTGACGTCGGCGCCGCCCGAACGGCGACGCATTGGCATCGTGTATCAGCACGCGTACCTCTTTCCGCACCTCACGGCTCGCCGGAACGTCGAGTACGGCGCAGCCGACAGTCCGGTCGTCGACGATTTGTGCGAGCGCTTCGGCGTCGACGCGCTGGCCGGGCGTTCGGTCGACTCGCTGAGCGGCGGCGAGCGGCAGCTGGTGGCCATCGCGCGCGCGCTGGCGCGCCGCCCGGAGGTGCTGCTGCTCGATGAGCCGTTCAGCGCGCTCGATCCGCGCACGCGGAACGTCGCGCGCCGCATCCTGCGCACCGTGTACTTCGAGCGCCGGTTCACCGTACTTCAGGTGACGCACGATTTCGCCGAGGCCGGGTTGCTCGGCGACGTGGCGATCGTGCTCGACAAGGGCCGCGTCGTGCAGACGGGAGACCCGGAAGAGGTGTTCCGCCGCCCCGCGTCGCCGTACATCGCCGACTTTCTCGGCGCCGAGAACGTGTTCGCGGGCATCGCGCGCCCGATTCGCGCCGAAGCACCGGACTGGGTGGCGGGGAACGGCGAGCAGTTCGTGCAGCACGCGGTCGCGTTCACGACGGGCGCGCTCACCTTCTACGCGTTGGGGGACGCCGTGCCGGGTCCGACCCATGCGGTGATTCGCGGCGAGGAGATCGCGCTGTCGACCGAGCCGTCGATGTCGTCGATGCAGAACCAGTTTCGCGGACGGGTGGTAGAGATCGTACCGGCCGGCGCGTTGAGCCGCGTGACAGTGGATGCGAGCGGCACGTTACTCGTGTCGGCGGTGACGGCACGATCGGTGCGCGAGCTGGGATTGGAGGTGGGTAGCAGCGTCGTGGCCGGGTTCAAGGCCATGGCAGTGCATCTGTGTTGAGGCGCTGGCGAGGATGCCAGGCACAGTCGTCGAGCACGGGCGGGCGATTGATGACCGAGCGCGGGGAGTCGTTGGTTCAGCGGGGGGAATCGTTGGTTGACCGCGGGCAATCGATGATTGAGCGCGAGCAATCGATGGCTCAGCGCGAGCGATCGATGGCTCAGCGCGAGCGATCGATGATTCAGCGCGGGAAATCGCTGGTCGAGCGCCGGCGATCGCTGATTCAGCGTGGGCGATTGTCGGTTCAGCTCGGGCGAGTGCGGATCCAGCGCGGGTCAGCGTCGGCTCACCGCCATCGAGCGCCGATCCACCTCGATCGAATGCCTGTCGCGCACGGGCGAATGCTCATCAAGTGCGGGCGATCGTGCGTCGAGCATGGGCGATCGTGCGTCGAGCACGGGCGATCGTGCGTCGAGCGCGGGCGATTGCAGGCCGACCGCGGGCGAACGCGGCGTCACCACGGGAGATCGCAGTGTCACGGCGGGATATCGTCGGGTGAACGCGGAATATTGCGGGGTGAAGGCGGGATATCGTCGACTCGCGTCGGTCGGACGGAGACCGACGTCGGTGCGGAGCAAAGTCATCGCGGTGCGGGGCAGGTTGATGGCGGCCCGCAGCAAGGTCACGTCGGGACGCCGTCGATTCAGGTGGGGATGTCGTCGTCTCGCCTCGTGCAGTCGCCGACCTGCCTCGGGCGATCGCAGACTCCCCGCGGGCGATCGCACGGTGAACGCGGGAAATTGCGGGGCACAGGCGGGAAATTGCAGAGTGAACGCGGGAGATCGCAGAGTGAACGCGGGAGATCACAGACTGACGGCGGGCGACGACGGATTGGTGGCGAGCGAGGGTAGACTGCGTGAATCCGGCTCGGACGCGGGTTACCGCGTCCAGATCGCCGTCACGCAACGGGAGCTCTTCTTGGGCGCGTCGACCGCTCCTTTTTCACTCCACCGATCGAACTGCGGCGGGATCTCGCCGCCGACGTAGGTCTCCGTCGCCAGCACGTCGGACACCGGAAAGAGGTCGTCGATCGTGCGGGCGCGCTCGGATAGCGCCAGCAACGCGGCTGCGAGGTTGGTGTAGGCGTCGTCAACGTACACCGCGCTCTCGCAGAGCGGCCGGCCGGCGTCGCGCGCCGCGGCGCTGATCGACGTCGCGCCGCGCAGATCGCTCGTCGAGAGAAACGCGTTCGCGGCCGCGGGCGCCCAGGCTCGCCGATCGTAGAAGCCGGCGACGATGAGCTTGGCGACGGTGTCCGCTGGTGAGCGGCGCTTCGCTTCGACTGTGGTGACGCCGCGTGGCATCATCGTCACCGTGATGGGAATCGTGTCCGCCCACGGATCGCCGATCAGCATCGTCATCGGGCGATAGCCGAGCTTGGATAACCCGAGCATGGTCGCATCGGTGCGGGCGAAGAAGAGTGATGCCGTGCCGGTGACGGTCGTGTGCACGAACATTCCGCTGGCGACGTCCTTGACCTCGACGCCGTCGATCGGATCGCCGCTCACTTCATCGTAGATGCCGATGACCTTTCCGCGGGCCACGCGAAGCGCCTTCCCGGAGTCGGCGACGGTGCCGGCGTCGTGCATCGCCGAGGAGTCGATCTGGACGCCGCCGCCTGGGGTGTAGTGTGCACCCGGCTTGAGGGTGACGTACACATGCCGCGCGCCCGGATGGTCTGCATCGTCGAGCGAGCGATCGAAGCAGTCGACGAATTGGACGTAGGCGATCTGCTCAGGGGGGAAATCGGCGAGACCGCCGAACTGGGCGGGGTTGACCCACTGCTCGTTGATGTAGTAACGCGTCTGCGATTCCAGGCAGGGGCGCGCGGCGCGCCGCGGCGTATTGGTCGTGGCACGCGGGCGAAGCTTGGCGATCAACCTGAAGAGGCCAGTCAGATTGCGCCCGCTCTGCGCAATCTCGTCGGCGTCGATGATCGGCACGATGTCGTCGGCGGTGTGCCGCGCGGTGATGTGCACCGAGTCGAGGATCGTCGCCACCGGTGTCACGAGGACGGCGACGTCGGTCACCGCGCCGACGGCAGGTGCCACACGACGGCGCGTGCTGACGTACCCCACCTTCTGCACGGCGAGGTCGAGGCTCGTGTCGCCGGCACCGACGGTGAAGCGATAGCTCCCGTCAGGCGCGGTCCGTCCACTGCGAACGACCGCGGTGTCGCGCATCAGGCGAACGGCTGCGTCGGGCACCGGGAAGCCGAGGGTATCGGCAACGGCGACGCGAACGACCGTCGGCGACTGGGAGCGCGCAACGGCCGGGTTGCCGAGCAGGATCGCGGCGATGACAAGCAGCCAGGGTCGCATCGTATGCAATCTTGTATTATGATTGCCGCCGCGCCAGCCTCTGCCGCGCGAGCCGCGGCGGGCGGCCCGGCTCGAATCGGTCAATCACGCGTCTCCTCGGGGCGACCATGCGGCAGCGGGTCGGTGCGGCGGCGATTCTAGCAGCCAGCGTACTCGTGTCGGGCGTCGCGGCCGCGCAGGGCGTTGTCGTCGTTGGCGTTGCGTACGACAGCCTGCACGGCACACCGCTGCGCGGTGCGTTCGTAACGCTCACGGGGAACAACCGGCCGGTGGCGACGGCGATCAGTGATTCGTTGGGCCGCTTCCATTTCGACGGCGCAGCGCCCGGCACCTATACGCTCGCGGTGCAGGCGGCGGTCTTTGACTCGGTTGGACTCTCGGGGACAACCAAACGAGTGAACGTCACCGACGGGCGCGATACGATCCGAATCGCGTCGCCGTCGTTCGAACGATTGTGGCGAACCGCCTGCGGTGACCGGCCGGTCGCGGGCGACACCGGATTTGCGTTCGGCACGGTGCGCTCGGCCGCAACGCGACGGCCCGTCACCGGTGTCGTTGTTTCCGTGCGGTGGCTTCAGATTGCGTTCAGCGGAAGGGCCAACGCGATCGAGCGACCGTGGATCGTTGACACGCGCACGGATTCAGCAGGCGACTACCGCGTCTGCGGATTGCCGTCGAGTGACGTGTTGTACGCCACGGCGACAGGCGGTTCACCGTCGGACACGCTAGTGAGCTCGGACGAGGTCGAGCTCGTGCCGAACGGACTTCGCGTCGACCGACTCGATCTCGTGCTTGGTGATCACGGTCGGGGCGCTGGCACCACTGGCGTCGTGACTGGAACCGTGGTGGACGATCAGGGCCAACCGCTTGGCGGGGCTCGGATTCACACCCGCGGATTCACCGAAGTTCGAGCCGACGGGGAGGGCCGCTTCGTTATTTCAGCTGTTCCCTCTGGCAGCCGTCAACTCGATGTCTCATCGATCGGCCTCGCGCCGACCGCCGCCAAAGTCGACGTATATGTCGGCGACACGGCACGCGCGTTCGTCCAACTGCGCAAGGTTACGACGCTTACGCCGGTACAGGTGAAAGCGGCGTCGTATCGCCGCATCGTCGTCGACGGGTACGAGGAGCGTAAACTGCATAGCATGGGCTATTTCGAGGACTCGAGCGCGATTTCCAGGCGCGCCACAATGAGTGGGGCGTTCGAGACCTTCCCGAGCGTGCGGGTCGACCACAATCAGAAAACGACTCGAGACGTCGTGATCTTACTACCTGGGACGAACGGTGGATTTTGCCTTGCCAACATCTGGGTGGATGGCGTTAGCACGGACGCCGAGCAGCTTGGCAACCTGCAACCGGACGAGGTCGCGGCGATCGAGGTATACCCGCGAATGCTCGAGACGCCCAACCAATTCATTGCCCGCAGTGGAGATTGCGGCTCGGTGGTCGTCTGGACGAAGCGCTATTTCCCCTGAGCGCGCGTCGCTTTCGCCGCGCGCGCCCCAATTGTACGTTCTCCGGATGAACGCCTACCGATTTGCCACGACGCTCGCCGTAGCGACCGTCTCGGGTGCGGCCGCGCAGACCGTCCCCGCGTCCAATGCGCACGTTCGCGCAGCACTCGACATTCTCAAGGCCGACAACGCCTGGACGCTCGAGCAGCAGGTCGAGCTGACGCAGATCCCGGCGCCTCCGTTCAAGGAATCCACGCGGGCCGCGGAGTTCAAACGGCGGCTCGAGGCGCTCGGCTTGCGTGACGTGCGCATCGACAGCGTCGGCAACGTCATCGCCGTGCGGCCCGGGTCGGGCGCCGGTCCGACGGTCGTTCTCGCCGGCCATCTCGACACGGTGTTCCCCGAGGGCACGAAGGTCGCGGTCACGCGCGACGGCAGCCGGTACAAAGCACCGGGCATCGGCGACGACGACCGCGGGCTCGCCGTGGTGCTCGCCGTCGTCCGCGCATTCGAGAAGTCGAACGTGCGGACCGCCGGGACGGTCTATTTCGTCGGCGACGTCGGCGAAGAAGGGCCGGGCAACCTGCGCGGGATGCGCAACCTGTTCGGCCACGAGCTCAAAGGCAAAATCAACTACTTCATCTCGATCGACGACGCCGACTTGGGCATCGCGAGCCGTGCCGTGGGGAGCGACCGGTATCGCGTCACGTACAAGGGGCCTGGGGGGCACAGCTACGGCGCGTTCGGCATCCCGAACCCGATTCACGCGCTCGGCCGCGCCATCGCCGGTATCGCCGACATTCAAGTTCCGTCTACACCCAAGACCACGTTCAACGTCGGCGTGATCCAGGGCGGCACGTCGGTCAACTCGATCGCCGGCGAGGCGTCGATGCAGATCGACATGCGCTCGGAGGACGCGTCTTCGCTCGCCGCGGTCGACGCCAAGATTCAGCGCGTGCTCCACGCCGCGCTCGCCGCGGAGAATGCGCGGTGGACCGGGCCGCGCGCGGCGGCCGCCAAGCTCTCGATGACGATCGACACGATCGGCATCCGACCGACCGGCGCGCAGTCGGACAACGCGCCGATCGTGCGCACGGCGCTCGACGCCGCCAAGGCGCTGGGATTCAGCTCATCGACGAGCGCGTCGAGCACCGATGCCAACATTCCGATCAGCCTCGGCATCCCGGGCATCCGGATCGGCGGCGGGGGGAAGGGCGGCGGCACGCATGCGCTCGGCGAATGGTACGACGACGGCGCAGACGGCTGGCTCGGGCCGCAGTGGGCGGCGTTGATCGTGGCGTCGCTGGCGGGGGTTCACCAGTGAGCCTATACGCAGCGAAGAATGCCAGGTATCTGATACCATTGCTCTTGGCGGCGCCGGTCGGCGCCCAGCAGCCGGCGGTGACCTTCCACCAACTCGGCCACGCCATTCTGCGCGAGATGGTGGAGACAAACACCACCGGCTCGAGCGGCAACGTCACCAACCTCGCGGGCCAACTGGCCACTCGTTTCCACGATGCCGGCTTCTCCGACTCCGACGTTGCCGTGGTCGGACCGACGCCGAAGAACCGGAACTTCGTCGTCCGCTACCGCGGGACCGGTGCGCACCGGCCGATCCTTCTCCTCGCGCACCTCGACGTCGTCGAGGCCAAGCGTGCCGACTGGAGCTACGACCCGTTCCTGCTCACAGAGAACGGCGGCTACTTCTACGGCCGCGGCACCCAGGATCAAAAGGGCGGCGCGACGCTGCTCGCGACGACGCTGCTCCGCCTCAAGCAGGAAGGCTTCGTCCCGGACCGGGACGTCATTCTCGCCCTCACCGCCGGCGAAGAGGGCGGCATGGGCTACGACGGCGTCGATTGGCTGATCAAGAACCGTCACGACCTGATCGACGCCGAGTACGCGATCAACGTCGACGGCGGGGGCGGCGAGATCGAGAACGGCAAGCACACGCTGTTCGACGTGCAGGCCGCCGAGAAGGTCTTTCACTCCGTGACGCT
>JBIOHX010000177.1:0-7823 GCA_044449465.1 Gemmatimonadales bacterium | reverse complement strand
TTGAGGCTGAGCGGGCCGAGCTTGGAGCTGTAGTCCGCCTGCGATGCGATCGTCGCCAGCGCGGCGTACGGGTTGAACGTGTTCTGACGTTGGAGCGTGGTGTTGGTGACGTAGTTGACGCTCGTGGTGAGGTGGCTGTTCGGCGTTAGGTCCTGCTGGTGGTTCCAGGTCACGGCGAGGTTCTTCGAGCCGCCGCCGTCCTCGGTGTAGGACGTGCCGATGCGCCCGGTAAGGAACCGGTCGATCCACTTGTAATCCCAATCGGCGTTGAACTTGATCCAGCCCGGATCGCCCGCCACCGCGCCGGCGGAGCTGCGCCAATCGAGCCAGGTGCTGAAGTCCATGTAATCGTTGAGCGCCCAGTAGTAGCCCGCGTGATCGACGTGCCGGCGGTAACTGGGGCTGTTGCGAATGACGTCCCCCAGGCCGAATTGCGGCGCGAGGATTCCACTGTGGCGACCGGGCCGTGTGTCCGTGAACATGAACGGAAACCACATCACCGGAATGTCCTTGATGTACAGAATCGCCGGGCTCGCAAAAATCCCGTTCCCCGACGTGCGCTTCGCCTGGTGGTAGACGAACTGATAGTCCGGAATCGAATCGTCGCAACTCGTGAGCGAGCCGCTGCCTATCCACACCGTAGGCGACCGCTTGCCGACGGTATTCGTGTCGTTCTGAATCTCCGCGACCTTGACCTGCATGTACCACATGTCGCCGTTGTTCACGGGCAACTTGGCGTTGGTGATGCGAAGGGTGCTCGCGTTCAGGTTGTACTCGACCTGACCGGGCGACGCCGCGACGATGTCCGCCTGACCACTGCTTGGCGGCGGATGGATTCGATAGTGTCCGCTCGTGCTGATCTGTCGGGTAGAATCGGTGTAGTGGATCCCCTTGTCGCTGACGACGATCTCGGAGTCGCGCTCGAGGATCGCCTTACGCTTGTTGGCGGCGAGCAAATTCAGCGAATGGCGCTGCGCATTGAAATACGCGGTGTCGCCGGTGTACTGCGTCACCGTGTAGCCGGGCTTGGCGAGCAGCGCCGCGGTCACGGAGTCCGGCGTCGGCCAGCGGACGAGCACGGAGTCGTGCAGCGAGTCATGCCGAACGGGCTGCATCGCACCCGGCCGCGGAATCGGCAGCCGAGGAATCTGTCCCATTACCGCCGCGGCGCTGGCAACGAGGCACAGCGCCGCGAGGACGACACGCTTCACGCGTTCGCCCCGGAGTGTTCGGCCGGGTCGTCGATGTCCTCGGGCACGTCGGGCGGTTGGTCGTCGGACTGTTCGGCCTCGGCACGCTCGGCCGCTTCGCGCGCCGCGCGCCGGCGATTCTTGCGGCGGTAGATCATGAATGCCGCCAGCACGCTCAGCTCGTACAGCGCATACAACGGCACGGCGAGGGCGATCGTCGTCCACACCATGTCGCCCGGCGTCAGGAACGCGCCGACGATCACGATCAACACGATCGCATGCCGGCGGTACCTGGTGAGGAACTGCGGGGTCACGATGCCGAGCGCGGCGAGCGCGAGGATCACGATCGGAAGCTCGAAGCTGACGCCGAACGTCAGCACCATCGCGAAGATGAAGCTGAAATAGTCCTCAGCCGTGATGAGCGGTACGAGCGACGGGCCGCCAAACGCGAACAGCCACGGCAAGGCGAGCGGCACTACGACGAAGTATGCGAGCGCGGCCCCCGCCATGAACAGCAGGATTCCGCTGAACAGCACGCCGACGGCGATGCGCCGCTCGTGCGCGTGAAGCGCGGGAGAAAGGAAGGCCCATGCCTGGTAGATGATCACCGGCCCGGCGATGACGAGGCCGAACGTCATCGCCGCGTTGAGAATGACGGTGAAGCCTTCGCTCGGGTGCGTGTAGACGAGCTTGTGTTCGGGGATCAGCGGAAGGATCGGGCGCGCGAGGAGGCCGACGATGTCGTACTTGATCGAGAGCGCGAAGCCGATGCCGACACAGATGATGACCGCCGCCAGCGAGTAGATGATGCGCCAACGCAGCTCCTCGAGATGATCGAGGAACGGCATCTCGCCAGAATTGGACTTCGGAATCGGCATCCAGGTCCGCCGCTACTCCCGCGGGTTGAGCAAATCCTTGGCGAGCTGCGCTTCGTCGGAGTTCGGGTAGTCCCGAATCAACCGATTGAGCACGATGCGCGCTTCGGCTTTGTTGTTCGCGTCCCAGAGAATTCTGCCATGCTTGTACAGGCCCGTCGCCGCCTCGGGCGCCTTCGGGTACCGATCTGGAACGAGCAGGTATACCGAATCAGCCGCGGCCGTGTTCCCCTCAGCCCTGTAGGACTCGCCAATGTACAGCAGCGCACGCGGCGCGTCCGTGGCGGTTGGGTAGGCATCGATGAGCCGCTGAAAGCCGGTACGCGCCGTGACGTACGCGCCGTTATCGAGCTGATCCTTCGCGGTGATGAACAACGTCGACGGACCGGGGAGGCCCGGCGCGGCCCGCTGCGTAGTGTCGCTCCCCGCGGCGCCACCTGACCCTGGCGAAGCCACCGGGGGCGCGCTGGCCGGCGCGGTCCCCTGCTCTCGCAGCGCTTCGAGCTGCGCCCGAGTCTCCTGCACGTTCTTCGTGTTCTGGCCGAGCAACGCCTGCACCCGTACCATCTGCTGGCCCATCGAATCGAACTCGCCGGTCGCCGTCGCTTGAAAGGTCGCCAGGCGACCGGCGAGAACGCGCAGCGAGTCATTCATACGATCGATCTTGGCCGTCAGCGTGGCGATCTGCGCGCGGCGAGCCTCGTCCGCGCGCAGGAGCGACGTGTCACCCACGGCGAGCTGCGAGCGTGTAGCTCGCATCTCGTCCTGGATGAGACGGATGTCACTCTTTGACGCCAAACACCCGGTTGTCGCCAGCAGGACCGCGGGTGCGGCCGCCATCCATCGTCTCATGGCTTTCTCACGGTTTGCGGAGCATCTGGCCACCCGCGGTGATGTCGAATTCGGCGCGGCGATTTTGGGCCCACGCGCTCTCGTCGGACCCCTGGGCAATTGGATGTTCCTCGCCATAGCTCACCGTTTCGATGCGTGCATCAGAGATGCCGTGGTCGGTGAGGTAGCGCTTGACCGCCGCGGCGCGCCGCTGGCCGAGCGCGAGGTTGTACTCGTCGGAGCCGCGTTCGTCGGTATAGCCTGCGATACGGATGGCGACGCTCGGGTTGGCCTGAAGGATCGGCACCTTGGCGTCGAGGATGGCGCGATCCTGCGGACGCAAATCGGATTGGTCGAAATCGAAGTGGACCATTGCGGTGAGGGCCGTCTTGAGATCGCTCATTGCGGCGAGGTCGCGCGCGCGCTGCGCGTCGGCGGCGATGCTGTCGGCGCGCCGCTGGGCGGCAGCGGCGGCGGCGGCCCGCGCGCGCGCGTCCTCGGCGGCACGAATGCTGTCTTGATTCGGGCCGCGCGCCGGCGCGGCCACGGGAACGGCCTCGGGCGCGGGTTTCTTGTGGCAGGCATCAACCAGGGCAACGGATACCACCGCCAGCGTCAGGCCCCCAATCCGTGCAATACGGAACATGTCAGGTCTCCCTCGAGTGCTTGATGAGACATCAGATGTTTGAATTCACAGGTGCTTGTGCTGCTCAACGCGGCGGTGGGAGCCGCGGGGACCACGACGCGAGCCGAGAGCCGGCCGACGTCGTGAGCTGCCGCGTACGGCTGGACTCTGTATCGATGATCCAGAGCTGTCGCACGCCCGTCCGTGTCGAGGTGAACACGAGGTGCCGCGCGTCGGCTGCCCACGACGGTTGCTCGTTCACCCCTTCGTTGGTCAGCGGCTTGGGAGTGCCGCCGCCAGCGCGAATCGTCTCGATCTGATACTGGTCGTGAAGCAACTCCTGGTACGCCACCAATCGTCCGTCCGGCGACCAGTCGGGGTCCGACCTGTAGTTGTTCTCGTTGAAGTCGTAGTCCGTCAGCACCCGCGTACCCGTGCCGTCGGCGTCTACAATATATAGTTCCGGCCTTCCCAAACGGCCGCTGACAAACGCAAACCTGCGCCCATCCGGACTGGGTGTCGGATTCGTGTTCTCTGTCCCCTGCCCCGCCGTCAACCGCCGAGGCGTGCCGCCGTCTACGCCGACGATGAACAGATCCGATCCGTTCTCTCCCGAGCGCGAGTATGCAACGGACTTTCCGTCGGGCGTGAACACGGGTGTGATGTACTGCGAGTTGCGCGGCGCCGCGAGCAGGGTGCGCGAACGCCCCGTGGCAAGGTCGATCAGCACGAGCCGTGACCCGACCGCGCCGTACGTGTTGTAGACGAGCATCGAGCCGTCCGGACTCCAGGCTGGGCTGATGCCGTTTTCATCGGTCGGCACGGTGATCTCGTCGGCGCCGTCGCTGTCGACGATGCGGATCGATGCGCCGCGCAGATACGCAATGCGCGTCGCCGCGATGCCGCGCTGCCCGGTGGCCCACCGCGCAACCTCGTCCGATACCTCGTGCACGGCGAGTCGCCAATCCCGCGACAGTGCGGACGACGGGAGCGCAAATTCGTGCACGTTCACCACCTGCGCCGTGCCGACGTCGTGCAGCGCGACGTGGAGCCCAGACGGGATCGGCGTGATCTGCACCACCGCCGTCACCGAAAGGTGCGCGAACAACGGATAGTTGAGTCCCGGCGACCCCGCAGTCGTACCACCCGGCGCGACGGCGGACGGCGCGCGAAACACGTCGGCATCACTCGCGTCGACGGGAATGATCGCGAAGCGGTCGCTGAAATCGAGATCGCGCTGGATGATCGTGCGGATCGAGTCGCCGAACGCACCGGCGACCGGAAGCACGACAATCCCGAGTTTGTCGCGAAGCGGATCGTAGGGCGCGTTGATCGTCACCCCGCGAAACGTCGTGTCCTGGGCGACGCCCACCCGCGGTGCGAACGCGGCCGCCGCGATCGCCAGCATGAGTCCTCCGAGGGAGGTCTTCATCGAATCAGCGTGGGAGAGAATCGGAAGTTGACCGGGAGGATGTCGTCGTGGTATCCCGGCGGAAGCGGACCAAACGCCTTCGCGTTCGCAGCCGACTCCACCGCACCAAGCGCCTGTTGATCGAACGAGTAATTGCCCGATGAGGTCACCAATTTTATGCTCGCCGGATCGACCGACCCGTCGCGCCGAATCTCGAACCGCACCCCCGCCGTGTAGCTCATGCGCGAGTGGCCGAAGAAGCGAAGCACGGAGTTGGCGATGCCCGACAAGTAACCGGGATACGGAAAGTCGATCCCCGCGGTGTTCACGGGCGCCACGTCGCTACCACTACCGCCGGTCTCGCCCCCACCGGCCATTGGCGGCGGGGTCGTCGCCTTCTCGGCCGTCTTCGGCTGCTCAACCGGCGTGGCGATCTCGGGCGTCGGCTTCGGCTTGGCCTTGGGGGGAGCCGCCTTCGGCCTGACCGGCACCGATTTAGGCGTCGGCGTGGGCCGCGTCTCGGGCGGCGGCGAGCTCGGCGGCTCTTGAACGACACCCGTCGCCATCGGGCCGGGAGGTGCGGCGATCAGATGGACACGATAGAGCGGCGGCGTCGGGGGCGCCGCGGCTGGACGCAGAAATATGACGGCGCCGACGACCGACCCGTGCAGGACAATCGACGCGACCACCCCGCCCGTGAGTCGCGGCGCCCCGGGCGCCACGCTAGCGGATCTCCTCCGGCTGCGTAACGAGCCCGACGTTGGTCACGCCGTCCGCATTCATGATCGCCAAGAGCTGAGCCACGAGTCCGTAACCCACGTTCTGGTCTGCCCTGAGGTACACGCCGTTCCGCGTTCGGTTCTTGGGCAGCGTCTTGAACACGACGCGGAAATCCTTGAGGGTGTACTTCTCGTCGTCGATGAAGATCTCGCCGGCGCGGTTGATCGACACCGCGAGCCCCTGCTTCGAGTCGAGCGGCTTGGCGTCGGCGGGTGGCAGCGAGACGTCCACCCCGCCCTGCATCATCGGGGCGGTGATCATGAAGATCACGAGCAACAGGAGCATCACGTCGATCAAGCTCACGACATTGACGTCGGCGTTGAGATCGAATCGCTCGCGGCGGCGGCGGCGCGGCATCTCAGATGCGCCCTTCGCGTACCAGCAAAGCGATCGTCGCCGTGCCGAAGCTCTCCATCCGCGAGTCGAACCGGTTCAACCGGCTGGCGAAGATGTTGTACCCGAACGTCGCTGGAATCGCGACCGCGAGTGCGACGGCCGTGGCGATCAGCGCCTCAGAGACGCCCGGCGCAACCGACGAGAGATTTCCCGAGCCTTTCGACGCGATGCCGAGGAAAGCGTCGATCACGCCGAGCACCGTGCCGAACAGGCCGATGAGCGGGCTCACTGAGCCGATTGTGGCGAGCCACGGCAGGAAGCGGCCGATGCGGTCGCGCTCGTCCGAGGCCTCCGAGTCGAGCAGCAGGTGCAGCGTCTCGATCTGCGAACCGCTTAGTGTCGCCGCGCTGGGCGCGTCGCTCGTGATCGGCGTCGACCGCTCGCGCAGCTGCTGATTGGCAACGCGCGCGTCCGAAACGAAGTGCATGGCGCGGATGAACAACCGCGGCAGCGCGCTGGCGGCCGAGCGTTTGGCCAGCGCGCCAGCTTCATCCAGTCCGCGCGCACGCTCGAACTCGAGCCGGTACTTCTGCGCGGTACTCGTCGCCCTGGCGAGGCCCCGCCAAGTGCCGAGGATGATCGCCCAGCTGAGCAACGACAGCACGGCCAGGACGCCGACGACGACTTGGGTCATGATCGACGCGTTGACGAACAGCTCGATCGCGCTGGAAGGAACGGCGCCTCGCATCGACTGGAGCAGCAACGGAGCAAAGTGCACGGTCGGAGCGGCTGGAGGTCAAGAGCGGGCGGCGGCTGCCGGACGCGCTCGGGCGGCGAAGTAGGCGTACGTCTCGGCGAGCCCACGCTCGAGCGGAACGCGCGGTGTCCAGCCCAGGACGTCGCGCGCCCGTTCGACGCGGAGGAACGACTGCATCTGCTCCCCCGGTCGACTCGGGGCGAACTCGATCGGTGCCGTGGCGTTGACCGCACGCATCAGCGTCGACGCCAGATCGACGACCGACGTGGCGATCCCGGTACCAATGTTGAATGCCCGCGCGTCGACGGCGCCACGCGGCGGCAGCTTGATGGTGGTCGCGCGAAAGACCGCCTCCGCCACGTCGCCGACGTGCACATAGTCGCGCGTCTGCCGGCCGTCGCCGAACACCGTCAACGCCCGCCCGTCGAGGATGCGGCCGCAAAAGATCGCCACCACCCCGGCCTCGCCGTGCGGATCCTGGCGCGGCCCGTACACGTTCGAGAAGCGAACGCTCGCCGTCTCGACGCCATGGATGCGGCCGTAGTACGCCATGTAATGCTCGACGGCGAGCTTGGCGATGCCGTACGGGGAGTCGGGATCCTTTGGCGTCGTCTCTGTCGTCGGCGGCGCGGCGAGGTCGCCGTAGATGGCGCCGCCGGTCGAGGCGAACACAAACCGCGCGCCACCGTCCGCGCCCGCTCGCCGCACGGCCTCGAGCAGATTGAGACTGCCGAGGATGTTGACCTGCGCGTCGAACACCGGATCGCTCACGCTGCGACGCACGTCGATCTGCGCCGCGAGGTGCGCGACGGCGTCGAACCGCCCCTCGGTGACGATGCGGGCGGCGTCGGGGCTCTGTACGTCGAGCAGGTGCAGCTTGGCGCCGGCCGGCACGTTGTCGCGCTTACCGCTCGAAAGGTTGTCGATGATCTCGACCGTCCAGCCGCCGGCGAGGAATCGGTCGGCGACGTGCGATCCGATGAAGCCGGCGCCGCCGGTGATGAGGGCTCGCTTCGTC
>JBIOHX010000176.1:0-7892 GCA_044449465.1 Gemmatimonadales bacterium | reverse complement strand
GGCCGCGGCGACGGCTCCGGCGTCGCGGTCGCTCCCGAAAATCGACGCCGGCGCGTGTGCCAGCTCGCGCGAAAGAGCGTCGTCGAGCAGTTGCCGCCACGCGCGCGCGTCGTGCTCGGGCCAGCGCATGAACGCGAACGGGCGGGCGCGGCCAGGCGCCATGCGTCGCGCCAGCATCGCGGCTTCGATCGGAATCGTTCCCGATCCGCACATCGGATCGGCGAGGGGCGTATCGCCCAACCAGCCCGCGCCGAGCAGGAGGGCGGCGGCGAGGGTTTCGCGAAGCGGCGCCTTGCCCAACGCCTGGCGATAGCCGCGAAAGTGGAGGAGCTGGCCCGAGCTGTCGGCGCTCACGGTGCACTCATCGTGAACCAGCCTCACGACGAAGAGTTGCTCGGCCTTCGCGGGCTGCACCGGCTCGCCGAGCGAATCGGGAGAGGCGTCGTCGGCGTCGCCCGCGCCCGGTGTCGCCATTTCGACGCCTTTCACTCGCCGGCCGATCGATTCGGCTAGCCGCTGCGCCACGGCGCCCGAGTGGTAGAGCTTCGATTTACGGCAGGTGACGCGGAGCGCAACGCGGGAGCCGGGTCGAATGAACCGTTCCCACGCGATGCGCTTCGCCTGCAACTCGAGCTCGTAGAACGCGGTGGCGCGAAAGTGCGCCATGCGCACCACGACGCGGCTCGCCGTTCTGAGCCAGAGATTGGCACGCGCGACGGACGAGGGGTCGCCCCGCCACGCCGCACCGCCTCCATCGCGCGGCACGCGGGCCGCGATTCCGAGAGCTTTGAGCTCGGTCGCGCACAGGGTCTCGAGGCCCGGGGCCGTGATGGCGAAACAGTCGAGTTGTGCCGAGGGCGCGGGCATGCGTGGCATGCGACGAATGGTAGCGGCGGTGGCGCTCGGTGCGGTACGCGTGAGACCGCTTGTGTATCGTGGTGGCGAATTCATTGGGCGGTCCGGTTCGTGCCCTGATGTTTCTCGATGCCGCAGACATTACTGACCAAAGCGCGGCGCGTACTCGTCGCGCGCTTCGGTCATGCCGATTTTCAAAAGGGCCAGTGGGAACCCATCCAGGCTGTGCTCGAGGGACAGGACGCACTCGTGGTCATGCCGACGGGAAGCGGCAAGTCGCTCGTCTACCAGCTGCCGGCGCTGATGCTGCCGGGACTCACGGTCGTCGTCAGTCCGCTCATCGCGCTGATGAAGGACCAGCAGGACAAGCTGGCGGCTCAGGGCGTTGACGCGCTCGCGATGCACTCGCACCTCTCGGACTCGCAGGCACGAAATCTCGCCGACCGGGTGAGCGATGGCGCCGGCGAGATGCTCTATCTCACGCCCGAGCGATTCAAGGATCGCGACTTCTTCGATCGACTGCTGACGCGAACCGTCAGCCTGTTCGTGATCGATGAAGCGCATTGCGTGAGTCAGTGGGGCCACGACTTCCGTCCCGACTATCTCGCGCTCGGTTCGGTGGCCCGGCGGCTCGGACGGCCGCCGATTCTCGCGCTGACCGCGACCGCGACCCGCGAGGTGCGCGACGACATCGCGCGCCAACTCGGCATGCAGGATCCACATATCACGGTCACCGGCTTCGCGCGTCCGAATCTCCGGTTCGACGTCAAACGCACCGTCAATCAAACGATGAAGGACGCCGCGCTCAGCGAGATGCTGCGCGATGAAGCCGGCGTCGGCGTCGTGTACGTGGCGACGGTGCGGGAAGCCGAGCGGCTGCACGAGATGTTGTCGCCACAGTTTCCGGTCGGGCTCTACCACGGCAAGCTGCCGGGCGCCGAACGCAAAGAGACGCAAGATCGGTTCATGGCCGACGAGTTCAAGGCCATGATCGCGACCAACGCGTTCGGCCTCGGCATCGACAAACAAGATCTGCGGTTCGTCGTCCACTACCATTTCCCGGGTTCCGTCGAGTCGTACTATCAGGAAGCGGGGCGCGCGGGACGCGACGGCCTGCCGGCGCGGTGCACGTTGTTTTATCGCGTCGAGGACAGCCGGGTGCAGTCGTACTTTCTCGGCGGCAAATACCCGGACGTCGAAGAGGCGGCGCGCGTGGCGATCGTGCTCGAGCAGGTCCCGCTCGCCGAGAGCTGCCGTCTCGACCAGCTGGCCGAACAATCGGGGGTGGCGCGGCGCAAGGCGCGCATCGTGCTCGCGCTCCTCAAGCGCCACGGCCTCGTGCGCGAATATCGGGGCGGCGCGTGGGAACGGCTGCAGTCGCGCCTCACCTCGATCGACTTGAGCGCCGACCTCACGGACTACGAGCAGCGCCGCATCCAGGATCGAGCCAAGCTCCGAGCGATGATCAACTATTGCCAGAGCGCCCAGTGCCGAACCCGGTTCATCCTCGAGTATTTCGGGGAATCGATCGACGCCGACTGGATGTGCGGCGACTGCGACGCCTGCAACGGTGACCTGGTGACGCGACGGCGGGCGCGAACGCGCACAGCGCCCTCGTCGGACCCGGAGCAGGCCGCGGTGCTCTGAGGCGAGGCGGAACGGTTCTCGTTATCATTGGGCCTCCAGCTCGCCGCCCGATGATCGCTCCCGTTCTCATGCCCGTCGCTGACCTGCTGCACCGAGAGCTGTTCTCGAACTCGGTGCAGGCGTGGTTGATCGCGGCCGTCACAGCGGCCATCGTCGCCATTCTATCGCTGCTCCTCCGCAAGCTGCTCGTCTCGCGCCTCGGCGCCCTGGCCGCGCGGACGACGAATCAGCTCGACGACATGGTGGTGGAGCTGATTCGAGACACGCGGGCGTGGGTGATCGTCCTGCTCGCGCTGTCGGTCGCCACGTCGCCGCTCGTCTTTCCGCCGCGCGTGGCCGGCGTCGTGGTGCAGGTCGCCAAGCTCGCGCTGCTCTGGCAGCTCGCGATCTGGAGCGCGACCGGCGTCGCGTTCTGGGTGAAGCACTACCTCGACCGTCGGTCGACCGCGAGCGACCGGGCGAGCGTCGCGATGGTCCGCGCGATGGGCATCGCAGCCAAGGCGCTGCTCTGGGTACTCATCTTCGTCACCGCGCTCAAGTCGGTGTTCGGCGTCGAGATCACGGCGCTCATCACGGGGCTTGGCGTGAGCGGCATCGCGATCGCTCTCGCCGTGCAGAACATTCTCGGCGACATCTTCGCGGCGCTGGCAATCGTGTTCGACAAGCCGTTCGACGTCGGCGACTCGATCGGCGTCGACCAGATCTCGGGGACCGTCGAGCACATCGGGCTCAAAACGACGCGCATTCGGAGCGTGAACGGCGAGCAGGTCGTGATCGGCAACGCCGACCTGCTCAAGAGCCGCCTGCGGAACTACCGTCGAATGTACCAGCGGCGGACGCTGCTCAATTTCGACGTCACCTACGACACGCCGCCCGACCTGCTCGAGCGTCTTCCGCGCGTGATCGAAGAGATCGTGACCGCGCAATCGCCGGTGAAGTTCGATCGTTGCCACGTGGCGAGCCTCGGCGAATCGGCGGTGCGCCTGGAGGCGGTGTACTACGTGCTCGACCCGGACTACATGAAGTTCATGAACATCCAACAGGCGGTGCTGCTCGAGACGATGCGTCGGTTCGCGGCGCTCGGCGTGGCGTTCGCGTTTCCGAGCCAGACGCTGTACCACGAGGGACTCACAGCAGCGAGCGAATCCATCCTCCGTCCACCGCAATCGACTGCCCCGTGATGTAGCTGGCGCGCTCGGAGGCGAGAAAGGCGGCAAGCGCGGCGAACTCGGCGGGCTCGCCGAGCCGGCGCATCGGAATCTGTCCCTCGAAGCGCGCGAGAATGTCGGCGCGCGACTTGCCGCCGCCTTCGCGCGCGGCCGTCGAATCGGCCAGCTCTTCGACGCGCTCGGTGCGCGTGTAGCCGGGCAGGATGTTGTTCACCGTGATTCCCTCGCTCGCGACCTCGTTGGCGAGCGTGCGCGCGAACCCCGTGACCGCGGACCGCACGGCGTTGGAGAGTATCAGGTTGTCGACCGGCTGCTTCACGGCGATCGACGTCACATTGATGATCCGGCCCCACTGTCGCTCGCGCATGCCGGGCAGGGCGAGGCGGGTGAGCTCAACCGCGCTTCGCAGGGTGAGGTCGACGGCCCGCTGCCATGCGTCCCAGTCGTGGCTCTCGAACGGACCGGCCGGCGGTCCGCCGGCATTCGTGACAAGGATGTCGATGTGACCGAGCCGGTCGGTCGCCGTGTCGAAGGCGGTGCGAATGCCCGCTGGGGTCGAGAGGTCGGCGGTGGCCGACGCGATCGTCGCGCCGGCGGGGCCTGGCGCCATCTTGCTCGCCTCGACGACGGCCAGCGCCGCGGATTGAAGCGCCGCGCTCCCCCGCGCGCAGAGGAAGAGGCTCGCCCCTTCGCGCGCCAGCTCGACGGCGATCGCGCGCCCCAGCCCGCGGCTCGACGCGGCGACGAACGCGGTGCGGCCGCGCAGTCCGAGATCCATGAATCGAGCCCGCCTACTTTCTCAAATAGGCGTCGGTCTTGTTCAGCCAGTCCTGGCGCGGCGGATCGAAGATGTCGACGTCGAGCGTGTCTTCGAGCGCTTCGGCTTTGTGCGGCACGTTCGACGGAATGTGCAGCACTTCACCGGCGCGGACGAGCACTTCCTGCGATTCGTCCTCGCCGATCCAGAAGCGGAGCACGCCTTCGAGGATGTAGGTGATCTGCTCGTTCTCATGAGAGTGCTTGGGAACGATGCAGCCTTTTTTCAAGTACACGTGCGCGATCATCATCCGGTCGCCCGTGATCAGGCGTCGGTCGAGTGTCGGCGACACGGTCTCGCGCGGTACCGAATTCCACGCGTACCAGGTGACCGAGCGGGCGGTGGTCGGGGGCATGGCGGTTGAGGAAAGAGAAAAAGTTCAGGACGCGCTAAGCCTGCGCAGAGGCGTCGCCGGGATCAAGGGATCAGGGCGGCGAACCGGTCGCGACGTCGCCGAGCAGCCGCCCCAGCGCCTGCACGTCCATGGGGAGTCGAAAGGCGCGCACGCCGAACTCCGCCGCGATCGGCTCGAGGGCCCGTGTGCTGAGCGACGAGCTGAAGACGGCGATCGACGCGCCGGCCATCAGCGCCGGTCCAAAGAAGGCCTCGGTGCAGGCACTGTCGTGATCACAATCCACTAACACGATGCGGGGCCGCGTGCGAAGGAGCGCGTCGCGCGGACTCTCTTGTTCCAGCGGGAAGACGGGCTCGAATCCGGTGAGCTCCGCCGCCGCGCCAATCAACGCCGCGGCGAGTGGATCCGTGGAGAGAACGAGCACGCCGGAGCGCCTCATCGTCCGACCCCGTCAGCCTCGAGCGCTTGACGCGGCGTGGTTCGCACGAGACATTCGACGCCCAAGCGATGCCGCTCGGCATGGTCCCAGGCTAGCCGTTCCTTTCCCAGAACCTTGCGCGCGCGAGACACGACCGCTGATGATGGCGCATGACTCGACCCCGCGTCCCGGGGCAATCGCCGGCGAGACGATCGACGCCGTTCGCTCGGCGCTCCTCCAGCAGCTCGACGGCGAGTCGAACGACGAATCCCTCCGTCTCGCCCTCCGCGGCATGGCCGCAGAGGCGCGTGAGAAGGGCGTGCCCCCCGAACAGCTCCTCGTCGTCTTGAAGGACATCTGGTATTCATCGCCGGGCGTGCGAGGCATGAGCGAGCCGGCGGATCAGATCCGGCGTCTCCAGCGTGTCGTGACGATTTGTATCAAGGAGTACTACGGCGACTGACCAGCCACGGCCGGTCAGGACGCAAGCGTCGCCGTGAGCTGTAAATCTAGGTTGCCCTTGAGGGCCTTGGACACCGGGCAGTTTTCTTTCGTGTCGCGCGCAATGCGCTGGAAGACCGCGTCGTCGATCTTCGGCACCGTCGCGCGCACCTCGAGCTGCATTTTGGTGATGGCGAATCCGGCGCCTACTTTCTCCACCGTGCACCGCGCCGTGGTGTCGACCCGCGTCGCCGGTGTCCCGTTGCCCTCCAGTCCAGCGCTCAGCGCCATGCTGTAGCAGGCAGCCTCCGCCGCGGCGAGCAACTCTTCCGGGTTCGACCCACTCCCCGACTCGAAGCGCGAGCTGAAGTTGTATTGGGCACCTAGGCCAGTCGCCCCTTTGAAGCTCCCGCGGCCGTCCTTCAGCCCACCTTCCCATGTCGCGCTCGCGCTGCGTGTCGGCATCGTGCCTCTCCTTTACCTGTACGAAGGTGACTTGACGGCGTTCGCCGGGTCGGATTGAATCCGACGAATGCCCGACGCGACGCCGCCTGGAACGCTCCCGCCCACGATCGCGCGTGTCCTTTCGCGCTTCCAAGCCATGGAGCGTGAGGAAAAGATGCAGGCTCTGGTGCACTACTCCAAGAAGCTCGAGCCGCTGCCCGAAAAGTTCCGCGACGTCGACCGCGGCACCTTCGCGGTACCGGAGTGCCAGACGCGCGTCGACCTCTTCCCCGACGCGCACGAGGGCCGCCTGCACTTCTACGCCGACCTGAACGTGAAGCAGTCGCCGACGATCGCCGCCTTTCTCGCGATCCTCTTCTCAGCCATCAACGACGAGCCGCCCGAAACGACGCTCGGCATTCCATCGGACTTCGTGCACCAGATCATGCAAGGCATTGGTCTGTCGGGGCGCGAGGTGGGCTTGAATGCGATGGTACGACGCATCAAGCGGTATGCCGAACAGGCCGCGCAACGCACGAATGGCGGCGCGCAGCCGCGAGCGAGCGAGCGCGGCGCCGGATGAACGAAACCGCGCTCGACGATCTGCTCTCGACGCCTCGGGCGGAAACCGTCGCGGCGCTCGCCGCGTGTCCGGGCGACGTCGTCGTGCTCGGCGCCGGCGGCAAGATGGGGCCGACACTCGCGCGCATGGCCGCGCGCGCCGCGGCCGAGGCGGGCACGACACGCCGCGTCATCGCGGTGTCACGCTGGTCGTCGCGCGACACAAAGCGCGCGCTGAACGCCGCCGGCGTGGAGACGGTGCGCTGCGATCTGCTCGACCGCGCCGACGTCGCGCGGCTGCCCGACGCCGCTAGCGTCGTGTTCATGGCCGGCCAAAAGTTCGGCACTGGCGGCGCGCCGGCCGCGACCTGGGCCATGAACACGATCGTTCCCGCCAACTGCGCGGAACGCTATCCCGACTCGCGAATCGTCGCGTTCTCGACCGGAAACGTTTACCCGCTCACGCCGGCCGCGTCCGGCGGCGCGCGCGAGACGGACGAGCTCGGGCCCATCGGCGAGTACGCCGCCTCCTGTGTCGGCCGCGAGCGCGTGTTCGAGGCATATGCTTCACGGAACGGTACGCGCGTCGCCGTGGTGCGGCTCAACTACGCGATCGACCTCCGCTACGGCGTGCTCGTCGACATTGGCCTGCGCGTTGCGCGCGGCGAGCTCGTGCCGCTCGACATGGGATGCGTGAACGTGATCTGGCAGGGCGACGCCACCCGGATTGCTCTCGAGTGCCTGCCCCACGCCGCGGCGCCGCCGTTCGTCGTCAACGTCACAGGCGCCGAGACGCTTTCCGTGCGCGCGCTCGCCGAGGCCTTCGCCACGCGGCTCGGCCGGCCGGCACGGTTCAGCGGAACGGAGCGGCCGGATGCGCTGCTCAGCAATACGTCGCGCATGCGCTCGACCTTCGCCCCGCCCGCCGTCGGCGTGGGCCAGATGATCGACTGGGTCGCGGGATGGATCGAGCAGGGCGGCCCGCTGCTTGGCAAGCCCACAAAGTTCGAGGCTCGCGACGGTCAGTTTTGAGTTCCCTAATCGTTGGGCGCCTTCGACTCTCTCTCACCGATCTCACTCACCGTGGCCGATCAGACAGTTCGCGAAGCGATGCGCGCGGGGCTCGTCATCCCCGCGCATCCACTCGCGCTCACCGGAGAGCGCCGCCGCCCCGAGCGGCGCCAG
>JBIOHX010000175.1:0-7997 GCA_044449465.1 Gemmatimonadales bacterium | reverse complement strand
GATCAATGTCGACGCCGGCGGCGGGGAATTGGAGGGCGACAAGCACACCCTGTTCGACGTGCAGGCGGCCGAGAAGGTGTATCACTCGGTGTCGCTCACGGCGCGAAATCCGGGCGGCCACAGCTCGCTGCCGCGGAAGGACAACGCCATCTACACCCTCGCCCGCGCCCTCGACCGGGTCGCGGCCTATGCGTTTCCCGCCAAGCCGAACGCCATCGTTCGGGCGTACTTCCGCACCGCCGCGGGCACGATGCCGCCGGCGGTCGCCGCCGACATGCGCAAGGTCGGGGGCGGATCGCTCGACCCCGCCGCCGTCAAGCGGCTGAGTGAGTATCCATATTACAACGCCATCATGCGCACGACCTGCGTCGCGACGCTGCTCGAAGGCGGGCACGCCGAGAACGCGCTGCCGCAAACGGCGAAGGCGACGGTGAACTGCCGCATACTCCCCGGCGAAGATCCGGCGGCGGTCGAGCGGACGTTGAGGCGGGTGGTCAACGACACCGCCGTCGTGCTGGCGCCGACCGACACCGCGACGCCAAGTCCGGCGTCGCCGCTGCGGTCGGATCTGTTCGACGTCATCGCGGCGTCGGTCAAGGCGACGTGGGGTCCGCTGCCGATCGTACCGACGATGAGCACCGGGGCGACCGACGGGCTCTACCTGCTGAACGCCGGGATGCCGGTGTACGGGTTCACGGGCATGTTCATCGCCACCGACGACGACCGGGAGCACGGCAAGGATGAGCGAATCCTCATTTCGTCGTTCGACGACGGTTTGGATTTCACCTACGATCTGGTGAAGCGGTTGACGGGCCGGGGCGCGGGCGCGCGTTCGAGCGGCTAGACGTCGAGCACGCGGGAGAAATACGCGGGCAAGTCGATCGTGAGCGGCTCCGTGGAACCGTCGGGCGCCCAGTCGAGCCGCTGGTCGAAAACCTCGGGGCGCGTTTCAGCCGGTGTCGACCGCTCGATGGTGTGCGCGTCGAGATCGACGATCCAATACTCAGCGACGCCTTCTTGGCGGAACAGCGTGCGTTTAGCGACGCGATCGGCGCGCGCCGTGCTCGGGAGAGTACTTCGATGGCGAGCAACAAGCGGCCGACCGCGGCGAATGACGTCGGGCGCCGTCCGTCGACTGGCGGGACGACCAGGAGGTCCGGTTGCACCGCTCGACGCGGTGAGAACACGACGTCCGCCGGGGCGAAATAGGCGAAGCCGACGGAGACGTGCCGGAGGTATGCGTCGACCAGCTTGTAAAGCTCGGCGATGGCCTGCTGATGCGGCCAAACCGGCAACGGGGTCACGAACAGCTCGCCGTCGATGATCTCGTAGCGGTTGCCGTCGTCCGGCAGCTCCTCGAGGTCATCGAACGTCCACTGCCGTTTGACGATGGGCATGTGCATCCGATAACGTCCTCGGCGCCGAGTGAGCAAACGCAGAGTGCCTCGCTACGCGAACACCTCTTGGGCCCGAAGCACGCCGGCCGCCAGGGCGTCGACGTCGGCCTCGGTGTTATAGATATAGAATGACGCCCGCGCGGTGGCCGGCACGTCGAGCCGCCGCATCAGGGGTTGCGCGCAGTGGTGCCCGGCGCGAATGCAGACTCCGACTTCGTCGAGCACGGTCGACAGATCGTGCGGGTGGATGCCGTCGACGGTGAAGCTCACGACGCCGCTGCGGTCCGCCGGCGGCGGACCGTAGACGCGCACCCCTGGCAGCTCGGCGAGGCGCTCACTCGCCAACGCGGTGAGCGCCTGCTCATGCGCACGAACCGCTTTCATTCCGACGCGCGCGAGATAGTCGCAGGCCGCGGCGAGACCGACGGCGTCGCCGACGTTGGGCGTGCCCGCCTCGAACTTGTGCGGCAGCACGTTCCACGTCGTGCGCTCGTCGCCGACGAACTCGATCATGTCGCCGCCCGTCTGATAGGGCGGCATGGCCTCGAGCAGCGCGCGTTTGCCGACGAGCACACCAGCGCCCATCGGCCCGAGCATCTTGTGGCCGCTGAAGGCGTAGAAGTCGACGTCGAGCTGGTCGAGGGCGAGGGGGAGGTGCGGCGCTCCCTGCGCGCCGTCGCACACCAGGACGGCGCCGACGCGCCGCGCCATCGCCGCGAGGTCGGCGACGGGATTGATCGTGCCGAGCGCGTTGGAGACGTGGCTGAACGCGGCGACCTTGGTGCGTGGGCCGAGCAGCGACTGGAAGTGCTCGACGTCGATGCGTCCGTCCGGCGTGATGCGGCAGATGCGAAGCGTCGCGCCGACGTCGAGCGCGAGCTGCTGCCAGGGGACGAAGTTGGCGTGATGCTCGAGACCGGTGACGAGGATCTCGTCCCCCGCGCGCACGTTGGCGCGCCCCCAGGCCGTGGCGACGAGGTTGAGCGATTCGGTGGTGCCGCGCGTGAAGATGAGCCGATCACTGTCGCGCACGCCGACGAACGCGGCGACGCGGGCGCGGGCGTCGTGATATCGCTCGGTCGCCCGTGCCGACAGCGCGTATGCGCCGCGGTGCGGATTGGCGTTGTCGCGCGTGTAGTAGTCGACGATCGCGTCGAGCACGGCGCGGGGCTTTTGCGACGTCGCCGCCGAGTCCAGGTAGTGGAGGTCGGGATCGGCGAGGAGGAGCGGGAAGTCGGCGCGTTCGACGATCACGCGCCCTCCAGCGGCGGGCCGGCCGGCCCTTCGTTTTCAGTCGACACCGCCGCTTCGCCGTGCGACGCGAGGGCCGAATGGAGCGCGTGCCAGGCGAGGCTCGCGCATTTGACGCGCATTGGAAAGCGGGCGACCCCGGCGAACGCGCGCAGCGATCCGAGCTCGCGCTGCTCGGCCTCGTTCAGCTCGCCGCGCACCAACCGACGAAACTTCTCGAACAGCGCCTCGGCATCGGCGCGGGACTTTCCCTTGATGGCCGTGGTCATGAGCGAGGCCGACGCCTTGGAGATGGCGCAGCCCTGTCCCTTGAAGCTGACGTCGTCGATCGTGTCACCGGCGGCGCCGAGCTTGACCCAGAGGGTGAGGGCGTCACCGCAGAGCGGGTTGCGGCCCTCGATCGTGCGATCGGCACCCGCCATCTCGCGAAAGTTGCGCGGCTTTCGGTTGTGCTCGAGGATGAGCTCTTGATAGAGCGCCTCGGTGGCAGGCGGAGCGTCGGTCACGGGTCGCTCATGCGTCGATCACACGAACCGATCGAGGGCGGTGCGCTCGAGCGATTCGCGCACCTCTTCGACTTCGATCGTCTCGAGCACGTCGGCGGCGAAGGCGTAGGTGAGGAGGCGGCGCGCGAGCGTCCGGCTGAGCCCGCGGCTCTCGAGATAGAAGAGCGCGGTGCGATCGATCTGGCCGACGGTGGCGCCGTGCGTGCACTTGACATCGTCGGCGAAGATCTCGAGCTGCGGCTTGGTGTCGATCTGCGCCGTCTCGGAGAGGAGCAGGGTGTTGTTCGTCTGCTTGCCGTCGGTCTTCTGCGCGATCGGATGGACGTACACTTTGCCATTGAACACGCCGTGCGAGCGGCCGTCGAGCACGCCTTTGTAGAGCTCGCGCGAAAAGCAATTCGGCTCGGCGTGGATGATCTGCGTCTGGTGATCGCCGTGCTGCTCGCCGTCGAGCATGTAGAGGCCGTTGAGCGTGGCGCCGCCGCCGGGACCGGCGAGCGTGGTGTACACGTTCGACCGCGAGAGCGCGCCACCGACGCCGAAGGAGAACGACAGGAAGTGGCTGTCGCGCGCCTGGCGGGCTTCGGTGGTGCTGACATGAAAGGCGCGCTGGCCTTCGCGCTGCATCTTGTAGTGGCGAAGCGTGGCGCCGTCGCCGACGATCACTTCGGTCACGGCGTTGGTGAAGTAGAGGGCATCGGTCGTCGACACGTAGCTCTCGATGACCGTCGCCTCCGAGTGGCGGCCGGCGATGATGAGGTTGCGCGGGTGCATCATCGCCTTCGCGGCGTTGGCGTCGGTGACGAACAAGAGGTGAATGGGCCGCTCGACTTTCACCTCGGCCCCGATCTCCACGACCGCGCCGTCGAGCATGAACGCGGCGTTGAGCGCCGTGAACGGCTGCGTCTCGGTCGACACGAGGCTGCCGATCCGGCGCGCCGCGTCGGGCGCCGTCGTCCAGGCGGTGGCGAGATCGAGCAGCCGCACGCCGGCGGGCAGCGTGTCGCAGTCGGAGAGCTCGCGTGCGTAGCGGCCATTCACGAACACCATCGTATGCCAGGCGACCGCTCCGAAGGTGAACGGCGCCAGCTCGGCGCGCCCCACATCGCCGCTCGGCGATGAGAGAAGTGTGAAGTCGTGCTCGGCGATCGGCGAGACGCTGGTGTAATGCCAATCCTCGTTCTTGGTCGTGGGGAAGCCAAGCGAGGCAAACTGCTCGAGCGCGGCCCGGCGCTTGGTCTGCACCCAACCGGGCGACGCGGGCGCGCCCGAGCTCGACGAAAGCTCTTCGAAGGCGCCGACGTACGACTCGGCGGCGCTGCCCGGCGCGACCGACGTGGTCACGCGCTCGCTCCGCTGGCGGCGGCCACGGGACCGGTGAGCCAGTCGTACCCCTTGTCCTCGAGCTCGACGGCGAGCTGCTTGGTCCCCGATTTCACGATGCGGCCGTTGGCCAGCACGTGGACGAAGTCGGGAACGATGTAGTTGAGCAACCGCTGATAGTGGGTGACGACGATGGTCGCGTTGTCGGAGCGCTTGAGCTTGTTGACGCCGTCGGCGACGACGCGCAACGCGTCGATGTCGAGGCCCGAGACGGTCTCGTCGAGGATGCCGAGCCGCGGCTCGAGCACCGCCATCTGGAGGATCTCGTTGCGCTTCTTCTCGCCGCCGGAGAAGCCGGTGTTCACCGAGCGGGTGAGCATCGAGGGATCCATGTCGACCAGGGCGAGCTTTTCTTCCATGATGTCCGCGAACTCGAGCGGGTCGATCTCCTCCTTGCCGCGCGCCTTGCGGATCTCGTTGTAGGCGGCGCGCAGAAAGTAGGCGTTCGACACGCCGGGAATCTCGACGGGGTACTGGAAGGCGAGGAAGATCCCCGCCTGGGCGCGCTCCTCGGGCAGCATGGCGAGCAGATCGCGGCCGTCGTAGGAGACCGAGCCGCCGGTCACCTCGTAGGCCGGGTTGCCCGCCAGCACCTGGGCGAGCGTGCTCTTGCCCGAGCCGTTCGGACCCATGACGGCGTGGATCGAGCCCAGCTCGACCGTCAAGCTCAGTCCTTTGAGAATCGGCTTGTCGCCGACGGCAGCCTGCAGGTCGTTGATGACGAGAAAACTCATGACTTGTCTCTCATTGTCTTCGCCGGTCAGCCGACCGAGCCCTCGAGCGTGATGCCGAGCAGCGCCTGCGCCTCGAGCGCGAACTCCATCGGCAGCTCCTTGAACACTTCCTTGCAGAACCCGCTGACGATCATCGACACGGCTTGCTCGGCGGACAACCCGCGTTGCTTGAGGTAGAAGATTTGATCTTCGCCGATCTTCGACGTGCTCGCCTCGTGCTCGACGATCGCGCTGTTGTTGCCCACCTCGACGTAAGGAAAGGTGTGCGCGCCGCAGCGGTTGCCGACGAGCATCGAGTCGCACTGCGTGTAGTTGCGCGCGCCCTCCGCTTTCGGCAGCACGTGCACGCGTCCGCGGTACGAATTGTTTCCTTGGCCGGCCGAAATCCCCTTCGATACGATCGTCGACTTGGTGTTGCGGCCGATATGGATCATCTTCGTGCCCGTGTCCGCCTGCTGGTGGTTGTTCACCACGGCCACGCTGTAGAACTCGCCGACCGCGTTGTCGCCCTGGAGGATCACGCTCGGGTATTTCCAGGTGATCGCCGACCCAGTCTCGACCTGGGTCCACGAGATCTTCGCGTTCTCCGCCGCCTTGCCGCGCTTGGTGACGAAGTTGTAGATGCCGCCGACGCCGTCTTTGTCGCCCGCGTACCAGTTCTGGACGGTCGAGTACTTGATCGTCGCGCCTTTGAGGGCGACGAGCTCGACGACCGCGGCGTGGAGCTGGTGCGTGCTCCGCTTCGGCGCCGTGCACCCCTCGAGATAGCTGACGTAGGCGCCTTCGTCGGCGACGATCAGCGTCCGCTCGAATTGGCCGGTGTCCGCCGAATTGATGCGGAAGTAGGTCGACAGCTCGACGGGGCAGCGGACGCCCTTCGGCACGTAGACGAACGAGCCGTCGGAGAAGACCGCGCCGTTCAACGCCGCGAAGTAGTTGTCGCTGTACGGCACGACCGAGCCGAGGTACTTCTCGACCAGATCGGGGTGCTCGCGGAGCGCCTCACCGAGCGAGCAGAAGATGATGCCGTGCTTGGCCAGCTCCTCGCGCATCGTCGTGCCGACCGACACCGAGTCGAAGATCGCGTCGACGGCGACGCCAGACAGCATCTTCTGCTCGTAAAGTGGAATGCCAAGCTTCTCATATGTCTTCCGAAGCTCTGGATCGACGTCGTCGAGGCTGCCGAGCGGCTTCTGCGACTTGGGGGCCGAGTAGTAGCTAATCGCCTGGTAGTCGATCGGACCGTACGTCACATTCGGCCAGTGCGGCTCCTTCATCGACAGCCAGCGGTGGTACGCCTTGAGCCGCCACTCGAGCATGAAGGGCGGCTCCTGCTTCTTGGCCGAGATCGCGCGCACGGTCGCTTCGCTGAGGCCGGGCGGCATCGTGTCCGCCTCGATCTCCGTCACGAAGCCGTGCTGGTATTCCCGACTGATCAATGATTCGATCGAGCTGCTCATGCCTGCTCCATCTTCGTTGGCGCCATTGCTCACGCCCGCCAGCCGAGTCGAGGGCCGCACCGGAGACGCGAGGAGCGATCCCCTAGCTTGCTCGCAACCCGTTTCGGGGGAGTGGTTTGCGGACTCAGGCGGGGCGCCGGTGATCGCTCGCCCGCGATCGGCACGCGTGGTCCGTTAACCTGATAAAATTAGTCGGCTTTAGGTCGCCCGGGTAGACTCGGCGCCGCCCTGGCCCCTTCGGTCCCTTCTGTAGAGTCCACGAGCTCCAGGGCCGCCCGCCCCGCGGGGGCCCGGCCGCTCAGTCCCCCGGGCTCAGCTCGGCCATGGCGTCGCGCAGCAGCGACGCCGCCAGCTCGGCCTTGTAGCCGTTTTTACCGAGAGGGCGCGCGTCGTACAGGGCCCGTTCGGCAAGGGTGGCGATGGTGTCGGCGTCGAGGCCGCCGGAAGCGACATCCTCTTCGACCGACGAGTTCACCCGCCAGGGCCGCGGCGCCACGCCGCCGAGCACGAGGCGGACGTCGCCGTCATCGCGCTTGCACGACGCGATGCTTGCGAGCGCGAAATCCCAGGCGTCGCGCTGCATGATCTTGCGGTAGTGCTGCTGCCCACCGGCCGACGCGGCGGGGAGCGTCACCGCCGATATGAATTCGCCGGCCTCGAGAATGGTCTCGAGGTCCATGCGCTCGCTCGGCAGGCGATAGAAGTCGCCGATCGAGACGTGCTTCGCTCCGGCGGGCGATGCAATCTCGACGACCGCGTCGAGGGCCGTAAGCGCGACTGCAGGATCGGACGGGTGCACGATGTGGCAGGGACCGCCATCGAGGATCGCGAGGTACTGGTTTTCGCCGGCGGCCGCAGGGCAGGAGTCGCCGCCGCTCTTGTAACAGGGAACGGCGCGCCGAAAGTACCAGCAGCGGGGGCGCTGGCAGAGATTCCCACCGAGCGTGCCCATTTGGCGCAGCGCCGGCGTCCCGACAGCGTCGCACGCCTGGGCGAGCGCTTGGTAGCGCGCGCGGACAACGGGGTGCGCGGCAATCGTCGCGATGTGTGTCGACGCTCCAATGCGAACGCGGCCATCGTCGAGCAAGCGGACGCCGTCGCTCTCGGCTACGCCACGCAGGTCGACGAGCACTGCGGGCTGCACGAGCGCTTCCTCGATCGCGACGAGCAGGTCGGTGCCGCCGCCAAGGGCGAACGATCCGGGTGCGGTGAGGCGATGCGTTGCGTCGTCGATCGTCAGGGCGTGTTCGTAGCGGAAAGGCGTGG
>JBIOHX010000174.1:0-8077 GCA_044449465.1 Gemmatimonadales bacterium | reverse complement strand
TGGGTCGTGCCGCGTGGGCGTGCTGGTTTCGCGGGCACTCGGGGCACGATAGTGAACTGGCTGGCGCTCACGCTGATCGTCGGCGTCGTTACCGCAGCGCTGCCGTCGCTCAGCGGACTGAACCGCCGCGGGCTTCCGCCGACCGCGCTCCGTGCCGGGCCGCTCGCCCGCCGATTCATCGCTCCTGACCGAGCCGCCGCGTTAGCTTCCGCCCGCTTCGATCGTCCTCCCAGCGGAGGGCGATTCGCCGTGACCATCACACTTCAGCAATTCATCATCTTACTGCTCGCATCCCTTGTGGCGGGGGCAATCGGCTTTCTCATCGCTCAGGCGCGGGGCAAAGCGGCTGTCGCCTCCGGCGCCGCCGAGGCGAAATCCGCTGGCCAGAAAGAGCTCGGAGCGCTGCGCGATGAGCTGACCCGTGCAAAAACCGAGTCGGCGAGCTTCGAAGGACGGCTGGCTGACCTGGCAAGGATGGACACGCGTCTCCGAGACACCTTCCAGGCGCTGAGCGCAGAAGCCTTGCGCCAGAACAACGACGCCTTCCTCCTACTCGCGCGGACGGAGCTGGAGAAGACGAGTGTGGCGTCGCGGGTCGATCTGGCCAAGCGCGAACAGGCGATCCAGACGCTGGTCGATCCCATTCGCGACCAGCTGTCGAAATACGACGCGAAGCTGGCGGAAATTGACGCAGAGCGGATCCGCACGTCGCAATCACTGACCGACCAACTTGCGCAGGTCGTCACGACGAGTGTGTTGCTCGGCACAGAGACACAGAAGCTCGTGCACTCACTGCGTGCGCCAAGCGTCCGTGGTCGCTGGGGTGAAGTGCAGCTCAAGCGGACGGTCGAGGTCGCGGGGATGCTCGAGTACTGCGACTTCACGACGCAGGAGAGTGTCGATACGGAGAATGGACGTCTGCGCCCCGATATGACGATCCGCCTGCCAAATGAGAAGGTGATCGTCGTCGATGCAAAGACACCCCTCGCCGCTTATCTCGACTCGAACGAGCTCCCCGATGGAGACCAGCGCAGCACCTTGCTCGCGGCGCACGCGCGTCACATTCGCGCCCATGTCGACGCGCTCGGCAAGAAGGCGTATTGGGATCAGTTCGGCGACGCGTCGCCGGAGTTCGTGGTGCTGTTTCTCCCCGGCGAAGTGTTCTTCAGCGCGGCGCTCCAGGCGGATCCATCGCTCATCGAAGAAACCGTCGCCCAGAAGGTGATCATCGCGACCCCGACCACGTTGATCGCGCTCCTCAAGGCAGTGGCGTACGGCTGGAAGCAGGAGCAGATCACCCGAAACGCGCGTGAAATCCAATCACTCGGCAAGGACCTCTACGACCGTCTGTCGACGTGCTGCGACCACTTCAGCGCCGTCGGAAAAGGGCTCGGCAACGCAGTGAACGCGTACAACAAGGCCGTCGGGTCGCTCGAGACACGCGTGATGGTGACAGCCCGCAAGTTCGGAGAGATGGGTATCCAAGATGATACGAGCCTCGCAGAGCTGACGCTGGTCGAGGCGACTGTACGTGAGTTGCAGGCGCCGGAATTCACCGGCGGTGGCGAGCAGGTCAAGAGTCTTCCGGCATGATGCCCGACTGCTAATGTCGTCTCGAGTACCGTCATTTCTCTTCTCTTGACACCACTCTATCACCACTCTTAGACTTCACCACATCGCCCGCTAGGAGCCAGCATGCGCCGTGGTGATTTCTCCGTCGAGCTCGTCCCCGTCAACGCCGACAACATCCGCGAGGTCGACAGCGGCCACGTCCTCGCCCGGCCGGGCGCCGTCTACGCCATTCGCCTCCGAAACCTCGGTCCCCTCCGCGCCGTCACCGCCATCGAGATCGATGGCCGGCGCATCACCGGCGGCGGCCTCGTGCTCGACGCCTATGGCGTCGTCACCCTCGAGCGGCCCGTCGACGGTCCTGACAGCGGGCGATTCACCGTCGTCGCCGAGGGCGACGAACGTGTCTTTGGCCCCGACGGCGGCCGCGACAACGCCGAGCTCGGATTGATCGAGGCGTCCTTCCAGCGAGAGCTGCCGAACGAGCGGAACCGCAGCTACTCGATGCCGGAGCTCCCCTGGTCGCACCTCAATCGCGTCACCGAGGCTCCACCCGCGCGGCCCCTGCCGCCGAGTCGAATTCCGCCGCGCTTCCTCGGCTTCCGCGACGCGCTCGCGGCGCGCGAAGCGCCCGTCGCGCCTGCGCGCGATCTCGACGAAGCGTCTGTCGAGCGCGCCGCCGGCACTGGCCTCACCGGCCACTCCGACCAGAGCTTCATCCCGATCACCCTGGGTCCCTTGGAGCACGAGGCGACGGTCATCACGCTGCGGCTCGTCATCGGCAGCGAGGAGGCGCTCGTCGCGCCGCGTCCGCTCCATGCCGACGGCGCGCAGGCGCCTGTTCGCCCTGCGGCGCGACCGTAGTCCTCGATGCCCCGTGCTACGCTCGACGGCGTCGACGCCGAGCTGGAGCAGTGGCGCGCGCGCGCCGTTCCCGACGCCGCCGCGCCCCTCGACGCCGGTGACGTCGCTCGACTCGTCCGCGATCTCTTCGCCTCGCTAAACGTCGACCCGGCGGCGGCCGAGAGCTTTTCGGTCAACACGGTGCACTACTATCGTCGCAAAGACATCCTCGACGAACCCGAAGGGCGCACGTCAGCAGCGCGCTACACCGTGCGCCACGTCTGGCAGGCCGCCGGCGCGCGACTCGCCGGATTCCTCGGGCTCGTAACCCTCGCCGAAGCGCGCGACGCGTTTCACGGCGCCGGTGAGTCAGCTCTCAAGAAGTTCGTCGCGGCGCGCGTTGCTGACGCCCGCGGTCGCCAGGCGGCGCGAGATACGGTGACCATGCCGACGTCAGCGGTCGCCCACTCGCTCCGCCGCGTCGCGGCTGGCGCGGCTGGCGCCGCTGGCGCCGCTGGCGCCAAGCCGCTCGATGCCACCATCGTTCCGTTGGGGGGTAACGCCCTTTGTCTCATCCCGACCGCGCACGCCGCGCTCCGCTCGGCGTCCGCGGCCCGCGCCCTCGTCGACTCGCTCGCCGTCGCGCTCGGTCTCGACACTTAAGGAGAATACTCATGGCGAACCTCTCGATCCCCTACGTCGTCGAGCGCACGCCACGTGGCGAGCATACCTACGACATCTTCTCCCGACTCCTCATCGATCGGATCCTCTTCCTCGGCTCCGAGATCGACGACGACGTCGCGAACATCGTCATCGCGCAGCTCCTGTTCCTCGAGGCCGACGGCCCGGGGAAAGAGATCCAGATGTACATCAACTCGCCCGGCGGCAGCGTGTCGGCTGGCTTTGCGATCTTCGACACGATGCAGCACATCTCGTCACCGGTCGCCACCACCTGTGTCGGCATGGCGGCGAGTATGGGCGCCTTCCTCCTCGGCGCCGGAGCGCCCGGCCGCCGCTCGTCGCTGCCGCATGCGCGCATCATGGTGCACCAGCCCTGGTCGAGCGGCGGCGGCAGGGGTACGGCCTCGGACATCGAGATCGTGGCGCGCGAGGTGATTTATCTGCGCGGCAAGATGTACGAGCTCATGGCCAAGTACACTGGCCAGCCGATGGAGCGCATCGAGCGCGAGCTCGATCGCGACAACTATATGTCGGCCGAGGAAGCGAAGCGATTTGGGATCATCGACAACGTCGTCGAGCGGCGCGACGAGCTGCCGAGCCCTGCAGACCGGGCGTTGATTTCCGCTGGTCTCGCGTCGACGCAATCCGAGCGCGAGCTGGCGGTCTCGATCGCGCCGCGCTGATTCGCGCCGATCGCCGCGATTTCGCTCTTGCGCCACTCGGCCCGCCGAGCCTATGCTCGGCGCATGCGCCAACCTGTCGCCGCCCAGGGCCCGATCACCTTCGACGAGTACCTCAGGCTGGAGGAGCGTTCGCCCCTCCGACACGAGTACGTCGGCGGACGAATCTTCGTCCTCCAAGGATCCACCGCGCGCCACAACCGCATCGCGCTGAACATTGGCGAGCGCCTGCGCGCCGCGGCGGGCGGTGGGCCATGCAGCACTTATGCTATTGACCTCAAGGTCCGCGCGGCACGCGACCGGGTGTATTACCCCGACGTCGTCCTCGTCTGCACGGCGCACGACTGCGACACGCTCGTCATCGAGGAGCCGTGCCTCATCGTCGAGGTCACCTCGCCGTCCACGCGCCGCACGGACCGTGGCGAGAAGGTCGATGCCTACCTCGCCCTGCCTTCGCTTCGCGCCTACGTTGTCGTGGAGCACGACCGGCCCTACGTGACGCTCTACGCGCGCCCCGGCCTCGGCGACACTTGGGACCGGGAGGAGCTGGTGACGACCGGGACGATGACGCTGCCATGCCTCGATTCGACGCTTTCACTCGAGGCGATCTACGCCGGCGTCGAGTTCCCGCCGCGCAGGCTCCGCGAGTCCGACGTCGACGACCCCTGGCTCGACCCGGACGACGAGCCTCGCATCGAGGACGACTACCTCGTCTGACGACGCTCCGCCGCCGTCAGGCCCGCAGTATCACCTTTTCGCAATTGTCTTCTTTGTTGTTGAACATCTCGTAACCGCGCGCCGCCTCGCCGAGCGGCAGGTGGTGCGTGATCACGAACGTCGGGTCGATCTCCCCGGCCTGGATGCGTTGGAGCAACGGCTGCAAGTAGCGGTGGACGTGGCACTGTCCACTCCTGATCGTCAGCGAGCGGTTCATCACGGCGTTCATCGGGAACTTGTCGATCAGCCCGCCGTAGACGCCGATCACAGACACCGTGCCGCCGCTCGCGCACGACAGAATCGCCTCGCGCAGCGCGATCGGCCGGTCGGGTTGCATGCGCATCATCTGCTTCATGCGGTCGTGCAGGTACAGCGCTCCGTGGCTGTGGCCTTCCATGCCCACCGCATCGATGCACCGGTCGGGACCGCGGCCGGCCGTCAGATCCTTGAGCACGTCAGGAACGCTGTCCACCTGCTCGTAGTTGATCGTCACTGCGCCCGCCTTCTCGCGCGCCATCGCCAGACGGTACTCGAATCGATCGATCGCGATCACCCGCTCGGCGCCGAGCAGATAGGCGCTGGCGATCGCGAATTGCCCGACGGGACCACAACCCCACACCGCCACGGTGTCGCCCGGCTGAATGCCGCACATCTCGGCTGCCATGTAGCCGGTCGGCAGGATGTCGGAGAGAAAGAGCGCCTGGTCGTCGCTCAGATCCTTCGGTACCGGCAACGGCCCGACGTCGGCAAACGGCACGCGGACGTACTCCGCCTGCCCGCCGGCGAAGCCGCCGAGCAAGTGCGTGTAGCCGAAGATGCCGGAGGGCGATTCGCCCATGAGCTTCTCCGCGATATACGCATTTGGATTCGAGTTCTCACAGACCGATGTCAGCCCGGCGCGGCAGTTGGTGCAGCGGCCGCAGGCGATCGGAAATGGGACGACGACGCGGTCGCCGACACGCCGGTTGCGCACTCCCCGGCCGACCTCGACCACTTCGCCCATGAACTCGTGGCCGAGGATGTCGCCCGGCTCGAGACCCGGCATGAACGCGTTGTAGAGATGGAGGTCCGAGCCGCAAATCGCCGTCGACGTCACCCGGACGATGCAGTCGCCGTCGCTCAGGATCCGCGGGTCGGGAACGCTCGTTACTTCCATCTTCTGCTTGCCCATCCAACACGTGGCCTTCATCACCGTATCCTCGCCTTCTGTGTGATTCGTGCTGATCAGCCTACAGTTGAACCGGCTCAGCATCGGGCCGGGCCGCGTGCGCCCCGCGTTGTTTGGTCGCATCGGACACGACGATCTCGCCGATCTCCATCATCTGCTTGAAATGGCGCAAATCATCCTGGACCTGTTGACCCGGCTCCTCCCGGAACAACATCGCGACCTTCGAGCCGATCTTGCCCAGCGGCGGCTCGTACTGCATGTCGACCCGTACTTCAGTTCCGCGCCCGCCCGGGGCCGGCATGAAGCGGACGGCGCCGGCGTTGCGAATGTCCGACCCATCGACCGAACGCCACGCGATCAGCTCGTTCTCCCGGTCCGCCGTCGTCACTGCGTCCCACTCCGGCGTGGTGCCCGCCGGTCCCTTGGCCTTCCAATGCGAACGTCCTGGTCCGGTGACGGTGACCGACTCCAAGTGCCGCATGAAGCGTGGCAGATTCTCGAGCTCGTGCCAGAAGGCGTACACCTCGTGAATCGGGCAGCCGACGGTGATGCTCCGCTTGGTGTGAATCACTCCGCGATCGGCGCCGTCGTTGGCCGGCGTCTCGGGCTGCTTGGAGAGCGTCTGCGCCGCCATGACGTCGAGCGCCGTCACGGCCAGCACGTTGGCTGTGGCGAAGAGCGTGCGGCCGCGATCGTTGTCCGGATTGGCGAGCGCACCACCGAGCAACGCCAGGTCGAGCGCATCGCCGCCGACGCGTGACCATACGGCCCGTTTCGGCTGTTGCTTGGACAGGATTGCGATTCCGTGCGAGATCTCGCGGAGACCGAGCAGACGCATCAGCGTGCGGTGCCGGTCGTCGCTCTGAACACCGACCAGTTTGGTCATGGCACCCGGAGCGAGCGCCTGCGCCAATCCGAGCCCAATGCTGAACGCGCCTAGAAAGTTGGCGAGACTCTCGCCGCCGGTGCCCCGGTCGGCGTCAGCGAGCTGTTGATAGCGAGCGGTCGTACCCATGGGTCACCTCTCCTCTTCAAGCGCGGGGTCGTGACGGGAAGCACGGGGCGTGCCGCTCATTGAGGCGGCGTGCGACCGGAACGAGCGACTAGCGTTTCGCCGTACCCGGCCGTATTAAAAGTGCATCCCAGCACAGCTTGCCCGAGGCGATTCCTCCGTCTCCCTCCATGAGGTCCGTTCCGTGATTCAGGCGTCTCGTTTCTCCTCGCCGTTCCGGCGCTTTCTTATCGTCGCGGTCGCGGCGACTACGATGTTCAGCGCGCCGGTCGCGGCGCAGGCCGTTGCCCAAGCCGGCGCCACCGCGGCGACCAAGAGGGTCCTCGGTATCGACGACTACGCCAAGTGGCGGTCGATCAACGGCGCCAGCGTCTCGGCGGATGGCAAGTGGGTGACGTACGATCTGGCGTTCATGAACACCGCGGCGACCGAAACGCATCCGGTGTTGCATCTCCTGCGTTTGTCCGATGACCAGGACAGCCAGGTCGCGAACGCTTCCGGCGGCGCGTTCTCGCCGGATGGAAAATGGTTGGCCTATCTCATCGATCCATCGGGCGGCGGTCGCGGTGGGCGCGGCGGACGAGGCGCGGCAGGTGGACAGGGCGGACGCGGCCAGACTGCCGCGCCGCCGCCGCCGCGTCGTGTCGAGCTTCGCAATCTGGCCACCGGCGCCGTGCAATCGTGGCAGGACATTCAGTCATTCACCTTCTCGGCGAGCTCGAGTCATCTCGTCCTGCGCCGGCGCGCGCCAGGTGCGGCGAACGCGAACGCCGGCCGTGGTGGCGCGGGCGGTGCCGCTCCGGGCGGAGCCGCGAACGGACCGAATGGCGCGGCGGCGGAAGGGGCGGGCGGTCCGCGCGGCGCGGACGTCATTCTTCACGATCTCGCATCCGGCCACGATCAGCTGTTGGGAAGCGTCGGTGAAATCTCGTTCAACAAAAAGGGCGATTTGCTCGCCTACACCGTCGATGCGGCGCCGCGCGACGGGAACGGCCTGTTCGTCCTCGACCTCAGGAACGATCGCGTCAACACGCTCGACAACGACGCACGCGTCTACAGCCGCCTCACCTGGAACGACGCGGGCACCGGCCTCGCCGTGCTCAAGGGCGTCGACGTCGACAAGATGCGCGAGCGCGACAACGAGCTCGTCGTGTATCCCGAAGTGCAGTCGATGCTCGGCGACGTTGAGGGAACACCGATCAAGCTCGATCCGGCTTCCGCGGCCGGTTTCCCAAGGGGATTCGTGCTCAGCGATCGCGCCGCGCTCGATTGGAGCGGCGACAACAAGCGCGTGTTTTTCGGCATCAAGGAACAGGTGGCGGCGCCGGACACCTCGGCGCGCCGCCGCAATGCCGACGAATATGCCGATGTCGACGTGTGGAACAGTCGAGACGAGCGCATTCAATC
>JBIOHX010000173.1:0-8108 GCA_044449465.1 Gemmatimonadales bacterium | reverse complement strand
TCCTGCGGCAGTGGGCGCTCGAGGGTCAACTGCCGCGGTACGAGCAACTCGATGCGTCGGGCGCGTACGAGGGCGGCGAATTCGCCTCCCTCGCGGGGTCGGCGTTTCTCGAATGGCTAGCCGCGCGCGGCGCCGGATCCCGCGCCCCCGCCGGCCGGCGGGCGGGGCGCGGGCGGGGCGGGCGCCCCCGCGGGGGGCGCGCCGCGCCCGGGGGCGGGCGCCCCGGGCCCCGCGGCCCCGCCGCCCTCCCCCCCCCCCCCACCGATCTGTACCTCTGGGATCCGCCGCGGCGCTCCGTGCGACGCGTGACCCATGGCGCGTCAGTGCGCGACGCCGATCCGACGCCCGACGGGCGCTCGGCGATCGCCACGCGTTGTCGCGGCGGCTGGTGCGACGTCGTCGCCGTCGATCTCGCGTCTGGCGCTGTGCGCACACTGCTCTCCGGAAGTCCGACCGTCACGTACTATCGCCCACGCGTGTCGCCCGACGGCACGCACTTCGTGGTGGCGACGAGTCGCGGCGGCAAATGGCAAGTTCGCCTGGCTCCAATTGCCGGAGAAGTGTCATTCGATGTTTCGACTGACAGCACCGCCAACTGGTATGATGCCGACTGGCGCACCAACGGTTTGGTGATCGCCGTGAGCGACCGCGGCGGCGTTGCGAACCTATACCAGCTGGACATGTCGCTCGGGTCGGCCTGGCGACGTCTGACGAGCGTCACGGGCGCCGCCGTCGCGCCGGCGATCAATCGCACGGACGGATCGATTTGGTTTCTCTCGCTCTATTCGCGCGGCTACGATCTCCGCCGCATCGAACCGTCCGCCTCGGCGGCGGCCACGTCGGCGCTTGCGCTGTCTTCGGCGCTGTCGCCTGCCGCACCTGAGCCGCCCGCCATGGCGACGACGTTCGACTCGAGCGAGGTCTCGCCGCCGCGAGGCTTTGGCCTGGGGCCGCGCTCGTTCCGCTGGCTTCCCCAACCCGAAGTCGATGCCGACGGCGCGAGCGCCGCGCTCGCACTCGTGTCGATGGACCTGATTGGACGGAGCCAGCTCTTGGTGAACGCCGCGTACGGCGATCGGGCGGCCTGGCGCGGTGGCAACGCCAGCGTCGATTGGCGGGGCTCGCGGCCGGCGCTCGAGCTGCGGGCCTTCGACGCGGTCGAGCGCCCTAGTGGCTCACGGACGCCGGTTCCGGGCGCTGCGTTGCTCGACGCCACACTCGCCGGAGGCGAAGCCGCGCTCACAGGGGACTGGAGCTACGACACGTGGGCGGCGAGGGCGCGCATCGGCGGCAGCGTTGCGCGAGCGCGATCGCTCGCTGATCCGTCACCAGCGGCGGCGAGCCGCTCGCTCGGCTTCGCCGCTGCCTCGGCAACGTGGCTGCAGCGCGGCGCCGGCGCGAGCCTCAGCGAAGCGCTGAGCTCCGACCTTTCGGCGGGGCGCTCGTTCGACGCGCCGTTCCAGCGCGCACTGGCATCCGCGTCGGTCGCCCTCACCGGTTCCTCGGTCGTTCCCGTTCGCGCCACGGCGACGTACGGCTCCGTGTCGAGCGGCGCCGCTCCGTTCGAGCAGATCGCGCTAGGCGGCAATCCGTCGGCCCTCGTGGACGCGGCGCTCCTCTCGCAGCGCATCCCGATGCCGGCGCTGCCAGTCGGTATTCGTGTTGGCTCAACTGCTTTTACATATAACGCCACCCTCATCGGCAATCCACTGTCATTCTACTGGTGGGGCGGTTCGACCGCAGGAACCGACGGGCGTTTTCAAAGCTGGAACCGGGTCGTCGGCGTCGAATGGACGGAGTCGACGGCGGCGGTTCCAATTGCCGGCACGCCCGCGGCCCGCGTCCAGATCGGCGTCGGTGAATCACTGGACGCCCCGCTCAGACACAGGGTGCGCGCGTACGCTGGAGTCGTGATCGGGCGCTAGCGAGGAAACCGACGACGAGTCACTCGGTGCTCACGAGCAGGTCGTAGCCCGGCAGCGTCAAGAACTCCTGGAAATCACCGACCACGAGCAGATCGAGCAGGGCGGCGGCCTCGGTCCATCGCGCGCCTGGCTCGGCGGTCTGGCGGAGCGCCGACAGGACGCGGTCGCGCACGTCCCGGTAGCCCGCCGCGCTCATCGTCCCGTCGTCGGCGATCACCGCCTCATGCCGCACCCATTGCCACAGCTGCGAACGACAGATCTCCGCTGTCGCCGCGTCTTCCATGAGGTTGTGAATCGCCGCCGCGCCCTGACCGCGCAGCCAGGACTCGAGGTATTGCAGCGCCACGTCGACGTTCGTCTCGACGCCGGCGAGCGTCACGGCGGCGTTCGGCACCGTGAGATCCACCAGGCTCGCTGCGTCAACCGACGGCGCGCCGGCCTCGGCCCGTCGACCCTTCTGATTGGGACGCGCGCCGAGTGCGCGATCAAACACCTCGCGCGCGACGGGAACGAGGTCAGGGTGCGCCACCCAGGTGCCGTCAAACCCGTCGCCGGCCTCGCGCTCTTTGTCCTCGCGCACGGCGGCCAGCGCCCGCGCATTCACCTCGGCGTCGCGGCGGCTGGGGATGAACGCCGCCATGCCGCCGATCGCATGCGCACCGCGACGATGGCAGGTTTCGACGAGGAGCCGGGTATACGCCCGCATGAACGGAACGGTCATCGTCAATCGGGCGCGATCGGGCAATAGGCGCTCGGCGCGCGTGCGGAACAGCTTGATGATGCTGAACAGGTAGTCCCAGCGACCGGCGTTGAGCCCCGCGACGTGGTCGCGGAGCTCGTAGAGAATCTCGTCCAACTCGTACGCGGCGAGGATCGTCTCGATCAGCACGGTGGCGCGAATCGATCCCGCCGGAACGCCGAGCGCCTGCTGCGCGAAAACGAACGCGTCGTTCCACAGGCGCGCCTCGAAATGGTTCTCGAGCTTCGGTAGATAGAAGTACGGCCCTGAGCCGCGCGACAGCAGCTCTCGCGCGTTATGAAAAAAATACAGACCGAAATCGAATAGGCTCGCCGAGATCGGGGCGCCGTCGATCTCGACGTGGGCGTCGACGAGATGCCAGCCGCGCGGTCGAACGACCATCGTCGCCAACGTGTCGGTCAATCGGTAGCGTTTCCCATCCGGAGCCTCGAGCGAGAGCTCGCGTCGAACGGCGTCGATGAGATTTCGCTGGCCATCGACCACGTTGCTCCACGTCGGCGACAGCGAATCCTCGAAGTCGGCCATGAACACGCGCGCGCCGGAATTGAGCGCGTTGATCATCATTTTCCGATCGACCGGGCCCGTGATCTCGACGCGCCGGTCATCGAGGTCCAGCGGTGCCGCGGCCGTGCGCCAATCACCCGCGCGTATGTGCGCCGTGTCGGCGAGAAATCCGAGTGGCTCGCCCGCCTGGAGGCGCTCGCGGCGCGCCGCGCGGCGCGCCAGCAAGTGTTGGCGCCGCGGGTTCAGCTTGCGGTGCAGCGCCGCGACGAAGTCGAGCGCGTCAGTCGTCAGCACCCGGGCGCTCGCCGGGGTCGCGCGTCCGCGGATCGTAACGCCTTCGGGCCGGTTGCCTGTCATCGAGGACACAGTTCGCATCAGTCTGGGCTCAGACTATAAGATTGGGTGGAGGTCCCTTGGGCGCCCGCGCGTCAGTAAACTCATGGCGACAGTCTGCCAACCTCGGCCTATATTTCTGCCGCTTCAGTCCGCGGCATCGCGGCTCGATCGAGCTCCATCCCGTCTGATCGACCCGCAGCGTCCGATGTACGACGCCGTGCTCGAACGCGCTGATTCACTTGGCGAGCGCATATGCGCGCTGGCCCATCATCGGGAGGATGCAGATGAAAGTTCTCCGTGCTGGACGGTTGTGGCTCCTGGCCGGCGTCGCCGCAATGCCCGCCGCACTCGGCGCCCAGGCGTTCGGCTTGAACGAAATCGGGTCATGCGCGGTGGCGCGCGGCTTCGCGACCACGGCGTCACCTTGTCGCGACGCTTCGACAATCTACTGGAACCCGGCGGCAGCGACCTGGCTCGATGGATGGAACGTAAGCGCCGGGGTTGCGTCGATCGCGGTCAACGGGAGTTTTCGCCAGGACTCGACGGGCCGGCGGTTCAATTCGAACGCGCCAAGTTCGTGGGTGCCCCACGCGTTCATCATCTACCACGCGCCTTCGAGCCGGTTCGCCTGGGGACTCGGGTTCTACGTGCCGTACGGCCTGACCTCGCAGTGGCAGCCCGATTTTCCGGGACGGTTCGAGGCGCAGAAGGCGTCGATCCAGACCTTTTATGTGCAGCCCAACGTCGCCTGGCAGATCAACCCCAAATGGTCGATCGGCGGCGGGCCGGTCTACGGCCATTCGTCGGTCGAGCTGATTCAGGCCGTTGATCTGTCGACGCAGGTCACGTCTCGCGGCGGACCAACGTTCGGCCAGCTTGGCATCGCGTCGGGGACCGAGTTCGCTCAAGGCCGGATCAAAGGCACCGGAAGCGCGTGGGGCGTTCAAGTTGGTATTTCCGGGCGCCCGACGCCCGAGTGGAGTGTCGGCCTCCGGTTCCTGTCGGCGCTCGACGTGAAGTACGACGGCGCCGACGCGACCTTCACGCAGGTGCCGACCGGCCTGATCGTGGGCGGTACGCTTCAGGCGCCGCTCGTCGCCTTCACTCCGATCGATTCCGTCGTCGCGCCCCAGTTTCGTTCGGGCGGCCTGCTGGTGAGCCAGAGCGCTTCGACCACAATCGTGCACCCAGCGCAGATCCAGGCGGGCATCGCGTATTCGGGCTACAAGGATTGGCTGCTCGAGGCAGACTACGCGTGGGTCGGGTGGAAGCAGTTCAGCACGCTGCCGATTGCGTTCAGCAACAGCACGCTCAACAGCACGTTGATCGAGAACTACAACAACTCGTCGGCCATCCGGCTTGGTGCTGAATACACGATTCCGACCGATGGATGGAAGCTGCGCGCGGGCTTCGTCGGTGTGGCGAGCGCGGCTCCGCGCGAAACAGTGACTCCGCTCTTGCCCGAGCAGGACCGCAACTACTGGACGCTGGGCGCTGGGGTGCCGCTCATGTCACGTTGGACCCTCGACGCGTCGTTCGCCCACGTGTCGACGCCGGGCGCGCGCGGACGCATCGTGCCGCGTACGACGACGGTCAATACCAACCTCACGGCCGACCAGCTCAACACCGGCGTGTTCGACTTGTCTGCCAACGTCTTTTCGATCACGCTCAAAGCCGGGTTCTAACCCAATTCAGGAGAACAACGGATGTCTCGTTCGAACGCAGTGATTCGCTGCGCCCTCCTGCTGGGCGCGACCGCCGTCGCTTTCGCGTGCACTAGCGACAACAACAGCCTCGTCGAGCCGGCGCCCGCGAGCTCGATTTTCCAGAGCTACGTGGCGCTAGGCAACAGCATCACGGCCGGCTATCAGTCGGGCGGTATCAACGACTCGACGCAGAAGCAGAGCTACGCGGTGCTCCTGGCGGCCGCGATGCACACGCGGTTCGCATACCCGTCGCTCTCGATGCCCGGGTGTCCGCCGCCGGTGAACAATCTGCTGACCCAATCACGCGTCACGCTCAGCGGTCAGCCGGCTTCCACGGGCACGACTTGCGCGTTCCGTAGCCTGCCGTCGGTTACCGCGGTGCTCAACAACGTGGCAGTTCCAGGCGTGACGAGCTTCGATCCGACGGCGCCGGTGGGCCCGGCGGCGAGCGCGCTCACGGAACTCTTCCTCGGCGGCAGGACGATGGTCCAGAAGGCGCTCGACGCGAAGCCGACTTTCGCATCCATATGGATCGGCAACAACGACGTCCTCGGGCCCGGAACGAGCGGGTTGATCGCGACGGCGACGCCGTTCATCAACTTCCAGCGGAATTACGCGACCATCGTGAAGGCCTTGTTGGACAGCGCGCCGAACCTCAAGGGGGTGCTGATCGCCGTGGCACAGGTTCCAAACGTGCCGCTGATGATTCCGGCGGCGGCATTCGTCAACCCGACGGTACTAGGGGCGGCGGCGCAGGTGGCCGGTCGAGCGGTGGCGCTAGACCCGGTGACATGCGCCGGGACAGGGCTCGGCGCGTTGATTGATTTCCAGTATCTCGCGGCAATTCGAGCCCGGCCCGCGGGATTTCCGGGGACGATCTTCTGCTCGCCGATCTCCGGCGGCGGCCAGACGGACCTTGGCGACTTCCTGGTGCTGGACCCTACGGAGAACGCGTCGCTCACGGGATTGATCAACAGCTACAATGCCTACATCAAGGCGAAGGCAGACAGCATCGGCTTCGCGTTCTTCGATCCAAACCCGCTACTGGCCGGCCTCAGGGCCAACGGAAGCGTTCCAATATTCCCGAACCTCACGAGCACGACGCAGCCATTCGGGCAGTACTTCTCATTGGACGGCGTTCACCCGTCAGCGGCGGCGCACGTGCTGATCGCGGATTCATTAGTGTCGGTGATCAACGCGAAGTACGGGACGTCGCTAGTCAAGCCGTGACCGCAGGAAGTTGGAATTGGACGTGAGCGAGCGGGGCGGGCCATCCGAATCGGGCCGCCCCGCTCTGCATTTTCTGGCAGGGCCGACGCAATGGTTGGGTGGGTAGCTCGCCGCAGGTCCGACGTGGCTCGGTGCTGGATCCGCGGGGCCCGAACGCGACTGAACATGACGAAGGATTATTTGTGACATCGAGACAAGCAGTTGATCATCAACGAAATGACGGTGTTCATGTCGAGCACCTGAGCAGATCCGTTTCCACATGACATTCTTGGCGATTTTCGGCCGTGTTTCTGCGCTCGTGATCTCCGCATGACGCCTCGACCCACGGAGTTCACTCGTCAAGTCGGCATAGAGCTCCCGATCATCTGCGGGGCGATGTATCCCTGCTCGAACCCGGAGCTCGTCGCGGCCGCGTCGGAAGCCGGTGCCATCGGCGTCGTGCAACCGGTCTCGATGACCTACGTCTACGGACACGAATTCCGCGAAGGGCTGCGGCTCATCAAGCGCACGACGTCGCGCCCTTTTGGCATGAACGCGCTCATCGAGCAGTCGTCGAAGATGTACCGCGAGCGACTCGAGCGATGGATCGACATCTCGCTCGAGGAGGGAGTCCGATTCTTCGTGACCTCGCTGGGCAACCCGCGATGGGTGGTCGACCGCGTCGCGTCTGTCGGTGGCATCGTCTACCACGACGTCACGGAGCGTAAGTGGGCGCTCAAAGCGATCGCCGGCGGGGTTCACGGACTGATCGCGGTCAACAACGTGGCAGGAGGGCACGCCGGCGGCCTGTCACCTGAGCGGTTGCTCGACGACGTGCGCGACCTCGGCCTGCCTGTCATCTGCGCCGGCGGCGTTGGCGACCCGGCGACCTTCCGGCGAATGATGGACCTCGGCTACGCGGGCGTGCAAATGGGCACCCGGTTCATAGCCACCGTCGAGTGCCGCGCCCACGCGGACTACAAGCAGGCGATCGTCGACGCCGCGCCGGAGGACATCGTTCTCACCGAGCGCCTGACCGGCGTGCCCGTCGCGGTCATCAACAACGACTACGTCAGGCACCTGGGCACGCGGGCCAACCCCGTCGCACGCTACATGCTCCGTCACCGCCGAATGAAGCACTGGATGCGAACCCTCTACGCGCTCACGTCGCTCCGCCGCCTCAAGAAGTCCTCGTTGACCTCCGCTGGCGCCAAGGAGTACTGGCAAGCGGGAAAGAGCGTCGGCGGCATCCACGACGTCCAAACCGTCAGCCAGGTGATCGAGGCTCTCGCGGCGGCGCTCTGAACGCCGCTCCAGCTAAGCGCTAGGCGAGCAGCAGCATGGCATCGTACAGCGCGTGAGTCCAGGCGGTGATCCCGAAGCCGCGGAGGAGATACAATCCGCTGAACGCGAGGCCGCTGAGCGTGCGAAACACGAACGATTGGAGCTGGAGCGGGTCGCCGTACGGTCCTATGTAGTGGAACGCGGCGAAAACGAGCGCACCGACCGTGGCGGCGAGCACGCCCCCTGCCCTCTGCCCCAGTCCCAGCACGATGCGCGCGCCCGCGGCCAAGCCGCCTACGAGCAACACACGAAAGAACAGCTCCTCGTAGAGGCCAGCGCCGAGGGACAGCATCAATCGCGTTGGCCAGCTGGTGCGCTCGATCG
>JBIOHX010000172.1:0-8110 GCA_044449465.1 Gemmatimonadales bacterium | reverse complement strand
TGGCAGACTGCCAGAGCATCGACGCCGGGTAGGGCAGAATTTTAAGCTGCACCGGGGTGAGAATCTTGGGCAGCTCGTCGTGCACGCTCTGCCAGGAGAGGGCCCAGCCCTCATCGCTCGCGTCTTCCTGATGCTTGTAGGCGTCGGCGACGTCGTAGGCGTCGGGCAGCATCGCGAGATAAGTCGCGAGCTTGTTCCAGTGCGCGTTCATCATGTCCTGCCAGCGTTTCTGCGCCGCGCGTACCGCGTCGAGCTGCGTCGTGGTGAGGAGCAGCGAATCAGACTGGCTGACGATCGGGCCGAAGGGATCGAGCACCGTGCGCACGTAGCGCTTCTCGAGCTCGTCAACCGTGAGCTTGCTGCCCGGGTGTCCGGCGCGCCCCGGATCGAGCCAGCGCTCGAGTTGCTGCTCGGTGGCCGGGCGTCCGAGGTTCATCGACACATCGAGCGTCAGCCGGAAGGGCGCACGCAGTGTGTTCAGCGCCGGGCTCGTCGTGCCGAAACGCGGATTCACGTCGTAAAGGAATCGACTGGACGACGCGTCGAAGCCGCGGACGTTGTAGAGCACCGGATCGGCGAACGGCTGCGTGCCCCAACCGCGCAGACGATCGCTGCCGTGCAGCAGCTGATCGAGCCCGCCGAGCGGGTTGGTGAGATTGAGCGACACGCTGCCCACCGACTTGGGCAGATGCAGGCGCGAGCCGCTCACGCTCAACTGCGCATTGAGCGACGTCGTCCACGGGCCCTCGCAACTGTTGCGCGCCGCCGGCGTTCCCAGTTGCCGCTCGAGGCAGTCGTGCACTGAACCCGACGTCGTGCCGAGGAGCGTGTTGAGCGCCGCGGCGAACTTTGGATCGTTCACCGACGCGGGATTGAAGATGAAGGCGCGGTCGTTGGCGAAGCCGTCGCCGTTCACGTCGGAGCCGACGATGGGCGTGAACGGGACGCCCGATGAGAGGCGGCCGAGCCCCGAGAGGGTGAAGCCTGACTTCGACATGCCAAAGCTGAGCAGGAACGAATGCCGAATGTCGAAGTCGCCACGGCTCCAATCGAGGCTCGTCGGCGCGTCGAACGTGGCGCCGTCGAAACCCCGATGCTGCGCGCGATTGTCGGCCAGCGTGTAAGAGAGCGACGAATAGAAGAAGGTCGCGAACAGGTTGGTCTGCGTCGACGCCGTCGCCGTGAGCTGCGCGGTGCGCGAGCGCAGGTCGGAGACATTGTCGGTGACGCGGCCGAAGGTCTGATCGAGGCGCGCGGGCACGTTCGACACGCCGCCGGTGGTGGCGTCGATGGCGCTGGCGGGCACGAACACCGGGCGCCCCTCGCCGGCGACGGTGAATTGCGGCACGCCGCGGAAGTTCAGGTCCATGATGCCCGGCTGATTCAAGTTGAGCGCGTACACGCCTTCGACCGACGTGACGAGCTTCCAGACGTTGGTGGACACGGACAGATTGCCGCGCCAGCTCTTACCGGCCGTGTAGCCCGGATCGAATAGCTGCACCGATGGCGCGGCGTCGGTGAACACTGGATTGGGCACGCCGGATACGCAGCTCGTGGGAATGCTCGACGGATCGGCCTCGAAGGCAGACCAATCCGGCGTGGGAGCGGCGGCACCCAGGCAGGTGATGCGCTCGATGCCGTTGGGCAGGCCGGTCGAGACAGCGGCCGCCGAGAGGAGCGACGCGGGGAGCATGTTGCGGAACTCGCCGATGCCGCCGCGCACGTACATCGTGGGGTTGAGGATGAATTGCCCGACGGGGTTGAACATGATGCCCTGCCCGCCCGGACGGCGCAGCCAGGTGAAGCCGAGGCGCGGGCTCAGGCCCCAAGTATCGGGCGAGTGATCGGTGCGCAGCCCGAAGGCTTGGTCGACGGCCGGATTGTAGCCCGGCGCGCCGTTGAACCGGTTGCCCTCGAGTCGCACGCCGCCAAGCAACTGGAAGGTGGGCGACACACGCCACATGTCGCCCGCCGACATGAAGGCGTTCCACTCGCTGCCCGTGCGGGTCGGGTCGTTGAGCGTTCTCGTATAGGACGCCGGCCGGCCGGCCTGGAGGTCGCTCAGGGAATTGAAGGCGAAAGTCCCTAACTGGTTGGTGGCGAGATCCTGCGAGAAGCCGTCGAGCCGCACGTCGCTATCGAACTTCAGCCGGTGCGGCTTGGCCGACGATGTATAGGCCGACAGGGAGCCGATGTTCTCCCAGGTCCACTGCCGGATGTCGCTCGTGAGGGCGGAGTTTCCGCCGAACGCGAGATTCGTGGTGCCGCTGGCGGCGTCCGGGAAGGTCGACGTGACGAGCACGCGGCCGTCGGGCAGGCGCAGATACGGTGCGACGTGATTCTCCGAGTAGCTGAACCCGCTCCGCCCTTCGGCGAGATAATCGTCGTGAACGAATGTTGAATAGATTCCTTGAATCATGCCGATGCCCTGCCAACTGTCGCCGCCGTGACTCGGGGTCGCCGTGGGGCCGAGGGACGTCGCCTGCGACCGCGAGCCCTTGGCGTACAGCGTCAGCGCTTCGGTCGTCTTGGAGGGCTTGAGGTTCTTCCAATCGTAGGGGGCGTGGTCGAAGCGCGCGATGGCCGACAGGTTGTCGTTGATGCGGTTGGGCGACGCGACCGAGCCGGCGAGCGGCACATTGGCGCCGGTGAGCAGGGTGCGCAGGCGCTGGACCGAGTCCGGCGATACGCCGGCGTGCTCGAGAAGGAGCGGATCGGCGGTGAGCAGCGACGTGACGTCGGCGCTGCTCCGCCCGCCCTGAACGGCGTAGTTATAGAAGTAGTTGTCGTCGTCGGACATCGAGCCGTTAGTGCCGAGGCTCGCGTTGAAGTTCGTGATCTGTCCGCCGAGCCGCCGGGAGATGGGGTCGGTGTACTCGAGCGCCGGCGCGTCGAGCGTCAGATGTCCGCGGCGCGACGTGAAGAGGTTTCCGCCCGACAGCTCGACCGCCGTCTGCGCGCCCGAGAACCAGCCGCGCGCGGGATCGTACGTCGAGAGGGTGACGCGCGTGCGCACGTTGGCGTCGCGCGGCACGTCGGCGCCGGGGAAGGCCATGCCGTTGAGCGTCGTGTTGTTGGCGCCGGGGCCGAGGCCGAGCGCAGAGATGCCGCCGGTGACCGTCGAGATGCCCGGCACGGTGGCCGCGAGCGATGCGAGATCGCCGGCGACGTCGGGCGAGAGCGCGCCGTTCACGCCATCGCTGAAGCGCTCGGACGATCCGACCTCGGCGCCGAAGTCCGGCCCACGCTGCGGCTTGAGCTTTTGCGCCTGTACCTGCACGGCGTTGAGCTTCTGTGCGATCGCCGGCAGCCTGGCGTCGACCGTGTACACGGTGTCCGCGCCGACGCGACTGACGCGCTTGCGGAATTCGGTGTAGCCGATCTTGCCGACGTGCACGAGATAGTCGCCGGTGCCGTTCCTGATGGCGAGTCTATAGAAGCCGGTCGAGTCCGTCCGCGCCTGGAAGGTGAGACGATCTGGCGCCATGGTGACGACGACGGCCGCGTCGGGAAGCGGAAGGTTGCCATCGGTGGTGGCGTGGCCCTGAATGACCTCGGGGCGGACAACAGGGGCCTGTGCGCCAGCCGCGGGCGCGGCGACGATCGCCGCGGCGAAGGCGATAGCGAGACGACGAATCGGCATCAAAGTCTCCGTGATCCCGGTTAGACCCACGGGATGGTAAGAGCGTTTGCTCGAGTTGGCGGATGCTCAGTCAGCGCGCAGCGCGGTGGCGGGATCGACCGCGGCCGAACGACGGGCGGGGATGACGCAGGCGACGAGGGCCGCGGCGCCCAACACCGCGGCCGCCCAGATGTAAACCGAGGGATCGCGCGGCGACGTGTCGTAGAGCATCGGTCCGATCCAGCGCGACGACAGAGCGGCCACGATGGCGCCGAGGGCGAGTCCGACCGCCACCGCACGCGACGCCTGCACGGCGGTCAGGCGCACGATGTCGGCACGACGCGCGCCGAGCGCCATGCGCACGCCGATCTCGTGCTGTCGCTGCGACACCCAATAGGCGAGCACGCTGTACAAGCCAATGCCGGCGATGAGTAAGGCGATCGCGCCGAAGACGGTGAACATCGTGGCACCGAGGCGCCAGGGTTGAAGCTGGGGGGCGACAAGGTCGGCGTACGACGACGCTTCGACGAACGGCATTGCCGTCGAGAGACTCTGAATCTCGCGGCGCACGAGTGGAGCGATGAGGCCGGGATCGATCGACGTGCGGACGAGGATCGCGCTCGGCGTATCGCTGCCAAACGACGGATGGCTCGGCGGCACATAGATCATGGCTCGGTCGTCGTTGACGATGCCGAACATCATGACGTTCTGGGCGACGCCGACGATGGTCGTGCAGGTGGAATCCTTCTTGAGCCGAACGCAGGCGCCGACGGGATTTCGGCCGGGCCAATAGGCGTCAGCAACGATCTGATTCACGATGGCCACGCGCGAAGGCACGCGGCTCTCCGCCGATGTGAAAGCACGACCGGCGACGATCCGCGCGCCGACCGTCGCAAAGAAGTCGCCCGGCACGACGCCGACGTAGGGCCCGCCTCCAGCCAGCTCCGGCGAGCGTTCGAGCGTGGGAACGGTGAGCGAGATGGCCATGGCCGACCGAAGCGGGACGGCCTTGGCGATCGCGACGGCGTGGGCCACACCTGGAATGGCACGCGCGCGTTCGACGGCTGCGGCGTAGAGCTGACTCTGTACCGCCGGTGGGAAGGAGGCCTTGGAGAGTTTCATCGTAACGAGGAGCACGCGATCGAAGGTGATACCGACGTCGCGGTGCGCCACGTTTCGAAGGCTTTTGACGAACAGGCCTGCACCGATGAGTAGAAGCACCGACAATGCCGCCTGAACTACGAGCAGCGTCGCGCGGGCGACACCGCGGCTACCGGCCACTTGTCGCGACGCAGTCTTGAGCGCGTCACCAACGTTCTGGCGTGCGGCGTGAATGGCGGGGGCCAAGCCGCAGAGGAGGACGCACGCCACCATCGCGGCGAGGGTGAATGCGAGCACGCGCGCGTCGAGCACACTCCCGGTCCACACGATGCCGGGGAGCAGCACATGCTCGACGAGCTGCGCGCCGAAGTGCGCGCCGATGAGGGCGAGCGCTGCCGCGATCGCGGCGATGAGCGCCGATTCGGTCAGGAGCTGCCGAGCCAACCGGCCGCGGTTGACGCCGAGCGCGAGTCGAACGGCGATCTCGCGTCGGCGATCGACGGTGCGGGCGATGAGCAGGTTGGCGACGTTGGCGCAAGCGATGAGGAACACGATGAGCGACACGCCCATGAGCCAGAGTGAAACCTTGGCCACGGGGCTCACGCCCGTTGGCGAGCGCGTGCCGATGAGCGGGCCGAGGACCGCGGTGGCCGTCGTATCGTTGGAGTAGTCCTCCCACGTTGCGTGTTCGGCGCGATAGGCAGCCGCCGCCTGCGCGGCCGCAAGCTGCGGGGACACGCCGTCGCGGAGGCGCACGACGGCCTGGACCCAGAAGCTGTTGGGACTGTCGTGCCAGTTCGGAAGGATCAATTCACCGGCGGCGGCGGCGATGGGGAGCCAGACGTCGACGCGCCGACGATCGAGGTCGGCGAAACCTCGAGGCGCGACTCCGACGACGGTGAACGGGCGCCCGAGAAGCTCGATTCTCCGACCGATCACGTCGTTCGCGGAGCCGAACGCGCTGCGCCAGAACCCGTCGCTGACGATGGCGATGGGCGCGCCGTGGGTTGGCGCGTCATCGTCGTCGGTGAACGAGCGCCCGCGCTCGAGCGCGACGCCGAGGAGGCGAAAGTAGTTGCCGGAGACCAACTGGACCTGCACGCTCGCGGCATCGGTGCCGTGCCCGAGGGTCTGTGCCCGCGGGTAACCAAAGGCGGCAACGCCGCTGAAGCTCGGGACACGGCCCATGGCGGTGATCGTACGGTAGGTCGTCACCGGGCTTTCCGACGCCGCGTTGTCGAAGGTGGCATTGAAATAGATGCGCCGCAGCGCGCTCGGCGCCGCGACGCCCGCCGGCGGGCGCAGCATGAGCTGGTCGACGACCCCGAACATCACCGCGTTCGCGCCGATGCCGACGGTGAGTGCGAAGAGCGTGACCGCCGTGGCCGCAGGACGCCGCAGGAGTCCGCGCCAGGCATATTTGAGATCTTGAACGAACGATCCAAATAATTCACCGCGCTGCTCGCGCCCGAGGCGGCGGCGGTCGACGGCGGCGAGCTCGCGCGCGCTCGACAGGCGGTCGCCGAACTCGCGCTCGGCCTGTTCGCGCGCGATTCGGGGGTCGACGCGCGCTGCTACAAGCTCATCGACGCGGCTCTCGATATGGAAGCGGATCTCGTCTTCGACGTCGCCGCGGATGGAACGCGGTGTGCCGCGGATGCGAAAGAGCCGGCGGATGCCGGGCGGACGGCCGGAGTCGGTCACGCGGTCACCGGCTCGTCGGCGGTGATGATGCGCGACACCGCGTCGGCGTACCGGGTCCAGCGCGTGATGCGCTCGCGCAACTGCTTTCTTCCGGCGGTCGTGAGACGATAATACTTGGCGCGCCGGTTGTTGGCCGAGAGACCCCATTCGGCACCGACCCACCCGCGCTCCTCGAGGCGGTGGAGGGAGAGATAGAGCGCGCGGTCCTCAACGACGAGGGCGTCGCCGGAGGTACCCTTGATCCAGCCCGCGATGCCGTAGCCGTGGTGCGGCCCCCAGGCGAGGACCTTGAGCACCAGCAGATCGAGGGTTCCCTGCACCAACTCGAGATCGTCGGCCATCGTTGCTCCCCGGAGCATGTCTGGGGAGAGAATAGGGTGCGGGACTGACGCCGTCAAGTGTGGCATTGCGCCCCGGCGGCGGCGGCGCGCATGTTGAGGCCGGCCGCCGCGCGGCGGCCTCACCGATTCAGCGTGCCCATTCGCACCGTGACGGAACGCGAGGCCTACGACGAGCTTTCGGCGTACACTCTGTCTCATAAGTCGCCCGAGTTCTTGCATCAGCATGTCGTCGACGCGTTCGGCGCTCAGCGCGCCACGGCGGAGACGAAGCCGATTGGGGTGGCGTTCGCGCTCGCCGGTCTCTGCCTGCAACTCGAGCACGGGTTCACTGGCCGACAGGTGCAGCGCGCGCACATGAAGCTCGCCGGCCGGTCGCGCAGCTGGCCGACGTTCGCGCTGCCCGCCGATCGCGGGGCGATGACGGCGGTCGACGTGCTCGCCGCGCCGGCGGGCGACGCGCGCGACGCGGCGATTGGCGCGTGGTGCGGCAGCGTGTGGGCCGCGTACGCCGATCAGGCGCCAGCCGTGCGGGCGCTCCTCACGCGATACGACATCGTGCCTTCGGGTACCGGCGGCAAGCGTATATGATGGAAGACGAAGCTGAAATCGCGGCGGTAGCCGACCTGCACGCCGACGATCTGCATCGGGTTCAAGCATTCTTGAAGTCGAATGCCGGCGAGCGGCGGGATGATCCGTTTCACGGGACGCATCCCGCCTTTCTCGAGCACATCGACCAGGACCTGGGGCAGGCGATCGCCCACGCCGGGCGGCGCCAGCCCGACGGGCGAGTAAGGCTTTCCGAAAGGGGACTGCCTCGGGCGGGCCGTAACGAAATGGGAAAACGACACAAGCGGACAAAAGCGGACAGAAACGGACGAAGGGCGAGTTGAGTTAGCGGCAGTGGCGTTTGTATTGGTTCTCGTAGACGACGCGGTAGAATTTTGGTTCGCGGCCGAAGTGGAGGAGTAGGCCGACTTCCATGGTCGTCGCGCAGAGATAGCTGAAGAGCTGGAGGGTGCCGGTTGGGTGGAGGCGCTCGGTGGCTTTGATCTCGAGGACGAGCTTTCCGTCGACAATCATGTCGAGGAACTGGCGGCCGAGTGGTTCGCCGCGGTAGTAGACCGTTACGGCAGTTTCGCGGTCGACGCGGTGGCCTTTTGCGGCGAGATCGCGTTCCAGGGCGAGGCCGTAGAGATGTTCGCGGAAGCCGAAGCCCAGGCCGCGGTGGACGTCATAGAAGGCGCCAATGACGGACTGGGTCAGCGCTTCCTCGAGCAGGGTCGGCGTCATCGATCATGGTGAGGGCTGGCGGTTCAAATCGTGTGATCGAATCGTTGCGGGA
>JBIOHX010000171.1:0-8203 GCA_044449465.1 Gemmatimonadales bacterium | reverse complement strand
GAACCGGAGCTCGAGGCGCCTTTCCCCGACGCCGCGGCACTCGCCGCCACGGGCGCCGGAGCCGGCAAAGCACTCGCCGCCGCGACCCCCGCGGACACGTCGGTCTCCAGTCGGGCGACGACCGCCTGCACCGGCACCGTCTGGCCCTCCGTCACCAATATCTCAGCCAGCACGCCAGTCGTCGGCGACGGAATCTCCGCGTCCACCTTATCGGTCGAGATCTCGAACATCGGCTCGTCCCGCTTCACCGGGTCGCCGACCTTCTTCAACCACTTCGATAGCGTGCCCTCGGCGATGGACTCGCCCATCTGAGGCATGACGACGTCTATGCGTGCCACCGAATCACCCTCGTTTCGAGTTCTCTGAGTTACCCGCGACGTCAGCCAACGCCGCCCGACGGCGCGCACGACGCAGCGACCAGATCGATACCACCGGCAGCACGACCGCTCCAATCATCGCGCCGAACACCGCGTAGGTGAGCCAGTTGCACGGCGCCCCGGTCTCCGCTTCCGAGGCGCACTTGGTCGCCGCTCCCACGATCTTCGCGATCAGCACCGAGATCATTCCGCCACCCGCGAACCCGGCGGCGACGGTAAAACAGCCCACACCAAGATAGTCGCGCGCCCGGCCGGCCGGCGGCTCGCCCTGACGAGTCGACATGCCTAGTACGACGCAACCGCCCTGATGCCGCGCACGATATCGCTCGCCTGCGGCAGCACATAGTCCTCGAGCGACGGCGCGTACGGCAGCGGCACGTCATGAGCCGTCACGCGGAGCACCGGCGCATCGAGCCAGGCAAACGAGCGTTCCGTAATTCGTGCCGTGATCTCGCCCGCGATGCCCCCCGTCCGCGTATCCTCGTGGACGACGAGGGCCCGGTTCGTCTTGCGCACCGTCGCCTGGATCGCGTCGTCGTCGAGCGGCGCGAGCGTCCGCAAGTCGACGACCTCGACCGACAAGCCGTCTTCCTTTTCGACCTGGTCCGCCGCCTCGAGCGCCTTCCAGACCGTTGCCGCATAGGTGATGATGGATAGGTCTCTGCCCTCGCGCACGACGCGCGCCTTGCCGATCGGTACGACGTGGTCGCCGGCCGGCATCTCGTCCTTGATCCGACGGTACAGATACTTGTGCTCGAAGAAAAGCACGCAATCGTCGTCGCGGATCGCGGATTTCATCAAGCCCTTGGCATCCGCGGCCGTGGCCGGACAGACCACCTTGAGGCCCGGCGTGTGGATGAAGCCAGCCTCCGGGTTCTGCGAATGGAATGGCCCGCCGCGTACGTAACCGCCGCTCGGTCCCCGCACGACCATCGGACAGGGCAGAAACGCGCGATAACGCGCCGTGGCCACGTAGTTGGTCAGCATGTCGTACGCGTTGGCGATGAAGTCGATGAATTGCATCTCGACTACCGGCCGCATTCCCATGTGCGCCGCCCCGGCCGCCGCGCCGACGATGCCCGTCTCCGAGATCGGCGTATCGATCACGCGCGCCTCTCCGAAACGGTCCGCCAGCCCGTCAGTCACCTTGAACGCGCCGCCGTACTTCGCGATGTCTTCGCCAAGGCAGAAGACATTGTCGTCGCGTTCCATCTCCTCGAATAGCGCCTCGCGAATGGCCTCGAGATACGTGATCTCAGTCATCAGTGCGATTCCGTCGACGAACGATCGCCGTCGTACGTCCCCCACCCCTCGGCACGTTCGTGCGATTGCACCACCCGGTCGGCGCCTTCACGGAACCAGAGGCGCTCGGCGCGCGGTGGTTCGCCGTACACTCCCTCGAGCGCGTCCAGCGCTTCGGGCACTCCCGATCGCTCGGCGACGTCGGTCGCGTCGTCGACCTCGCGACGCACCCGCGCGTCGATCGCCTCCAACTCGAGCGCGGTGACGGAGAACTCATCGCGCAGCCGCGCAACGTAACGCGTGATCGGATCGTTCTCGCGCTCCCACCGTTCGATCTCACCCGGCGGGACGTAGGATTGGTTGTCGTGCTCCGCGTGCCCCTTGCGGCGATACGTCATGAGCTCGAGCAGCGTCACGCCGCCGCCCTCGCGGGCGTGGTCGACCGCGCGCTTGGTCACGTCGTAGACCGCGAGGACGTCGTTGCCATCGGCTTGCTCGCCGGGCACGCCGTAGCCGATCGCTTTGTCGACGAACCGCTTCGCGGCCGTTTTCCGCGAGGTCGGCGTGGAGTACGCGTAGCCGTTATTCTCGACGACGACGACGAGCGGGCAGCGCTGCACCGCGGCGAAGTTGATGCCCTCATGAAACGCGCCGGTCGACGTTGCGCCGTCTCCGACGTACACGAGGCCGACGCGATCCTCTCGCCGCATCTTGAAGCTGAGCGTGACCCCCGCCATCACGGGGATCATGTCGCCGAGCGGCGAGATCTGTCCGATGAAGCCGCGCTCCGTGTCGCCGAAATGGATGTTGAGCTCTCGTCCTCGTGTCGGTGAGTCGCCCCTGGCCATGTACTGTTTGAGGATCTCGACCGGCGTCGCCCGCTTCACCAACATCGAGCCGAGATTGCGAATCAACGGCGAGAGAATGTCGCGGCGCTCGAGCGCGTACGCGCTGCCAACCGCGTCGGCTTCCTGCCCCAGCGACCGGAACAGTCCGCCCACGACCTTCGTCTGTCGATACAGCGCCACGAGCCGCTCCTCGAGGACGCGTGTGAGGCGCATCCAGTAGTAGAGCTCTATGAGCTGTGGTCGAGTCAGGCGCGACGCCGGCGACGCCGCGGTCGCGCCGGCCGGGCCCCGCCGCACAGGCTTGGTCGTAGTTCGCGGCATTGCTGAAAGTTAAGAGCGATTGGCTCCGAGCGGCATCACCAGATCAACTCGTTGCACCTTCACGTTGCCGACGATCACAGTGGTGTCGAGCAGACGTTGTTTGCCAAGCCACACGCCGAGACGGATCGGCCGCTCGCGAACCACGCCGCACACGAAGTAGCGGCCGCCGGCATCGGGATGAATAGACTTGCCCGCCGCTTTGATGCCGACTGCCGAGCCGGCGAGGGCATAGTCGTCTTGCCAGCTCGCGCCTATTTCCCAGGCTGCATCAAAGTGCGCGGCACGCACCCGGCCAAGCAGGATCGAACGCGGCGTCACGTCGTCGAGTGCCGGGCAGAGCCGGGTCAGCGCGTTGTCCGGGTCGGCGACGCGCGCGATCACGCTGGCCCGCATTCCCTCGCGCACGAATACCGACAGCACGGTCGGCTCCTCGCCGGTGTACTCGCCGAACGTCGTATCACGCGCCACGACGGCATAGCGGCCAGGCAGCAACCGATCGAATTCGAACAGGCCGGAGGTATCGGTAAACACCGTGTCGCCGGTCGCCCGCAACACCACCGGAACATGCTCCGCGGCCCGGTGCGTCTCGCGTTGTTCGACAAAGCCGATGATGCCGCCGAGCGAGTCGGCAGTGTGCGAACCATCGGCCCAACCCGCCGACAGAACACGCCCGCCGGTCTCGCGCCACTGCGTCACGCGTAGGCGCGGACGGGGCCGATCGCTCGTTCCACCGATCCGGCGAACGGTCGCGCCTTCGATAAGGTGCATCTCGGGCCCAACGTCGACCGCGGTCGCCGGCGTACGAATGCTCCACTCGCGAATGAACGTTACGCCGTTGGGCATCGTGCGAAACACGAGGCTGCCGCCGGCCTGGACACTGTCCTCGGCGCCCGGCGGCTCAACGTATGAGAACAAGAGCTCGTCGAGGCTGAGCGGATCGACCGTGAACCAGAGGGTACCCGCAACGTCGACTACACTCGACTGGTGGTTCGACGGGCGAAAAACCAAGCCGACCCGCGCACGGCCCCGCACCTGATCGGTCGCGACCGAGAAGCAGTGGCTCGCCGCGAACGTCGGATCGAGCAGAATGTCGGCATCGGGCGCCGAGAACAGGCGCAAATCCCGGCCGGCCGGCTCGACGTATCCGGCACGCGCGAATTCGGCCGGATCAGCGCGCGCCCGGAAGGGGCGAGTGACGGTGCCTTCATGCTCTCGCGTCACGAGCTGGACGACCTCGCTGTCCGCGACGTTGATGATGCTCGAGAACGTCATTGAAACTGCGCTTGCGGGATTCGTCTCGCGCGCGACGACCATCGCCTCGAGGCCGGCCCGTGCCTGCTCCCACAGTGCCAGCGCGGCCTCTGTTCCAGAGCCGGAGCACGAGACGCCCGTGCTCACGCGCACGGCGTCGAGCATGGCGGGGATCCGATCGAGCGTGACGATGAGCGTGTCCCCCGCCGGCCGATCATTCCCAAGCGCTCGCCGGCTCGGCGTGTATCCAATCCTGGTTACGCGCAGGGCCGCGGACGCGCCGCGGGTCACGACGAACCGTCCCTGCTCGTTCGACAACACGCGTACCACGACGTGACCCGAGGAGTCGAGCGCGGCGATGAGGGCGCCAGGAATGGGCCGGGCAGTGCCGGCATCGCGCACCACTCCAACGACTATCGCCCCCTGCGCCGACGCCGTGGCCGCCGGCAACGCCGCCGCGGCGATGAGCACGCCAACGCTGGTGGCGAGTGGTCGCGCCGTAGGTCGTGCCGACCACCAACTCCGGCGCTGGATAGCCATCGGAACTGCCTCCCATCCTCGCCGGTCGGCGAGGAATGCCAACGTCAATAGCTCGATGTCAGCGCGTGCGTGGGACTTTCGGCGCGGTGCAGGCTCACGAAGAAGCGCTTCACGTTCCGGTCGAGCCGACTCTCACCCATCTGGTCCGTCTCGGCTTGCACGAACGTGTAGTGCCCGCCCTCGGCTCGGACCGAGAGTCGGAGCGCGCCGAGCGGCCCGGCGTACGTGCGGGTCTTTGGCGCCGTGGTGTTCTGCGCCATCTCGATGGTCGGGAAGAACCGATCCGCCATGGCCAACACATCGGCCAGTGAAAGCTGCGTGCGAAAGAAATGACGCATTATGGAATCGCTGATGGGCGTTCTGGTATGACGTCTTGCATCCAATCGGTGCGCTCGAGCGGGTGAAGCGAGTCGCGGCGGAAACGGATCGCGACCGCCCACAGCCCAGGAACGACGTAGTTCACCTTCGCCCGATACATGCCAATCTCCGGGCCATAGGCGAGGCCGTCCCACGTCTTGGTCTGCGGCCCCGACGGCGCGTCCTCTTCGATCGGCTTACCCGCGAACAGCTGACCTTCGCCGTTCTCGATCGGCTCGCGTGTTTTTCGGTCGAACACGCGCACCATGTAGTGGATGTCGTCGCGCGCGCGGGGTGGGGCCTCGTCCGGCGTAATCGTGAAATCGTAACTCAATGTGAACTGATGCAGCGAGGGCGGGCCGCTCGGTCCACAGCTCACCACTGAGAGCGTGCCGAGCATGCCCGCCGCCAACCCCGCCAGCACCGCGCCCCGCTGCGATCCGCGCCGCATGCTTCCCCCGTATCCCGGTTACGACTGATAGTACTCTAGTCCGAGATGGGTGATCTGCTCTTCACCCATCAGATGGCGAAGCGTGTTCTTGAGCTTCGTCTGCTGGATGAAAAGATCGTGTTCCGGCTGCAGTCCGGGAGCGGCCATCGGCGACTTGTAATAGAAGCTTAACCATTCCTGAATGCCCTTCATTCCGGCGCGGTGCGCGAAGTCCGAGAACAGGGCCAGGTCGAGCACGATCGGAGCCGCAAGAATCGAGTCGCGGCAGAGGAAATTCACCTTGATCTGCATCGGGTACCCCATCCACCCGACGATGTCGATGTTGTCCCAGCCTTCCTTGTTGTCGCCGCGCGGCGGGTAGTAGTTGATGCGCACGACGTGAGAGAAGCCCTTGTACAGATCTGGATAGCTCTCCGGCTGCAGGATCGTGTGCAGCACGCTGAGCTTCGACTCCTCCTTCGTCTTGAACGACGCGGGGTCGTCGAGCACTTCGCCGTCGCGATTGCCGAGGATGTTGGTCGAGTACCAGCCGGCGAGCCCGAGCATGCGCGCCTTGAGCCCCGGCGCGATGACCGTCTTCATCCAGGTTTGGCCGGTCTTGAAATCCTTCCCCGAGATCGGAACGCCCTTCTCCTGAGCGAGCTGCTGGAGCGCCAACGTATCGACCGCGAGGTTCGGCGCGCCGTTGCAGTACGGCACCCCTTCCATGATCGCCGCCCACGCGTACAGCATGGCCGGTGAGATCATCTCGTCGTTGTTCTCCATCGCCTTCTCGAACTGCGCCAACGTAGCGTGCTGCGGGCCCGGCCTGATGAAGATTTCCGTCGACGCGCACCAGACGATCACCAACCGGTCGCACTTGTTCTTCGCCTTGAAGTCACGCATGTCCTGCCGCAACTGCTCCGCGAGATCGCGTTTGGTCTTCCCCTTCTTGACGTTGTCGCCGTGGATCCGCGTGACGTACTTGTTGTCGAATACGGCCGGCATGGGCTTGATGCGCTTGAGGAAGTCGGCAACCGGCTCGAGATCGCGCTCTTCGAGCACTCCGGCCTATTTCGCAGCCGTGTAGGCGTCGTCGGGAATTGGGTCCCAGGCGCCAAAGACGATGTCGTCGAGCGCAGCCAACGGAACGAACTCCTTGATCAGCGGCGAGCGGTTGTCGGTGCGCTTTCCAAGGCGAATGGTCGCCATCTGCGTGAGCGAGCCGATCGGTTTCGAATGCCCGCGACGGATGCTCTCGACGCCGGCCATGAAGGTGGTTGCGACGGCGCCGAGACCCGGCGTCAGAATTCCGAGCGTGCCGCCGGCAGGGCGGATGGTGGTCGAAGCCAAGACGATGTCTCCTCGAGTTCTAAGGCCGCGTGGCCGTGCGGCGACGGCGCAGCCAGAAAGTTTTTTCAGTCGTGAGTTGGAGCGGCGGCGCGTCGCTGCGGGCGTTCGTCTGTCGATAGACGAACTGCATCCGCTGGACGACCGTGATCCACGCCGTCACGGCGAGAAACACGATGATGACTCCGAGCACCCAGCCGTTGAGTGCGAGTCCGAAGAACGCCTGCGGGGCGGACAGCAGCACGATACGCTCCGGCCGCTGCACGATCCCTACTTTCGCGTCCAAGCCGAGCGCCTCGGCGCGCGCCCGGATGTACGACGTCATGTACGCGCCGATGAGGCCCAAGAGACAGACCGACATCATCGGCACGTTGTGGTGACGCGGGTTGAGCGCGTAGAACACCGCCAGGCCGCTCAGCAGCGCGCCGTCGGCCAACCGGTCGAGCGTCGAGTCGAGAAATGCGCCGAAGGTCGAGCTCTTATTCGATCGGCGCGCGACCGTGCCGTCCAGGACGTCGAACAGAGCGGTCGCGCCGAGGAACCAGCCGCCAGTGCGGATGTGTCCCGTCGCATAGATCACTCCGCCGGCCACGGTGCAAGCCGTCCCAACGGCGGTGATGGTGTTCGGATGGACCCCGCGACGGACCAGCCAATTCGCGACCGGATCGATAACCTTCAGATATCCGTTTTTGAGCCAGTCCGGGAGGATCGTCATGCGGCTCCGAATGGGCGGCGACCGCTGCTGAAACAACGGCGGACCGACGCGGCGAGACCGATCGACGCGCCGATCTGGACCGAAGCGTCGCTCCGGCGTAAAAGTAGCCTTGCCACGGACTTGTAGCAACCGGCGACGCGCGCGACAGCGCCCTTGCCGCTACCCGTGCCGCCGCCCCCGCGGACGATGTCGGCTACGGCAACGGGAACACGTACGTGCCCGAGAGCACCACGTTGGTGCGGCTGTACGTCTTGCCGCCGTCGATCGTCACGGCGCGAAGCGAGACGGTCGACCCGGGCGCGAAGCCCTGCACCGGAATGGTCACGGAGCTGTTCGCCGGAACCTGCCGCAGAAAGGTGTCGGTGCCGCTCAAGATCACGTACACGTTCACCGCTTGCGCGAGGTTGTTGTTCACCTGGAGCGACACCTGCGTCGCCTGCGTCGCGGCCGTCCGCACTTCGACCTGTCTCGGCGCGCATGCGGCCACGCCTGCAAGCCCAACGCAGGCAGCCGCCGTCAACAGCGCTCGCACGCGAGCCAATCGCCTCGTTGGCGTCGTCATTCGCTCGTTGTCCTTGAGGGAGTAGTCGTTCGCTGTCCAGGTGGGCTGCAAGAGCCATGCGCGACGGTCGCGTCCGCTCCGCGCGGCGCACGGCTCGGAGCGCCAAGCCGTTTACGGGTAGAGGCGAAACGGTCGCGCGGCGCCGATGAACGCGTTGACCGCGGGACGCAGCGCGCGCATCACGGAATCGGGATCGGCGCCGCGCAGAAG